>DAITMI010000084.1:0-11851 GCA_036835225.1 Rhodoferax sp. | reverse complement strand
CAGCGAGCAGCGAGCAGCGAGCAGCGAGCAGCGAGCAGCGAGCAGCGAGCAGCGAGCAGCGATGGAGACCTTGCATCGAAGCGAAAGTTCCCTGCAATCACCAAAGAAGCCATCTTTCACTACTGCTACGCCGTGCTGCACAACCCGGCGTACCGCGAAAAATACGCGCAAAACCTCAAGCGAGAATTCCCGCGCATTCCGCTGTACGGCACAACGTTGGCCGATTTCTGGCAATGGGCCGCCTGGGGTGAAGAGCTCATGAAGCTGCACATCGGCTACGAACAGGTCGCGCCGTTTCCACTGACCCGTACCGACACGCCGGACGAAAAAGTCCGCGCCTCCGGTTTCTCCCCCAAAGCCCTGCTGCGCGCCGACCCGGCCGCTGGCAGCATCACGCTCGATAGCGAAACCACGCTACGCGGCATCCCGCTCGAGGCCTGGACCTACAAACTTGGCAACCGCAGTGCGCTGGAGTGGGTGCTGGACCAGTACAAGGAAAAGAAACCCAAAGACCCAACCATCCGCGAAAAGTTTGATACCTACCGCTTCGCCGACTACAAGGAAAAAGTCATCGACCTGCTCCTGCGCGTGACCAGGGTGAGTGTGGAGACCGTGCGGATTACCCGCGAGATGAGCACGGTCAGTCGGTAAACTGCCCTCGTCCACTTGAAGTCGCAATTTGTGATGTCAAGTCGTGGTGTTTTTGTGGAGCTCGCTCTTGTGTTAATAGCTATCTAGGCACTGAATATAAGGACGGGCGTCCTGTTTAACTTACAAGCCTCAGGGGAATCATGACTGCAAAACTATTGCGCGGTACTGCCAAAGCGGCACTGTCGCCTCAAGCGCTGGCGGGGCGCATTTTTATTATTCGAGGACAGCGGGTCATGCTGGATGCCAATCTTGCGGAACTGTATGAAGTCGAAACGCGCGTATTGAATCAAGCTGTCAAGCGTAACGTTCGCCGGTTCCCTTTGGATTTCATGTTTCAGCTGAGCAGCGATGAGTTCGCCGACTTGAAATCACAAAATGTGATGTCAAGTTGGGGCGGTCGCCGCACGCTGCCCTATGCCTTCACCGAGCATGGCGCCATCATGGCCGCCAGTGTGTTGAACTCCGACCGTGCGGTGGAGATGAGTGTGTACGTGGTGCGCGCCTTCGTGCAGTTGCGCGAACTGATGGTGAACCACAAGGCGTTGGCGCAGAAGCTGGCAGAACTGGAACGACGGGTCAGCGACCACGATCATTCGCTCTCAGACGTGATCGATGCACTGCGTGAGCTGATGGTTACCCCTAAAGCAAGAAACCGCCCTATCGGATTTACGGTAGACGTCACGGGGGAAGATGAGAGAAATAGTGACACGACGTAAAAAATCCAGCCTGGCGGTCGCCGTGACCAAGATCATTACGCTCCTTTTTTAATAGCTACTTACGCATATAGCATAAGGGCTAGAGGCCAATTTGATTATGAACATCCAAGAAAAACCTGTTTTTGCAACGCCGTTCGAGTGGATCGGCGGCGAAGCCCGTGTGCAAGCCCTGAGTGAGCGCTTTTACGATTTGATGGATCTGGAGCCGGGCTACAGCACCCTGCGGGCGGCGCACGGCAGTGAGCTGGACAATGCGCGACAAAAGCTGTTCTGGTTTCTGTGCGGCTGGCTGGGCGGGCCGCAGCATTACACCGAGCGCTTTGGCCACCCGCGCCTGCGCGCGCGCCACATGCCGTTCAAGATTGGCATCGCGGAGCGTGACCAGTGGGTGGCCTGCATGGACCAGGCGATGGGCGACACCGAGGTCCCCGCAGCGTTGCGCAGCCAGCTGCGTGACTCATTTTTCAAGACGGCAGACTGGATGCGCAACCAGGACGCGTGAGCAAGCTGTGCATGCGTTGCCTCAAGTCGTTCTGACCAGACCCGTGCTAAGCTGATCAACCCGATTGCGTGGCCGTGCGGCCCGCACCGATCTCAACTAAAAAAGGAGACACCCATGTCCGGCCTGCTGCCCCACGTCGATCCCGACGGCTTGCTCGAATTTTCCGTGGTCTATACCGACCGCGCGCTCAATCACATGTCCAAGAGCTTCCAGGGCGTGATGAAGGACATTTCCGGTATTCTGAAAGAGGTTTATCACGCCAAATCGGCCGTGCTGGTGCCGGGCAGTGGCACCTTCGGCATGGAAGCGGTGGCGCGCCAGTTCGCCGGTGGCAAAAAAGTGTTGATCATCCGCAACGGCTGGTTCAGCTACCGCTGGACGCAGATTCTCGACATGGGCCACATCGCCGCGGAATCGACCGTGCTCAAGGCCCGGCGTGTCGGCACGGCCAAGCAGGCGCCCTGGGTGCCGGCGCCGATTGACGAGGTGGTGGCGGCGATTCGCGAGAAAAAACCCGACGTCGTTTTTGCCCCGCACGTCGAAACCGCGAGCGGCATGATGCTGCCTGACGACTACCTGCGCGCCGTGGCCGATGCCGTGCACGAAGTGGGTGGTCTGTTTGTGCTGGACTGCGTTGCCTCGGGCGCGATGTGGGTGAACATGGCGGACACCGGCGTGGACGTGTTGGTCAGCGCGCCGCAAAAAGGCTGGAGCAGCTCGCCTTGCTGCGCCATGGTGATGCTGAGTGAGCGCGCCCGTGCCGCCATCGAGTCCACCACCAGCACCAGTTTTGCCTGCGACCTGAAAAAGTGGCTGCAGATCATGGAAACCTACGAGAACGGCGGCCACGCCTACCACGCCACCCTGCCGACCGATGCCCTCACGCAGCTGCGCGAGGTGATGAAGGAGACGCAGGCCTATGGCTTTGACAAGGTTCGCGCCGAGCAGATCGATCTCGGCACCAAGGTGCGCGCACTGTTCGAGAGCCGCGGCATCGCGAGCGTGGCAGCCGTTGGCTTCAAGGCGCCGGGTGTGGTGGTCAGCTACACGGAAGACCCCGAGATCCAGTCCAGCCGCAAGTTCCTGGCCGAGGGTCTGCAAACCGCAGCCGGCGTGCCGCTGCAGTGTGACGAACCGGCTGACTTCATGACCTTCCGTGTTGGCCTGTTCGGCCTGGAGAAGTGGCACAACGTGGACCGTACCGTCGGGCAGTTGGCCGCAGCGCTGGACAAAATTTTGTAATGCTGGCGTCGCGGAGGCGTTCGCTCAGCCCCGCGACGCCATGAGCAACACCACCAGCGCACCGGCACCCCCATCAGCCGGCTTGGCCTGCACAAAGGCCAGCACCTCCTGTTTTTGCACCAGCCAGCTGTGTACCCGGCTTTTCAGCACCGGCGCTTTGCCCGGCGAGCCCAGGCCCTTGCCGTGCACCACCCGTACACAGCGAATGCCGTGCTTGAATGCCTCGCGAATGAAGAAGCTCAAGCGCTCGCGCGCCTCGTCCCGGCGCAGGCCGTGCAGGTCGAGCTGGCGCTGGATCGACCAGTCGCCGCGGCGCAGTTTGCGGGTGACATCGGGTCCGATGCCGGGGCGACGAAAACTCAACAGTTCATCCACATCCAGCAGGGTGCCGACGTCAAACTCGTCGCTGATGGCCTCGATCAGAACCGCCTGCTCATCGCGCTGGTATTGCATCGGCTGGGGCGCCGGCGGTTCCTTTTTCAGGAGCACCCGGCGCTTGTCCGGCATGGGCTGGACCTTGCCGGCAGCCCGAATGAAGAGGTCTTTTTCGCTGGCGGCCTGCTGCCGGGCGCGGGCCAGCTCGGCCACCCGTTGTGCCTGGCGCAGGGCCTGCGCTTCAATTTCGCGCTTGACCGTTTTCAGATCCGCCAGGCTGGTCACCTTGACCGGCTTGCGAGTCACAGCAAACCCCGCTCGGCCATCGACAGCGCTTCGCCGGGGGCCACGATGACATGGTCCAGCACCCGCACATCAATCAGCGCCAGTGTCGTTTTCAGGGTTTGCGTCAGGGCTTCGTCGGCGCGCGAGGGCTGGACCGACCCGCTCGGGTGGTTGTGCGCCAGCACCACGGCCGCGGCCCGGTGGTGCAGGGCGCGCAGCACCACTTCGCGCGGATAGACGCTGGTTTGGCTCAAAGTACCGCGAAACAGCTCTTCCATCGCCAGCAGGCGGTTCTGCACGTCCAGAAACAGCACGGCAAACACTTCATGTGCTTTGGCCGCCAGGTGCAGTTGCAGGTAGTGCTTGACGGCGTCCGGCGTGGCAAAAATAGTTCGTTCTTTCAGTTGCTGCGCCAGTGCCCGGCGCGACAACTCCAGCACCGCCACGATCTCGGCGCGCTTGGCCGGCCCCAGGCCCTTGATGCGCTTCAGGTCGTCGGCGGTGGCGTGCAACAGGCCAGCGATGCCGTCAAAACCGTCGCTGTCATTCGCTGCCGTCTTGAGTTGCAGCAATTCCTGGGCCATTTGCAGCACACCCTTGCCTTGGATGCCGGTGCGCAGCAGGATGGCGAGCAGCTCGACGTCACTCAGGGCGCCGGGGCCGCGCGCCAGCAGCTTTTCGCGCGGGCGGGCGTCAGGAGGAAGGTCTTTGAGGGGCATGGGTCGGCCTTTTAGAATAGGATCAGTTTATTCGCCAAAACGACGCTTTTCAGCGCTTCCAGCCGACGTATGTTGCCTGTTCAGATATTTATCCGGAACTTTTATGACCTCCACCACTGCCCGTGTTCAATCGGGTTCCTTCCTCACACTGCATTACCGCATGGCCGGGCCGGCCGGTGATGTGATCAATACCTTCGACGGCAAACCGGCTACGCTGACGCTGGGCACCGGCGAGCTGGCACCGGCCGTCGAAGCCCAGTTGCTGGGGCTGGCCGAGGGCAGCCGCGCCACCTTCGAGCTGGCGGCGGGCACCGCCTTCGGCGAGCGCAACCCGGAGATGCGTCAGTGGCTGGCACGCCAGGTCCTCACTGATCTGGGCGACGCCGGCGAGCAGTACCAGGTGGGCGATGTGGTGCAGTTCCCGACGCCGGACGGCCAGGGCCAGTTTGCCGGCTCGGTGCAGCAGTTCCGCAGTGACGAGAAGGGCGACGCGGTGTTGTTTGATTTCAATCATCCGCTGGCGGGTCAGCCGGTGACGTTTGAAGTGCACGTGATTGGTGTCCTATGAGCGCCGCGCCAAGCATGAGCACCAGCACGGCGGCACCGCAGGAAATCCTGCTGGCGGAGCCACGTGGCTTTTGCGCCGGGGTGGACCGGGCCATCGAGATCGTCGAGCGCGCGCTGCACAAGTTTGGCGCGCCGATTTATGTGCGGCATGAAATTGTGCACAACACCTATGTGGTGAATGACCTCAAGGCCAAAGGCGCTATCTTTATTGAAGCGCTGGATGATGTGCCGGCGGGGGCTACACTCGTTTTTTCGGCACACGGTGTGAGCCGGGCGGTGCAGGCGGAGGCGGTGGCGCGGGGCTTCCGGATTTTTGACGCCACCTGCCCGCTGGTGACCAAGGTGCACGTGGAAGTCGCCAAGCTGCACAAGGAAGGCTATGAATTCATCATGATCGGCCACAAGGGACACCCGGAGGTCGAGGGCACCATGGGTCAGTTGGACCGCGGCATTCATCTGGTGGAAGACGTGGCCGATGTGGCGCGGGTGCAGCCAGGCCAGACGGATAAGCTGGCGGTGGTGACGCAAACCACACTCAGCGTGGATGACGCGGCCGAGATTGCGACCGCCATCAGGGCGCGGTTTCCGAACGCACGTCAGCCCAAACAACAGGATATTTGCTACGCCACGCAAAACCGGCAGGACGCGGTCAAAGTCATGAGCCCGCAGGTCGATGTATTGATCGTGGTGGGCAGTCCAACCAGTTCCAACAGCAACCGCCTGGCCGAGTTGGCGCGCCGGCTGGGTACCGAGAGCTATATGGTGGACAGCGCCGACGAGTTGCAGGCGCAGTGGTTCGAGGGCCGCCAGCGCGTCGGTTTGACGGCCGGTGCCTCGGCCCCCGAGATCCTGGTGCGCCAGGTGATTGACCGCATCAAGGCGCTGGGCGCGGTGTCGGTGCGCAAGATGGATGGCATTGAGGAAACGGTGAAGTTTCCGCTGCCCAAGGGGCTGCGGCTGGATTCTTCTGAAAAATCAAGTCAATCCTGAAATCCGAAAATTACAATCGTGCCATGCTAGACATCACCCTTCTCCGAAAAGACCTCGACTCTGCGCTTGCGCGCCTGGAGACCCGCAAGAAGCCGCAAGCGTTCCTCAATGTGGATGCCTTCCGACGGCTGGAGGGCGAGCGCAAGACCATTCAAATGCGGACCGAAGAGCTGCAGGGCAAGCGCAACAGCCTGAGCAAGCAGATTGGCCAGCTCAAGGCCAAAGGCCCGGCCGGTCAAAGCGAGGCGGAGGCGGTCATGGCCGAGGTGGCGGGCCTCAAATCCGAACTGGAAGCGTCGGCAGTCCGTCTGGACCAGATTCAGGCCGACATGCAGCGCATGCTGCTGGCCGTGCCCAACCTGCCGCACGAGAGCGTGCCGGTGGGCGCGGATGAACATGGCAATGAGGTGGTGCGCAGTTGGGGCACGCCGAAGACCTTTGAGTTCACGGTGAAGGACCATGTGGATCTGGGCACGCCGCTGGGGCTGGATTTCGAGCTGGGCGTCAAACTGACCGGCGCGCGCTTCACCGTGATGAAAGGTCCGATTGCCCGCTTGCACCGGGCGCTGTCGCAGTTCATGCTGGACGTGCAAACCGAGGCGCACGGCTACACCGAGTGTTACACCCCTTACATCGTGAATGCGGAAAGTTTGCGTGGCACCGGCCAGTTGCCCAAATTCGAGGGCGATCTGTTTGCCGCCAAAAAGGGCGGGCAAGAGGGCGAAGCGGCGCCGGACAATGCGGCCCTGTACCTGATCCCCACCAGTGAAGTGCCCTTGACCAACTTTGTGCGCGATGAAGTCGTGGCGGAGTCCGATCTACCGATCAAGCTGACCGCGCACACGCCGTGTTTCCGCTCCGAGGCCGGTAGCGCCGGACGCGACACGCGGGGCCTGATCCGCCAGCACCAGTTCGACAAGGTCGAGATGGTGCAAATCGTGCATCCCGACACGAGTTATGCGGCGCTGGAAGAGATGGTCGGTCACGCTGAAGCGATCCTGCAAAAGCTGGGCCTGCCCTACCGCGTGATGTCCTTGTGCACCGGCGACCTGGGTTTTGGTGCCAGCAAAACCTACGACCTGGAAGTCTGGCTGCCGGCGCAAAATACCTTTCGCGAGATCAGTTCTATCTCGAACTGTGAGGCGTTCCAGGCGCGCCGCCTGCAAGCCCGCTTCAAGAACGCACAAGGTAAGAACGAACTGGTACACACCCTGAATGGCTCGGGCCTGGCGGTCGGGCGCACGCTGGTGGCGGTGCTGGAAAATTATCAGAATGCCGATGGTTCGGTTAGCGTGCCGCAGGCCTTGCGCCCTTACTTGGGCGACCAGAAAGTGCTGGGCACCACGACCATGAATGACATGGACATGTAGCTTCCCATGACCTGCCGCCTATTGCTGCTCATCGTCGGTTTGATATTGAGTTGGCCAAGCCAGGCGGTGGAAACCTTGCGCGTGCTGACTTGGCCCGGCTATGCCGACAGCGATCTGGTCCAGGCGTTTGAGAAACAATACGACGTGCGGGTCGAAGTCAGCTTGATCAGCTCGGACGAGCTGCTGCGGCAAAAAATAAGTGCCAACCAGGGTGGCGACTTCGATGTTTTTGCCGCCAACACGGCCGAATTGCAGCACTACATTGACGAGCGACTGGTGGTACCGCTGCGGCTCGCCAATATTCCCAACACGGCGCAACAGTTGCCCCGCTTTCGCGATGTTCAGCGCATTCCTGGCATCACCCGCCTGGGCGAGGTTTATGCGGTTCCTTATACCTATTCGGAAATGGGGCTTATTTTTGATCGCAAGCAGTTCAAAGCGGCGCCGACATCTCTGGCTGTGTTGTGGGATCCGCAATATAACGGGCGGGTGCTGGCGTTCGACACCAGCAGCCACAATTTCTCCATGGCCTCTTTGCTGCTGGGCGGCCAGCCGTTCCGGATTGAGGACCAAAATTTTACAAAGGTGGTCAATCAGCTGATTGCCTTGCGCCGCAATGTGCTGACCTTTTACTCCTTGCCGGAAGAATCGGTCGAATTGTTTCGGCAGCACTCGGCGGCGCTTTTGTTTGCCAATTACGGTCGCCAGCAGCTCAAATTGTTGCGCGACGCCGGCGCCGATGTCGGTTATGTCATTCCGCAGGAGGGCGCGCTGGCCTGGCTGGACTGCTGGGCGGTGACACGTGGGGCCAAAAACAGAAAACTGGCAGAGCGCTGGATCAACTTCATGTTGGACAAAAAAGTGAGCAGTGAATTGACCCGGCGGCAGGGCCTGTCCAACACGATTGAGGCCGACGCCGAAACAGCAGACGCTGACAAAATCATCTGGCTCGAACCGGTGGAAGATAACAAACGCAGGGCAACCCTGTGGGGACGCATTATTTCTGGCGATTTGCCAGGGCGGTTCTAGTCCATGCGCTACGGCATTGGTCTCAAGTTGGGGCTTTTGCTGGCCAGCTTCAGTCTGGTGGCGATGGGGATCGTGGGTTACTACTCATACACCAGCGGCCGTGCCACCTTGCTGGCGGCGGCGCAACGGGATTTGCTGACGGCGACCCAGGTGCTGGGACGTAACTTTCAGGCCAACATCGACAATGTGTCCCGGGACGCACTGCTGCTGGCCAGCCTCCCGACCAGCGCGGCGATTGCCGCCAGCCGTGAAAGCGTGCTGGCGAGCCATGACAAAAAGCGCTTGAGCGACACCTTCACGGCGATGATGGCGGTGCATCCTGAGTATTTCCAGGTCCGGCTGATTGATGCCAACCAGCACGGCCTGGAACTGGTGCGGGTGGACCGTGACGGCGATCAACTGGTGCCGATAGCCGCGACTGATCTGCAGGAAAAAGCCCATTACCCCTACGTCTTCAACACACTGCAACTGGGCCGGGGCCAAGTCTATTTGTCGGACATCACCATCAACCACGAAGAAGGGGCGCATGCTGGCTTGCACAAGCCGACCGTGCGGGTTGCCGCACCCGTGCTGGCCGAAAACGGCAAAGTGCAGGGGTTGATTGTGATCAACCTGGATCTGAACGGCCTGTTTGACCGCCTGAAATCAGACCTGCCGAGGACTTATCAGCTGTATTTGAGCAACCATTGGGGCGACTACCTGATTCACCCCAATCCGGCCGAGGCCTTTGGTTTTGACCAGGGACGCAGAATTTTCATTCAGGCGTCTTTCGAGCCGGTGGCAGCCTTGATCAATGGGAAGAGCGCCAGTGTGGTGACCAATATCGAAGCGGCACAGCAGCCGGTTAGTGGGCTGGTGGCCGCGTTTGTCCGCATACCTTTTGGTGGATCGGTCGAAAAGAATTTCGTGATTCTGGGCCTGTCGCAGCCCTTGGAGAATGTCGTGCGGGAAGCCCGTCGCATGGGTTGGAACACCGTGCAAATGATTCTTGCCTTGGGGATGCTGGCCGGGCTGCTCGCCGCACTGGTTTCACGCGCCGTGACTGGCCCCTTGCGGAAAATGGTCGATGCCATGAGTCTGTTTTCAAAAGATCAGGTGGTCTGTGAGTTGCCATCGGCCCGCAAGGATGAAATCGGGCTGCTCGCCAGCAGCCTGAACGACATGCAGAACATCATTGTGGCGAACATGCGCGATTTGAAGGCGAGCCAGCAAACCCTTGAGCATCTGGCACGACATGATTCCCTGACCGGTTTGCCCAACCGTGCCTTGTTTGATGATCGCTTACACCAGGCGGTCTCGCAAGCGCGGCGCGACCAGACGCGCCTGGCCTTGCTGTTTGTCGATCTGGACAAGTTCAAGGCCATCAACGATACCTGTGGCCATCATGTCGGCGATCTGTTGTTGATTGCGGCTGCGCAGCGGATGCAGGCCTGTGTGCGTCACGTCGATACGGTGGGTCGCCTGGGGGGTGACGAATTTGTGGTGTTGCTGACCCATGTCGAGGAGGATCAGGATGCCATGCGGGTCGCTGAAAAAATCTGCACCGCCCTGGGTCAACCCTTTGAGCTTGATGGCCGCCAGCTGCTAATTGGGTCCAGCATCGGCGTGGCCATCTTTCCTGAACATGGCAGCGACGAGCTCACGCTCGCGCAGAGTGCCGATGCCGCCATGTACCTTGTCAAGGAAAGCGGCGGCAACCAAGTCAGACTGTTCGGGACCTGAACGCGACCGACAACGTGTTAGGTACGCAGATCGAGCTGTGGTATCTGGTATTGGGCTGTGCCCATCAGGTCGATGCCGCAATAAAGATTGTCCAGCCAGTCCAGCAACTGACCGATGGCAGCACCCTTGATGGGTGAGCCGTGTTGCGGCACGATCATCGCGATGTCAAGACCGCGCACCATGCTGACCCAGAGCTTGAGAATTTTGTTGCTCACCATGTAGCGCCGGTGGAATGCCTCCATGCCTGGCGGCATGGGGTTCAGATCAGTGATGAACTGCGCGGCTTTGCTGCCGCTGACCAGCGAGGCCCCCAGGTCACCCGAAAACAGGATTTTGCTGACCGGGTCGTAAAACTGGAAATTTCCCTCGGCGTGCATGAAGTGTGCTGGCAGCAACCACAGCTGAGTCTTCCCGAAACTCAGTCGCCCACCTTCGTCAGGGATGGCGATGATGCGGTCGTCAGTCTTGCCGATCTTGCAAAAGTGCGGCGCGAAACGAGCCCACAATTGCGAGATGACCAGCTTGGCCTGGGTGGACGTCATCCAGCGATCCAGCGAAGCGATGATGTCCGGGTCCGCGTGTGAGGCAATGATGTAGTCCAGATGCTCAGGCGCGATGTATTTGCGCATGGTCAGACTCAGACCGTTGTACGTCATGTTGCCGCCGGGATCGAGAATGACCCCCTCTTCATGATCCACGATCAGGAACTGGTTGGCCTGCACCACCTCGGTTTCCTCGGGCACGAGATCAGTAAACATCACGCAGGCATGCTGCGCGTCTTTGTAAAGTTCAATGGGCATGGTTGTACGGGGCGGGGCGTTGATGGGAGGCGGGGTCAAGGTGAGTACTGATCAACTCAGGATGCAGCAGTCACGGCAGATACTATCGCAATGGCGAGCGTCAGCGTCAGGCACAACGATCAAGGCGAACGCGTGAGTCGTGCATTGATTGAGAGAGGCGTGCGTGGACTGACTGATGTGCATGCCATTTCCCGAAATGAACGATTTTTGGGGCCGCTGTGAACGTGTTGCAAAGTCGAAGTGCCCAGTGAGTGTAATGACCGGCAAGTTGGCAAAGAAAAACGGCCTGATGCTACAAATTAAATAGCGTCAGGCCGTTGTATCTTGGAGGAAGAGGTGGGATTCGAACCCACGGTACCTTGCGGTACGCCTGATTTCGAGTCAGGTACATTCGGCCACTCTGCCACTCTTCCAGATGCTGGTTCAGCAACTTGTTCAAATTTTAGCAGAACACGGTTTAGTAATAACTGCTGCGAGTTTGCCCGTAGCCGTGCCCGTTTTTATCCCGCTCACTCGGCCTCGGTCATCTGCTGCAAGGCCGTGCTGATGTCCTGTGCATCCACCTCGGTGCTGGGCTGCAGTTTATCGGCCAGGCCGGACAGGGCGGCGGCGCCCTGCGTCTGCAGCAAACCGATCGATTGACCGGCTTCCCTGGGTGAATCGAAGCCGGTACTTTGCAGCAACAGGCGACCATCGCGATCGACCAGCTTGAAGTAGAACTTGCCATCGCGTTCACGGTACTGCTTGAAGACCGGTTTGGCCACTTTGGCGCTTTTTGTCGCCTGGGTGCCGGCCTGTGCACGCAGGTCGCGCAAGCCGACGGCGTGGCGCAGGCGGCCCATGAACGGGGTGGCGATTTGGCGTGCCTTGGCGGCACCGGCCA
>DAITMI010000083.1:0-12259 GCA_036835225.1 Rhodoferax sp. | reverse complement strand
GGCTTTAGCTCGGGTGGTGGTGGTGATTTTGGCGGCGGCGGCGCCTCGGGAGACTGGTGATGCTGAGCCGGATCAAGAGAATCCTGAAACATCGCTGGCTGGATGAGTCCACCACGCGACGCGCCATTCCGCCAGACATGCTGCACCGCTTGCAGCAACGGGTGGCGGCGAGCGAACAACGTCACTCCGGTGAAATTCGCATCTATGTGGAGGCGGGGCTGCCGCTGAGTTACCTCCGGACCGACGCGCCGACGCGCCAAATCACCCGTCAACGGGCTTTGGCCCTGTTTGGCAAACTGCGCGTCTGGGACACGGCCAACAATAACGGCGTGCTGATTTACCTGCTACTGGCCGAGCATGCCATTGAGATCGTGGCAGATCGAGGACTGAACCAGGCCGTCGAGCCGCAGGTCTGGCAGGCTATGGTGGCTCGCATGCGCAGCGCCTTCCAGCAGGGGCAGTTTGAGGACGGCCTGACCCACGCGCTGGAGGAGGTGTCGGCCCTGCTGGTGCAAAATTTCCCGCTGACAGCGGGGCAACGCAATCCGAACGAACTGCCGGACGCGCCTCAATTGGCCTGAGACTGGTGCTAACTTGAGCCACCACCGCTCTTAAATGTCAAAAGCCCTGAGCTTCGCAGATCAGGGCTTTGAAAGTGGGTCAGTCAATCGGCTGAGCGACCAGCGCTGCTGATGTTCCGTTACTTTTTCTGGCGGTACTTGCGCAGTGCCGCAATCTGGGCCGCCATCACGAGCAGCTCGGATTGGGCGCGTGCGATGTCCAGCTCGCCTTTGGCGTTCTTGAGTGCTTCTTCAGCCAGCGCCTTGGCGGCATTGGCTTTTTCATCGTCCAGATCCTTGCCTCGAATGGCAGTGTCAGACAACACCGTCACGCAGTGGGGCTGCACTTCCAGAAGACCACCGGCAACAAAGACAAACTCTTCGCTGCCGTCGGCTTTTTCAATACGCACCGAACCCGCCTTGATGCGCGTGATCAGCGGGGTGTGGCGCGGGTAAATGCCGAGCTCGCCGGCTTCACCGGGCAGAGACACAAAACGCGCCTCACCGGAGAAGATGGACTCTTCGGCACTGACCACATCAACGTGGATGGTGTTCATGGTTTTCCTGATCAGTTGGGGACAGCGCTCGCCGCTACGCGACTGCGGACTGTCCCACAAGGTTTCTTAGACTTTCTTGGCTTTTTCGAACGCTTCGTCGATCGTGCCAACCATGTAGAACGCCTGTTCCGGCAGGTGATCGCACTCGCCCGCCACAATCATCTTGAAGCCGCGAATGGTCTCGGCTAAGCTGACGTACTTGCCAGGTGAGCCGGTGAACACTTCAGCCACATGGAACGGCTGCGACAGGAAACGCTGGATCTTGCGAGCCCGTGCCACCGCCAGCTTGTCTTCCGGCGCCAACTCATCCATGCCCAAAATGGCAATGATGTCGCGCAACTCTTTGTAGCGCTGCAACGTGCCTTGCACGGCACGGGCAGTGTCGTAGTGGTCTTGTCCCACAACCAGCGGATCCAACTGACGGCTGGTGGAGTCCAGCGGATCGACTGCCGGGTAGATACCGAGCGAGGCAATGTCACGGCTCAGCACCACGGTGGAATCCAGGTGGGCAAAGGTCGTGGCAGGTGATGGATCGGTCAAGTCATCGGCCGGCACGTAAACGGCTTGGATGGAAGTGATGGAGCCGACTTTGGTCGAGGTAATACGCTCTTGCAGACGACCCATTTCTTCGGCCAGCGTGGGCTGATAGCCCACGGCGGAAGGCATACGACCCAACAACGCCGACACTTCGGTACCGGCCAAAGTGAAACGGTAAATGTTGTCCACGAAGAACAGCACGTCTTTACCTTCGTCACGGAACGACTCGGCAATGGTCAGACCAGTCAGGGCGACGCGCAGACGATTGCCTGGAGGCTCATTCATCTGGCCGTACACCATGGCAACCTTGGACTCTTCGAGGTTCTCGAGGTTCACGACGCCGGAGTCGGCCATCTCGTGATAGAAGTCGTTACCTTCACGGGTACGCTCGCCCACACCAGCGAACACGGACAAGCCGCTGTGCGCCTTGGCAATATTATTGATGAGTTCCATCATGTTCACGGTCTTGCCCACGCCAGCGCCGCCGAACAGACCGACCTTGCCACCCTTGGCGAACGGGCAAATCAAATCAATCACCTTGATACCGGTTTCCAGCAATTCCTGGGACGGATTGAGTTCGTCGTACGACGGTGCCTTGCGGTGAATGGAGGCCGTCAGCTCGGAGTTAACCGGACCACGCTCGTCAATGGGCGCGCCCAGCACGTCCATGATGCGGCCCAAGGTGGCCTTGCCCACCGGCACCATGATGGTCTGCGCGGTGTTTTGCACGACCATACCGCGGCGCAGGCCGTCGGAAGACCCCAACGCGATGGTACGCACAATGCCGTCGCCCAGCTGCTGCTGCACTTCGAGGGTCAAAGTGGAGCCATCCATCTTGAGCGCATCATAAATCTTGGGCATCTTGTCACGTGGAAACTCCACGTCAACAACCGCACCGATACACTGAACAATCTTGCCTTGGACTTGAGCCATTTTTTGCTCCAAAAATAAATACGTTTAAACTGCCGCAGGTGACCGAATGGTCACACTGCTGCTGCACCCGCGACGATTTCCGAAAGTTCTTTCGTAATCGCTGCTTGACGCGTTTTGTTATAGATCAGCTTGAGCTCGGCAATCACACTGCCGGCGTTATCTGTCGCTGACTTCATGGCCACCATGCGCGCCGACTGCTCGGACGCCATGTTTTCTGCCACCGCCTGATAGACCAGCGCTTCGACGTAGCGGACCAACAAATCGTCGATCACGGTCTGCGCGTCCGGCTCATAGATGTAATCCCAAGCATGCTTGGCACCCGTTGTCGCTTCGTGGGCTTGGGTCTCGGCCTGCATTACGCTGGCCGACAGGGGCAACAACTGCTGCACCACCGGCTCCTGCTTCATGGTGTTGATGAAGCGGGTGTAACACAGGTACACCGAATTCACCTCGCCTTTGGCATAGGCATCGAGCAGCACCTTCACCGGACCAATCAGCTTGTCCAGATGCGGGGTATCGCCCAATTGCGTGGCATGCGACACCACCTTGGCACCGATACGGGTCAGAAAGCCCAAACCCTTGTTACCGATCGCCACCGCTTGCGTGGACACACCAGCGGCCTGTAAATCACGCAGCTTCAGGGTGACGCCACGCAACACGTTGGTGTTCATACCGCCGCACAGACCCTTGTCCGTGGTCACCACAATCATGCCCGCCGACTTGGCGTCGTTGGTTTTCATGAAGGCATGAACGTACTCGGGATTGGCCTGGCCGAGGTTGGCCGCGATGTTGCGGATCTTTTCGCTGTAAGGGCGGGCGGCGCGCATGCGCTCCTGCGCCTTGCGCATCTTGCTGGCCGCCACCATCTCCATGGCTTTGGTGATCTTCTTGGTGTTCTCCACCGATTTGATCTTGCCGCGTATTTCCTTACCTGCTGCCATGAATGACTCCTTGTGCCTTCAGGTGCGGGTCAAGCAAACGACTTCTTGAACGCAGTCGCTGCAGCCGTCAGTTCGGCCTCAGCATCCTTGTCCATCGCCTTGGCGGCTTCCAGCTTGGCTAGCAGGGCTGCGTGCTTGTCTTTGAGATAGCTATGCAAGCCGTGTTCGAACGCCAACACCTTCTTGACTTCGATGTCGTCCATAAAGCCCTTGTTCACGGCAAACAGCGTGGCGGCCATCAGGCTGATGGACAGCGGGCTGTACTGCGCCTGCTTCAGCAACTCGGTGACACGGGCGCCGCGATCGAGTTGTTTGCGGGTGGATTCATCCAGATCAGAGGCAAACTGCGCGAACGCGGCCAATTCACGGTACTGCGCCAAGTCAGTACGGATACCACCAGACAGGTTCTTGATCAGCTTGGTCTGGGCGGCACCACCAACGCGAGACACCGAAATACCAGCGTTGATCGCAGGACGGATACCAGCATTGAACAGCGAAGTTTCCAGGAAAATCTGACCGTCAGTAATAGAAATCACGTTGGTCGGCACGAAGGCAGACACGTCACCGGCCTGCGTTTCAATGATCGGCAATGCCGTCAGCGAACCCGTTTTGCCCTTGACAGCACCTTTGGTGAAGTCTTCGACATACTTCTCGTTCACACGAGCGGCACGCTCGAGCAGACGGCTGTGGAGATAGAACACGTCGCCGGGATACGCTTCGCGGCCTGGTGGGCGACGCAACAGCAAGGACACCTGACGGTAGGCTACGGCCTGCTTGGACAGATCGTCATACACAATCAGCGCGTCTTCACCGCGGTCGCGGAAGTATTCGCCCATGGTGCAGCCAGAGTAGGCGCTGACGTATTGCATGGCGGCCGACTCGGACGCCGTTGCTGCCACCACAATCGTGTATTCCATCGCACCGGCCTGCTCCAGCGCCCGCACCACGTTCTTGACGGAAGAGGCTTTTTGGCCAATTGCGACATAAACGCAGGTCATGTTCTGACCCTTCTGGTTGATGATCGCGTCAATGGCGACGGCAGTTTTGCCGGTCTGACGGTCACCAATGATCAGTTCGCGCTGACCGCGACCCACCGGCACCATGGAGTCGATCGACTTCAGGCCGGTCTGCATGGGCTGGTCCACCGATTTACGGGCAATCACGCCCGGCGCCACCTTTTCGATCACGTCGGTCATCTTGGCGTTGATCGGGCCCTTGCCGTCAATCGGCTGACCCAACGCATTGACCACGCGGCCTTTGAGTTCGGGGCCAACGGGAACTTCCAGAATACGACCCGTGCACTTGACGACATCGCCTTCGGAAATATGCTCGTAGGCACCCAGAATCACGGAGCCCACCGAGTCACGCTCCAGGTTCAGCGCCAAGCCGTAGCTGGGCTGACCATCGGCATCAGCCGGGAATTCCAGCATTTCGCCCTGCATCACGTCGGAGAGACCATGAATGCGGCAAATGCCGTCAGTCACGGACACAACGGTGCCTTGATTGCGAATGTTGGCGCTGGCTGACAGGCCTTCAATACGGCTCTTGATCAGTTCAGAAATTTCTGCGGGATTGAGTTGCATGACTCTTTCCTTCTTTCGTTAATTGGGCTGACGGCGAGAGGCTGGTGCCTCAAGCTGTCAAGGCCATTTTCATTTGTTCAAGACGGGCTTTGACAGAAGAGTCAAGGACCTCATCACCCACCACCACACGAATGCCGCCGATTAATTCGGGCTGCAATTCGACGGCGACATTGAGTTTGCGAGCGAATCGCTTTTCCAGCGTTGCCGCCAAGTCAGCCAGGGCTGCGCTGTCAATGGCGAACGCGCTGTACACCACGGCGTCAGCCGAGCCGCTCTGGGCATTCTTCAGCACGCGAAACTGCTCGGCAATTTCCGGCAAAGCATTCAAGCGTCCGTTTTCAATCACGGTGCGCAAGAAGTTCTTGGCCATCTCCGGCAAGGCCACGCGGGCCACACCGGCAATCACATCAAACACCTGATCAGCAGTCACATTGGGATTGTCAGAGTATTGAATCAATTGCGGATTTGCTGCAATTTCCTTCAACTCTTCAACCCAGACCGCTGCACCATTCAAGTCTGATGACGAAGCCTTGAACAAGGCTTCGGCGTAAGGGCGGGCAATGGTGGCAAGTTCAGCCATGGTTGTCCTCTTACAGCTCAGTCTTCAGACGGCCAAGCAAATCAGCATGGACGCTAGCATTGACTTCCTTGCGGAGAATCTGCTCGGCACCCTTGACCGCCAGCGCTGCGACTTGCTCACGCAGCGCCTCACGCGCCTTGATGGTTTGCTGTTCTGCTTCAACCTTGGCAGCAGCAATGATCTTGTTACCCTCCTCGGTTGCCTTCAATTTGGCTTCTTCAACCATGGCCTGACCGCGACGCTCGGCATCCGCCAGGCGGGCCGTGGTCTCAGTCCGCGACTTGGCCAGTTCAGCCTCCACCCGCTTGTTGGCGGAGGAAAGCTCGGACTTGGCTTTGTCGGCAGCGGCGAGGCCATCGGCAATTTTGCTGGCACGCTCATCCAATGCAGCCGCAATGGGCGGCCACACGAATTTCATCGTGAACAGCACCAGCAATGCGAAGACGATGGCTTGCGCTACCAGAGTTCCATTAATGTTCACAGTAGATCTCCTTCAACGAGATGTTGCAGGAAAGGCTTACTTAACCAAACGTGCGATTTGAGCCAGGAACGGGTTAGCAGTGGCGAACCACAGCGCAATACCGGTACCGATAATGAACGCAGCATCGATCAGACCAGCCAACACAAACATCTTGGTTTGCAGTTCACCCATCAATTCAGGTTGACGTGCAGCAGCTTCCAGGTACTTGCTACCCATGATGCCGATACCGATACAAGCACCCAAAGCGCCCAGACCAATGATCAGACCAGCAGCCAATGCAGCAAAACTAATAACTTCCATGATTCACTCCTAAATAAACTAAAAAGATAAAAACAAAAACAAACCGAAAATCAGAGCGCAAACCAATGCGCAAAATCAATGCGCGTCGTGCGCCTGCCCAATGTAGACCAAGGTCAACATCATGAACACGAAAGCCTGCAACAGGATGATGATGATGTGGAACACCGCCCACGCCCAACCCGCCACCACATGCAGCAACAACAGCATCAGACTCGCAGGCTCCGCCGAAAATGCCCACGAACCACCCAGCAAAGCAATCAGCATGAACACCAATTCGCCCGCATACATATTGCCAAACAGTCGCATGCCGTGCGATACCGTCTTGGCCACAAAGGAGATCAACTGTTCGGCAATGTTGATGACACCCAGAATAACGGCAAACACCGGATTCTTGCTGGTGCCAAATGGCGCCGACACCAACTCATGCGCCCAACCGCCGACACCCTTGATCTTGATGTTGTAGAACAGGCAGATGAACAGCACCGACACCGACAGACCCATGGTCACGGAAAGGTCAGCAGTAGGCACGACACGCAAATAGGCGTGGCTTGGATCGTGCCCGGCGGCGCCATAAATCCAGCCCCAGATCGTTGGCAACAAGTCCAACGGCAGCAAGTCCATCGCATTGAGCAGGAAAATCCAGACAAACACGGTCAGCGCCAGGGGAGCCACCAATTTGCGACTCTTGGCGTTGTGAACAATCGCCTTGGCCTGGCCATCCACCATTTCAATCAGGATTTCCACCGCCGCCTGAAAACGACCCGGAACACCTGACGTCGCCTTGCGCGCAGCCTTCCACAAAAAGAAGGAGCCCAACAGACCCAACAACACCGAGAAAAACAAGGAGTCAATATTGAAGACGGTGAAATCAACGATTTCCGTCTGCGGCTTGTTTTGCCAATGCGTCAGGTGGTGAACAATATAGTCACTGGCTGTCGGAGCGTTTGCTTCTGCGGACATTGTTAACTCTTTAATTAGTTTTTCGTTTCGGACGCATTAACAGCGCCACCCAATACACCTTCAAGGTCACGATCAGGCCAATCAGCATTGCCAACCAGTCCAGATCCGCAACCAGCCGCGGGGCCGCAAAAAGTAGCCCGACACTCACGGCGATCTTGATCGCTTCCCACACAAAAAAACCAAAGGCGGCGGTCGCCGCGTTGATTGACGTGAACTGACTCATCAGCCCCCGCGCAAACAACATCGCCGGAATGATCACCGCCAGCGCGCCATACCCTGCCGACCAACCCGTGCTCGACCTTCCGGTGAAGCCCCAGGCAGCCAACGCCACCAACACACCCACCACGACCTGCAAGCCCACGATTCGCCAAGGCGATACCGACGGATGAAGTTCGCGTAAGGCCTGCGCCTCTTCGGCACTCAGCCGCTTGAACTCCAACTCTTCGGACTCATCTGAGTCACATTCGGGAACTTGTGTGATTATCGTCATCTCAAATTACACGCATGTTACACACAGGCGGTACGCGACGATTGCCGCAAAGCCTTCGATTATACGTAGAAACCCATGGCTTTTAACCCGGTGCCGGTGATAATTCATTCATGCGCACTTTGCCCCGCTGCAACTGGAGGCGCCGGCCTCACTAACACTATCTCTAACACCCGTGTCCACACCAACACCCCCCGCCAGCCCGCGCCCCGAGTCGCTCATTGAGTACCCGTCGCTTTTTCCCATCAAGGTCATGGGTAGCAAAGTGGACGGCCTGGTGCATGCCATTACCCTGATCGCCCATCAGTTCGACCCCACGTTTAATGCCGCCACCATCGAGTTGCGCGAAAGCAAAGGTGGCAACTACCTGGGCGTGACCATCACCGTCACCGCCACCAGCCGCGAACAGCTGGACGAACTGTACCGCACGCTGAGTACGCATCCGATGGTCAAGGTGGTGCTGTAAACCGCGGTGGACATGTCACCGCACCATCTCGGCCGGGTTGACTACCTGCCGACCTATGCCGCCATGCAGGCCTTCAGCGCCGCACGAACGTCAGAGACGCCCGATGCGCTATGGATTTGTGAGCATCCGCCGGTTTATACCCAAGGGCTGGCGGGTAAGGCGGAACATCTTTTCAACCCGGCCGACATCCCGGTGATCCAGACCAACCGCGGCGGGCAAGTCACTTACCACGGCCCCGGCCAAGTGGTGGCCTATCCGCTGCTCGACCTCAAGCGCGCTGGCTACTTCATCAAGGAATATGTCTACCGGATCGAAGAGGCTGTCATCCGCACGCTGGCACATTTTGGCGTGACCGGGCACCGGGTCGCGGGCGCACCGGGCATCTACGTGCGGCTGGACGACCCGGGTTCGCATGCCCTGTTGCCGCAGCGACCGGTGAACCAGGCCATCGTCCCGGGTTCGGTCCGCGATCCATCGCTGGCACAGCAAGCCGGCACTGACAACGCGGCCCCTCACGCCGACCCCGATTTCACCGGTCTGGGCAAGATCGCCGCTTTGGGCATCAAGGTCAGCCGCAACTGCACCTACCACGGACTGGCGCTGAATGTGGCGATGGATCTGACACCCTTCTCGCACATCAACCCGTGCGGCTATGCGCAGTTGCAGACGGTGGACCTTTCTACAATTGGCGTTTGCGTCGCGTGGTCAGAAGCTGCCGACGTGTTGGGGCAGAAGCTGGCAAGTTATCTGGCACCTTGATTCCCGTTCGGGCTGAGCCTGTCGAAGCCCACGGCATGAGCGGATTACCCAGCCCTTCGACAGGCTCAGGGCGAACGGAACCTTACATGAGCACACCAGAAACCACCTCCTCCACCGTGCGCGAGGCGCAGCCGACCGAAAGCTACGATCCCTCGGCCAAACAAAAAGCGGCGGCCAAGCTGTCGCGCATCCCGATCAAGGTGCAGCCGGGCGAGATCCTGAAAAAACCGGAGTGGATTCGCGTCAAGGCCGGCTCGCCCAGCACCCGCTTTTACGAGATCAAGGACGTGCTGCGCCAGAACAAGCTGGTGACGGTGTGCGAAGAGGCGTCCTGCCCGAACATTGGCGAATGCTTCGGCAAAGGCACCGCCACCTTCATGATCATGGGCGACAAGTGCACGCGGCGCTGCCCGTTTTGCGATGTTGGCCATGGCCGGCCCGACCCGCTCGATGTGAACGAACCGGACAACCTGGCCAACACGATTGCCGCGCTCAAGCTCAAGTATGTGGTGATTACCAGCGTCGATCGCGACGATCTGCGTGACGGCGGCGCCGGCCATTTTGTGGCGTGCATCCAAAAAATTCGCGAGCTGTCGCCGCAAACGCAAATCGAGATACTGGTGCCGGACTTCCGCGGCCGCGACGAGCGCGCGCTGGAGATTTTGAAAGCCGCGCCGCCGGATGTGATGAACCACAATCTGGAAACGGCGCCGCGCCTGTACAAGGAAGCGCGCCCCGGCAGCGACTACCAATTCAGCCTGAACCTGTTGAAAAAATTCAAGGCCCTGCACCCGGACGTTCCGACCAAAAGCGGCATCATGGTCGGCCTGGGTGAAACCGATGACGAGGTCTTGCAGGTGATGCGCGACATGCGCGCCCATGGCATCGACATGCTGACCATCGGCCAGTACCTGGCGCCGTCGATGTCGCACCTGAGCGTCAAGCGCTACGTGCACCCCGACACCTTCAAGCGGTTCGAAGCAGAAGCGTACAAGATGGGCTTCAAGCATGCGGCGGTCGGCGCCATGGTGCGTTCCAGCTACCACGCCGACCAGCAGGCCGGGCATGCGCTGGGCACGCCGGCGATCTGACGAACGCTACTGTTTAAATAGCTAGATACTTATGATACACGCCGGCTGGAGCCTGATTTGATTCAACATTCACCGGTGAACCGCGGCCTGTGGTTCCAACCACAATCGCTGCAACCCTTGGCCGACGCCGGCGCCTGGACGCGCGGCCTGATGCTCTACCGCAGCCAACAGGTGTTGAGCCTGGACATCGAGCCGCTGCAAGACCACTGGCTGCTGCTGGGCGAAGTGCAGGGCAGCCAGCGCGAACCGTATGAAGTGTCGATCGAGATGGCGCTGATGCCGGACGGCCAGGTGGACTATTGGGACAGCGCCTGCGAATGCCCGGTCGGCAGCCAGTGCAAACATGGCGTGGCGCTGATGCTGAAGGCGGCCTACCAGGGCCTGCAGCTGCTGGGCGGCAGCGCGACTCACCACGGCGCGTCAACCAGCCGACTCGTCCCGCCTACACCCGAACAAGTCGAGGCCGCCCGCCAGGCCGCGCTGGCCCAGGCCCAGGAAAAAGCCCGGGTACAGGCCGAAGGCGAGTTGCTGCGCTGGTTGCAAGAGCTGGACCAGGCCAGCGGCGTGCGCACGGACGCCGACAATCCCCGGCCCGAGCAGTTCCTGTACCTGCTCACCGTGGTTGGCGCCCACGGCCCGACGCCCCGGCTGCAGCTCGAAGCCGTGGTGTCCTACCGCAAGGTCACCGGCGGCTGGGCCAAACCCAAGGCCGTCAAAACCGCGCCCTACAAGGGCCAGGCGGTGTACGACCAGGCCACGGACGTGGACCGGCAAGTGCTGCAACTGCTGCGCGCCATGCCCGACACCTACCGCTACACCTACTCGTTTAGCGCCAGCGTCATTCCGGGCGGCCAGGCGGGACTGATGGTGCTGCAGCAGGCCGCCAGCACCGGGCGCCTGTTTCTGGACGATGGCAAGGGCGGCCCCGGCAACGCCGTGCAATGGGGACCCCCACAGCCGCTGCGCTGGGAGTGGCAGGAGACCAACGGCGCCCAGGGCAGCGAACCCGGCTGGTCCTTGCGCGCCAAACTGGCCGACTCGTCCGCCAAACTGTGCCTGAACAGTCCCCCGCTGTACCTGGACGCCGCGCTCGGCCTGTGCGGCCCGGTGCTGGCCGAAGGCATCCCGCCCGCCCAGCTGGTAGTGCTGCTGAAAGCCCCGCCGCTCAAACCCTCGTCCCTGCAAAAGCACCAGGCGGCACTGGTGCAGCGCCTGGGTCCGCTGCCGCTGCCACCGGTGCTGCAGTCCCTGACCACGCTGCAAGGCATCACGCCCACCGCCTGCCTGCAGCTCTCGCTGACGCCGCCGCAAGACGTCCCGGACCTGGGCCTGATCCAGGCCCGCTTGTGTTTTGACTACGCCGGCCACCGCGGCTGGTGGGCCGGCCAGGGCAGCACGGTGCTGATCGACGGCAAGCAGGGCCGCGTGCTGCTGCAGCGCGACGCCGAAGCCGAGCTCGACGCCATCACCCGCCTGTATGACCTGGGCCTGATGTCCGCCACCAAAGACCTGTTTGGCATCCCCGGCGATGGTCCGCAGCAAGACTGGCTGCACTGGGCCGACAACGATTTTTCCGTGCTGCGCGAAGCCGGTTTTGAAGTCACGCTGGACGACACGCTGACAAGCTGGATCACCCACGCCGACACGCTCGACGTGCAGCTGCGCCCCGAAGGCGAGGACGGTGACGAAGGCGCCACCTCGCCCTGGTTCGACCTGTCACTGGGCATGGAGATCAACGGCCAGCGCCACAACATCCTGCCCTGGTTGCCCGACCTGATCGCCGCCGCCGCCGCCAGCCCGCTGGACCCGGACACCGGCCTGCCCACGATTCCGCCATTTGTTTACCTGCCTTCGCCAGCTACCCGTGGCTTCATCCGCCTGCCCACTGACGCCCTCAAGCCCTGGATGGCCGCGCTGCTGGACCTGGTCGGCGACCGATCCCATGATTTCACCGGCGACAGCCTGAAACTCTCGCGCCTGGACGCCCTGCGCACCGGCGCCGCCCTGGGCGAAGGCGCGGTGTG
>DAITMI010000082.1:0-12499 GCA_036835225.1 Rhodoferax sp. | reverse complement strand
GCCATTTTGGCCTATAGCCCCCGTGGAATATGCGTTAGTAGCTACTGAATTAGTAGCATTTACCGCCACTGCAGCTTGGCCCAGTCGAGTTCGTAGCTATCCATCCGCTTTGTCCTTGTCAGTACTCACAACGCGCGCTGTGCGTTGCCAATGTCTGCACTATTTGTGCCGCCACGGCGACCGGATAACGGGGTGCCTGCAGGCGCAGCTGCAGCGTGTCGATGTCAGCTGCGGCCGCCGGCGCAAAACGAAGATGGACCTCACCACCACACCACTGACCCAGGGCGTGGCCCAAAGCAGAGCGCGCAAAAAATATGTCCGTTGTCGTCACAAGACATTACCTTGAAAAGGCCGAAAATACGCCCCATGAACCAGATATTCAGGCTCCGCCATGCGCTGCAGACAGCTGCCGCCGCCGCTGTGGCTGCCATCATGGCAGGCTGCACTTCCAAACCGGTGCCGGCGCCGCCCGCCCCCGTTCTGGCCGCGCCGCCGCTCGGCTCCCGTCAGCCGGCCCGACCCGCACCCACTGTGTCTGGCGCCACCAATCCGCGGGCCTACCGCCGCGATGCGGCCAGCCACCTCTACGCACAAAACGTCGACCGGATATTCCAGGGCAAGCTGCCACCCATGCTGTACGCCATCGGCGTGCTGGAGGTTGAAGTGGATGGCAAGGGCCGCGTCACCCGCACCCACTGGATGCGCGCGCCCAAACATGCACCCGAAGTCACCGCCGAGATCGAACGGATGGTGCGCCTGGCCGCCCCCTTTCCCTTGCCCGTGCGGATGGGTCATGTGACCTACACCGACACCTGGCTGTGGGACAAAAGTGGTCGCTTTCAGCTGGACACCCTGACCGAGGGGCAACTCTGATTAGGAAATGGCATCCGGAACCCCGGTAGGTCGAATAGCGCCAGGGGCTGGCCACGCTGGAACCGGAACTGGAACTGGAGGACGTGGTGCGTGTGCTGGGGGCCAAGCGCTGGGACGTGCTAGTCAAGGTCGGCTTGCCACGCTCCATGCCCTTTTTTGACTCCCTCAAAATCGCCATCACGCTGGCGTTTGCCGGCCTGGTCGTGATCGGCGCCATGGTCATGGCCATGTACGAGTTGTTCAGCTTTGTTGAAAAACACACCGCCGGCTGGGCGCATCGCGGCTCACACGGCGAATGGGCTCTGAATCAAGTCACCGTCAGCTTCAAACAAGACAAGACGAGCAACAAACGAGCACCGTCATGTTGCGGCGCATCAAGTCGCACATTCTCACCGTACGGGCCTGCGGGTGACGATTGATGCCGATCTGACCGAGGTGGTCGCAAATTGTGACCAATGTGCTGGCCTCAGAAATGGCTCCGGTTGTTTGATCAGGAAGCGCCGTATTTTCCCCGACATCAGGGGATAGTGCAGCACCCCAAGTCCATGGCAGCACACACGGTCACCAGCTTGTCATGTTGCGTCTTTATGGTCCTACGTTGCCCCGGTCGTGATGACTGGGTTTCGCTTCCTCAACGGATCTAAGGAGATTAATCTTGAACCCCAGTCTACGTTCTACGGCAGGTTACAGCGACTCGGCCAAAGCCGGGCACGCAACAGGGCCGACCTTGTGCCGTTTGCTCGCTGTCGCACTCGTGTTGACCACCACGCTGCTTGCCGCTTGCGGTGGCGGTAGTGACCAGAGCGCGCCGGCCGATGCAAAGGCGCCGCAAATTCGTTGCGCGCCGTAAGCGCCCACGCACCATTGCGATTCGCACCTCCCATTTTTTTATAAGCCAAACTCATGACCATCAATAGCAGACGCAACTTCCTGCGCACCGTTGCCGGCACTGCCGGCGCGACCGCCGCGCTCGCCATGTTCCCGCCAGCAATCCGCAAAGCACTGGCGATCCAGGCTAACAACCAGACGGGCACGATCAAGGATGTCGAGCACATCGTCATTTTCACGCAAGAAAACCGCTCATTCGACCACTACTTCGGCACCCTGGCCGGCGTACGCGGCTTCAGCGATCGTTTCCCGATTCCGGTCGTGGATGCACTTGGCTACAAGGGCAAGAACGTGTGGTACCAGGCCAACGACAAGGACCCCGTCAACCCGCGCATGATTCCGCCGTTTCGCCTGAACACGCTGCAGACCTTCGACTATATGCGCGTGAACGGCACACCACACTCCTGGCTTGACGCGCAAGGCGCCTGGGACAACGGCCTCATGAACGCCTGGCCGAAGTACAAGAACAACCACTCGATGGGCTACTTCACCGAAGAAGACATGCCCTTCCAGTACGCGATGGCCAACGCGTTCACGATCTGCGACGCCCACCATTGTTCGATACAAGCGGGCACCAACGCCAACCGCCTGTTCCTCCAGACGGGTACCAACGATCCGCTCGGCAAAGGCAATGGCCCCGCCACCTATAACGACTATGACTGGTTTGACGCGGATAAGGGCGACGGCGGCTATAAGTGGACGACGTACCCGGAGCGCCTGGAAAAGGCCGGCATCTCCTGGCAAGTCTATGAGAACATGGAAGACAACTACACGGACAACTCTTTGGCCGGTTTCCAGGTGTTCCGCGATGCGTGGTATCAGCGTCCGGGCTACTCGCAGTCACTGCGGGATCGTGGCATCAGCACGCGCGACCTCGACAAGTTGAAGGAAGATGTGCTTGCGAACAAACTGCCGCAGGTCACATGGATCGTGGCCACGGCTGAAGGCTCGGAACATCCGGGTCCGTCCAGCCCCGCGCAGGGCGCCGACTACACCGCCAAGGTACTCGACGCGCTGACCGCCAATCCCGAGTCCTGGAGCAAGACCGTACTGTTCCTCAACTTCGACGAGAACGACGGTTTCTTCGACCACATGCCGCCGCCGGCCGTCCCCTCCTACACGAGCTGGGATGCCGACCCCGCCAAGGCCAGCCTTGCGGGCGGGTCAACGGTTGACACGACTGGCGAGTACCACGAAATCCTTGTCCCCTACCACAACGACGATCCACAAAAGCTCGCGCTGCACCGTCCGTACGGCCTGGGCCCGCGCGTCCCGATGTACGTGATCTCGCCGTGGTCCAAAGGCGGTTGGGTCAACTCGCAGGTGTTTGACCTCACCTCGACCATCCGCTTCGTTGAGCAGCGCTTTGGCGTTATGGAGCCCAACATCAGCGCGTGGCGCCGTGCCGTCTGCGGTGACCTCACCAGCGCTTTCAACTTCAAGGACCCGGACAATACCGAGTTCTTCAAGAAGTTCCCCGACACCGTCGCGCTGGCGAACCGGGCACGCGCCCTCACAAAGAGGACCACGCCACCGACGCCGGCCCTGTTTCAGTTGCCGACGCAAGCCACCGGCACACGACCGTCGCGGGCGCTGCCGTACGAATTGCACACCGCTGCCAAGGTCCTGTCGGCCGCCACGATTGAGCTGACCTTCAGCAATACCGGCACCGCCGCCACCGTGTTCCATGTCTATGATCGCAAGCATCTCGACCGGATTCCGCGTCGCTATACCGTCGAGGCCGGCAAACAGCTCACCGGCAGCTGGGCCCTCGCCGCCGACAACGGCCTCTACGACCTTTGGGTGCTCGGCCCTAACGGCTATCACCGCCATTTCACCGGCACGGCTGTGACGACGTCAGCCGACCCGGTAACCGAAGTGCAGGTTTGCTACGACATTGCCAACGGCAACGTTTACCTCAAGCTCGCCAACAGCGCCAGCGTGAGCGCAAACTACACGATCACGGCGAACGCCTACGTGAGCGAAGGTCCGTGGACCGGCACGGTGGCGGCCAAGGGCCAGATCGAACAGCACTGGTCCTTGCAGTCCAGCGGCCACTGGTACGACTTTACGGTCACGGTCAAGGGGCTCCCTGGCTATTCGCGGCGCTTCGCGGGTCGCGTCGAAACCGGAGAATCCACGATCAGCGACCCGGCGATGGGTGGGCTCGCCCTGGGCGATCAGATCAAAATAGCGTAAGCCTGCGCCAATGACAAAGGCCCGCCGGGTGTCACTCGGCGGGCCTTTGTGTTTGCGAAGGGATGGCCGAACTTTACAATGGGTATCGCTTGTTCCCTTTCAAACGCACCACCCTATGTCATGGCACGCCCGACTTCAACTTGACTACCGCACGGAGACCACCCGCACGGTCGCCCGGCACGAACACAACGGGCCGCTGCGCATTCTGCAGAGCCTGTACCCGGAAGGCGATGCGGTGTGCCACAACGTGCTGGTCCATCCCCCTGGCGGCCTGGTGGGTGGCGACACCCTGGATATTGCCGTCACGGCGGGCGGCGCCGCGCACGGCCTGATCACCACCCCCGGCGCCACGCGTTTTTATCGCTCCAGTGGCGAGGTGGCGCTGCAACGCACCGACATCACACTGACTGAGCAGGCACGCCTTGAATGGCTGCCGCTAGAGGCGATTTGCTATAGCCACTGCCTCGCCGAAAACCACCTCACCCTGGCGCTGGCACCGCAGGCCGAGTTCATGGGCTGGGACGTGACAGCCCTGGGTCTGCCTCATGCCAACCAGCCCTTCGAGCAAGGGAGTTTCTTGCAGCACATCGAGGTGCCCGGGGTCTGGCTGGAACGCGGGGAAATCAAGGCGGATGACCAGCGCCTGATCAACGGCCCACTGGGGCTGGCAGGCCACCGCTGTCTGGCCTCGCTCTTCTTTGTAGCGGGCAGCAAGCTGGAACGGGGGCGGCGCCAGGGCGCACTTGACCTGGCCCGGGAAGTGATCGAAGCGCACACGCTACGCCCCACCGCCGGCGCCACCAGCCCGGATGGACAGGTGATCGTGGTCCGGGTGCTGGCGCCCGTGGTGGAGCCGGCCATGGACCTGCTGCGCCAGGTATGGGCCAGCTGGCGTCAGCATTTCTGGAGTCTGCCAGCGGTCAGTCCCCGTATCTGGTCAACGTAGTGCTACTATTTTGATGTACGCACGACAAGAGGTAATCCTATTTTTAATTTGACATTTGGCGGCGCTGGGCCGCAGACGAGGTCGTTCTGATGGCGCGGCCTGAAGACGACCTGTCTGCATCGCAAGCGCTGGTCATTGACAGCAACCCCACGTCGCGCTCCATTCTGGTGTCCCAGCTGCGTGATTTCGGGATCGGCGGCGTGGTGCAATGCTCGCGGCTGGCGGATGCGCGCCGCCAGCTGGAGTACCGCTCGTTTGACGTCGTGCTGTGCGAGCAGCATTTTGACGGTGAAGCCTCGTCCGGCCAGGATCTGCTGGACGATCTGCGTCGCAACCAGCTCCTGCCGTTTTCGACCGTCTTCATCATGGTGACTGCCGAGGCAACCTACGCCAAGGTGGCAGAGGCCGCCGAGTCCGCGCTGGATGGCTATTTGCTCAAACCGCACAAAGCCACCCATTTGCGGGAGCGGCTGCGGCAGGCTCGGATCCGAAAAATTTCGCTGGCAGAAATATTTGCCGCGATCGAAACGGAGGACTTCGATGCTGCGGCCGATCTGTGTCTTCATCGCTTTGAAACGAAGGGCCTGTTCTGGCTGTATGCCGCCCGCGTCGGTGCCGAGTTGCTGCTGCGTATCGGCAAGTATCCGGAGGCCCAGACGATGTACGAAGCGGTCGTGACCGCCAAGACCCTGCCCTGGGCCAAACTCGGGGTCGCGCGGTCATTGCTGGATGCTGGCCAGACGGCCGTTGCCACCAGCACGCTGGAGAACCTGCTCAGCGAAGACCCCAGTTACGCTGACGCCTACGACGTGATGGGACGCGCCCAGTTTGAACTGGGCAAATTGGACCAGGCCATGGCCACCTACAAAATGGCCAGTGAACTCACGCCGGCCTCCATCAGCCGTCTGCAAAATCTGGGCATGATGACCTACTACTCGGGCGACCGACTGGAAGCCGAAAAGATACTGGACCGTACCACCCGGCTCGGACTGGACTCCAAAATGTTCGACTGTCAGACACTGGTGCTGCTGGCATTCGCCAGACTGGAAAGCGGTGACCGCAAAGGCCTGCAGCGCTGCCGTGACGACTTCGTGCGCCTGATCGAAAGAAACCCGAACAGCCAACGTCATCAACGGCTCGCGGACATTGTGAAGGCGCTGTCGTCGATTCAGGAACACCAGTTTGCGCAGGCCCTGGACGCCGTCCGCACCTTGGTTCGGGCCGTGACATCCCCGGAATTTGATTTTGAATCCGCCTCCAATTTGCTGGCCTTGATGGCCCAGCTGGCCAACAAAGCCATTCAGCTGGACGAAGTGGAATCCGTTGTGGACACGCTCGGCATGCGTTTTTGCACCAGTCGTCCCCTCACCGAACTGCTCGCCGGGGCGGCGGCCGTGCATGAGCCCTACGCCGCCCGCATCCGGGCGGCACAAGCCCAGATCCTGAAACTCAGCGAACATGCCATGTCACTCAGCATGGGCGGGGACCCCAAGGCCGCCGTTGAAAACCTCATCTTGCACGGCAGCGCCACATTCAATGGCAAGCTGATCGAAACCGCTTACCTGGTGCTGCATCGCTACGCCGAAAAAATTGCAGACACCGGGAGTCTGAGTGAAACGATTCAGGACTTGCGCAGCCGCTTTGCCACCGCCAACAGCAAACCGGCGCTGGGTGAACAAAAACGCCAGGCGGGCGGACTCACCCTGCGCACCGGCGGCACGCCCGCCAAGGCCGCCACCGCACCCTGACTTGAGACCGGGTGCCGGGCACCTCAAATGGCCACCAGTTGCCGCACACCGTCGATTTCCATGTTGGCGCCCTTGCCACGGGCCAGCACGGAGCCGCGCTCCATCACCACATAGTCGTCGGCCAGCGCCTGCGCAAAGTCGTAGTACTGCTCCACCAGCACAATCGCCATGTCACCGCGATCCGCCAGCATGCGGATCACGCGGCCGATGTCCTTGATGATGCTGGGCTGAATGCCCTCGGTGGGCTCATCCAGGATCAGCAGCTTGGGCCCGGCGGCCAGCGCGCGGGCAATCGCCAGCTGCTGCTGCTGCCCACCCGACAAGTCTCCGCCGCGGCGCTGCAGCATCTGTTTGAGCACCGGGAATAATTCAAACAGCGCAGGCGGAATCGGTGTGCTGGCACTTTTATAAGCCAGGCCCATGCGCAGGTTGTCTTCCACCGTGAGCCGCGCGAAGATTTCACGGCCCTGGGGCACGAAGCCAATACCGGCGCGCGCGCGCTCGTAGGGTGTTGCGTTGTGAATCGGTTTTCCATCCAACTCGATGCTGCCGGTCTTGATCGGCACCAGGCCCATCAGGCTTTTCAGCAGCGTGGTTTTGCCGACACCGTTGCGCCCCAAAATCACGGTGACTTTGCCCCGCGTGGCCTGCAGACTCACATCGCGCAGGATGTGCGAGCCGCCGTAGTATTGGTTGATGTTTTTGACGTTCAGCATGTGTTATTCGACTCGACGGGCCGCCCCTAGAGGAGAAAGACCCCCTCGGGGGGCAGAGCCGCGGCGTAGCCGCAAACGTGGAGGCACATCTTTTTAGCGGCCCAAATAGACTTCGATCACGCGCTCATCGGCCTGCACCTGCGCCAGCGTGCCTTGGGCCAACACGGAGCCGTCGCACAGCACGGTGACGATGTCGGAAATGGTGTTGATGAAACTCATGTCGTGCTCCACCACCAGCAGCGAGTGCTTGCCTTTCAGCGTGAGAAATAGCTCGGCGGTGCGCTCGGTTTCTTCATCGGTCATGCCGGCCACCGGCTCATCGAGCAGCAGCAGCTTGGGGTCCTGCATCAGCAGCATGCCAATCTCCAGCCACTGCTTTTGCCCGTGGCTCAAATTGCCGGCCAGGCGCGATGCGCTCGCCTTCAGGTGAATGGTGTGCAGCACCTCGGCCAGCCGGTCACTCTGCGCCGAATCGAGCCGAAAGAACAGGGAGGCGGCCACCGCCTTGTTGGTCTTCAGCGCCAGCTCCAGATTGTCGAACACCGTGAGTTGTTCAAACACGGTCGGCTTCTGGAACTTGCGGCCGATGCCCAATTGCGCAATTTCGGGCTCGGTATAACGCAAAAGATCAATGGTGCTACCGAAGTAAACCCGGCCCTCGTCCGGCCGTGTTTTGCCGGTGATGATGTCCATCATGGTGGTCTTGCCCGCGCCGTTGGGCCCGATGATGCAGCGCAACTCGCCGGGCGCAATGTCCAGCGACAGCTTGTTGATGGCCTTGAAGCCATCGAAACTGACGCTGACGTCTTCCAGGTACAGGATGCGGCCATGGGTCACGTCCACCTCACCCGGCGTGGCAATACGCGAGAAGCCTGCGGCGCGACCGCCGGACTCGGTCTTGCCGGTGTCGACTTTCAGGGCATGCGCCTCGACCCGGCGGGCGCCTTCTTCCAGGAGATCAGGCGTCATTTTTCTGTCCTCAGCTTTTTCACCAGCCCGACCACACCGTTCGGCAAAAACAGCGTCACACCAATAAACAAGGCGCCCAAAAAATACAACCAAAACTCAGGGTAGGCCACCGTCAACCAGCTCTTGGCGCCATTGACGATGAAAGCACCCACGATCGGCCCGATCAGCGTGGCGCGGCCCCCGACCGCCGCCCAGATGGCCATCTCGATCGAATTGGCCGGGCTCATCTCACTGGGGTTAATGATGCCTACTTGCGGCACATACAGGGCGCCGGCGACGCCACACATCATGGCCGAAATGGTCCAGATGGTGAGCTTGTAGCCAATCGGGTTGTAGCCACTGAACATGACGCGCGTTTCCGCATCCCGCACCGCCTGCAGAACGCGGCCAAACTTGCTGCTGACCAGCCAGCGGGCAAACAAAAAGAAAGCCAGCAACGTGACACCGGTCATCACAAACAGCGTCATGCGCATGCTCGGCGTGGCAATTGGAATGTTCAGAATCCGCTTGAAATCGGTGAAGCCGTTGTTGCCACCAAAGCCGGTCTCGTTGCGAAAGAACAGCAGCATGGCGGCAAAGGTCATGGCCTGGGTGATGATGGAAAAATAGACCCCTTTGATGCGCGAACGAAAGGCAAAGTAGCCAAACACAAACGCCACCAGCCCCGGCACCGCCACCACCAGCACCAGTGTGGCCACAAAGCTGTCGCTGAAGGTCCAGTGCCAGGGCAGCTCCTTCCAGTCCAGAAACACCATGAAATCGGGCAGACTGCTTTTGTAGTTGCCCTCCAGACCAATCTGGCGCATCAGGTACATGCCCATAACGTAGCCGCCCAGCGCAAAAAACACGCCATGCCCCAGGCTCAGAATGCCGGTATAGCCCCAGATCAGGTCCATGGCCAGCGCACAGATGGCGTAGCACATGATCTTGCCCATCAGCCCCACGGCGTAGTCACTCAGGTAAAACGGGCTGTCAGCCGGCACCAGCAGGTTGAGGGCCGGTGCCACGGCGCAGACCACGATCAAGGCAACGATGAAGGCAGTCCAGCCTTTGCCGGATAGCACCGGGCTGCGAGTTGGAAGAGTCATGTCGCTCATGCTTCGGCGCTCCGGCCCTTCATGGCAAAGATGCCTTGCGGACGTTTTTGAATGAAGATGATGATGAACACCAGCACCGCAATTTTGGCCAGCACGGCACCGGTCCAGCCTTCCAGAAACTTGTTCAAGACCCCGAGGCCCAGCGCGGCATACACCGTGCCCGCCAGCTGGCCGACGCCACCCAGCACCACCACCATGAACGAGTCCACGATGTAGCCCTGCCCCAGGTCCGGCCCGACGTTGCCGACCTGGCTTAGTGCACAGCCTGCCAATCCCGCAATGCCAGAACCGAGGGCAAAGGCGTAGGTATCGATACGCGCCGTGTTCACGCCCATGCACGCCGCAATCGGACGGTTTTGCGTGACGCCGCGCACAAACAAACCCAGGCGCGTGCGGCCGATCAACCATGCCACGCCCAGCAACACAAATAGCGCAAAGCCGATGATCACCAGCCGGTTGTAGGGCAGCGACAAATTGCCCAGCACCTGCACGCCACCGCTCATCCACGACGGATTTTCCACGCCGACGTTTTGCGCGCCGAACAAGCTGCGCACCCCTTGCATCAGCATCAAGCTGATGCCCCAGGTGGCCAGCAAGGTCTCCAGCGGGCGACCGTACAAGAAGCGGATCACGCTGCGCTCCAGCGCGGCGCCCATCAGCGCCGACGCCAGAAAGGCCACCGGCACGGCAGCCAGCAGATACCAGTCAAACGCACCCGGCAGGTATTTTTGAAACAAGCCCTGCACCACGTAGGTGGCGTAGGCGCCTATCATCATCAGCTCGCCGTGCGCCATGTTGATGACACCCATCAACCCGTAGGTGATGGCCAGGCCCAGCGCCACCAGCAACAGGATGGAGCCCAGGCTGATGCCGCTGAAGATGGCGCCTAGCCGGTCGCCCCAGGCCAGTGCGGCTTCCACCGCGCGCAGCGACTTTTGCAGCGCGGCTTTCACGTCTGGCTCGGTCTCTTGTGCCAGCCGGGCCAGCAACACCGTCTTGGTGTTGGCCTGCGTGCTGCTGCTCAGCAGCTTGGCGGCCGCCAGGCGTTTGGTTTTGTCGCTGCTGTTGAGTAAGGCGGCGGCGCGCACCAGGGCTAGCTGCGCCTTGATGTCGGGGTTTTGTTCTGCCGCAAACGCCTTCTCGATCAGCGGCAGCTTGGTTTCGTCGGCATCGCTCTGCAACTGCTTGATGGCGGCAATACGGGTTTTCTCATCTTTGGAAAAGAGCTTGAGCGCAGCCAGCGCGGAGTCCAGCTCGCCGCGCATGCGGTTGTTGTTCATCACGTCTTCGGCATCATCCGGCACGGCGACTTCAGCGCCGCTCACGGGGTCAAACCCCTTGCCGTCCTTGATGACAAACACCTTGTCACCGGCAACTTTGACCGCATCGTCAGACAGGGCCTGCAAAAACGCCGCCGTCTTGTCGTCTGCCGTGGCCATGGCCTGGTGCAAAGCCTCCACACGCGCATCGGATTCGCCGATTGCAATGGCTTTTAGCTCGCTAGCCCCTATGGCATAAGCGTGACTAGCTATGAATAACGCAGCAACGAAGAAGAGATATCGGATGAGCATAAGCAGCACCTGTAGGTTGGGCACGGTGCGGGATGTCCAGGCGGCAACTCCTCGGCGCACTAGAAAACGTGAAGAAAGGAAGAAGCGTAGCGAGCGGGTCGAGATGGGGCTTGAAGCGCGGAACCGTACGCCTGTACGGCAAGCACTGCAGAGCCCCAGATCGGCCCGCACAGGTGCTTCCTACTTCTTCACCGGCTCGTCAGGCTTGGAGGCATTGCCTTCGATGTACGGCGACCATGGCTTGGCCTTCACCGGGCCGGGTGTCTTCCACACCACGTTGAACTGGCCGTCGGCCTTGATTTCGCCAATGAACACCGACTTGTGCAGGTGGTGGTTCTTCTCGTCCATCTTGCTCACGATGCCGCTCGGCGCCTTGAAAGTCTGACCCGCCATGGCGGCGATGACCTTGTCCACGTCGGTGGACTTGGCTTTTTCAACCGCCTGCTTCCACATGTTGATGCCGATGTAAGTGGCTTCCATCGGGTCATTGGTCAACGGCTTGTCGGCGCCGGGCAACTTCTTGGCCTTGGCGTAGGCCGACCACTTCTTGATGAACTCGGTGTTGGTCGGGTTCTTGATCGACTGGAAATAGTTCCAGGCGGCCAGGTGGCCCACCAGCGGCTTGGTGTCCACGCCGCGCAACTCTTCTTCACCCACCGAGAACGCCACCACCGGCACGTCTTTGGCCTTCAGGCCGGCGTTGCCGAGTTCTTTGTAGAACGGCACGTTGGAGTCGCCATTGATGGTGGACACCACGGCGGTCTTGCCACCGGCGGAGAACTTCTTGATGTCAGCCACGATGGTCTGGTAATCGGAGTGACCAAACGGGGTGTACTTCTCGTCAATATCGGTGTCTTTCACCCCCTTGGACTTGAGGTAGGCGCGCAGAATCTTGTTGGTAGTGCGCGGGTACACATAGTCAGTGCCCAGCAGCACCCAACGCTTGGCGCCGCCGCCGTCCTTGCTCATCAAATAATCCACCGCCGGAATGGCTTGCTGATTGGGCGCCGCGCCGGTGTAGAACACGTTTTTCGACAGCTCCTCGCCTTCGTACTGCACCGGGTAAAACAGCAGGCCGTTGAGCTCCTCCAGCACCGGCAACACCGACTTTCGCGACACCGATGTCCAGCAACCAAAGATCACATCGACCTTGTCTTGCGTGAGCAACTGCTTGGTTTTTTCGGCAAACAAAGGCCAGTTGGAAGCCGGGTCCACCACCACGGGTTCCAGCTTCTTACCGAGCACGCCACCCTTGGCATTGATCTCGTCAATGGCCATCAGCACGGTGTCTTTCAACACTGTTTCCGAAATGGCCATGGTGCCCGAGAGGCTGTGCAGAATGCCGACCTTGATGGTGTCGGCGGCATAAGCGGGCAGCGCAGACAGGGTAGTGAGGGCGACGGCAGCGGTGAGTGCCTTGAGCGTAAAGCGTCGTGAATTCAGGTGTTGCATGTTGCTTCTCCGGTGGTGATAAGTTTCCGTCTCGCTGCGC
>DAITMI010000081.1:0-12532 GCA_036835225.1 Rhodoferax sp. | reverse complement strand
TGCGCAACACCTACCTGGAAAACAAGCTGGTCAAGCCCGGCGCGGCCGTCGTCTGCGGCGAAAAGGTGGATTTGCGCACGGTCGATATGCCGGTGTATATCTATGGCTCGCGCGAGGACCACATTGTGCCGATTGGCGGCGCCTATGCCTCCACCCAAATCCTGCCCGGTAAAAAGCGCTTTGTCATGGGCGCCTCCGGCCACATTGCCGGCGTGATCAACCCACCGGCCAAGAACAAACGCAGCCATTGGATTCGTGAAGACGGCAAGTTGCCCAAGACCCATGCCGAATGGCTGGCCGGCGCCACCGAGTACCCCGGCAGCTGGTGGACCGATTGGTCTGACTGGCTCCGCGCCCATGCCGGCAAGCAGATTGCCGCGCCCAAGAGTTACGGCAATGGCAAGGGAAAAGGCAAATACCAGGCGATTGAAGCCGCGCCGGGTCGCTACGTGAAGGCAAAAGCCTAAGTACGCTCATCAACCACTCAGGAGACGCACATGGAAGACATCGTTATTGTTTCAGCCGCTCGCACTGCCGTCGGCAAATTCGGCGGCACGCTCGCCAAAACGCCGGCGACCGAGCTTGGCGCCGCCGTCATCAAAGAGTTGCTGGTCCGCACCGGCTTAGGCGCCGACCAGATCGGTGAAGTCATCATGGGCCAGGTACTGGCGGCCGGTGCCGGCCAAAACCCGGCGCGCCAGGCGCTGATCAAGAGTGGCGTGGCCAAAGAAACCCCGGCGCTGACCATCAACGCCGTCTGCGGCTCCGGCCTCAAGGCCGTGATGCTGGCGGCGCAAGCGGTGGCTTATGGCGACAGCGACATCGTCATTGCCGGTGGCCAGGAGAATATGAGTGCCTCGCCGCACGTCTTGCTCGGCTCGCGTGACGGCCAGCGCATGGGCGACTGGAAGATGATCGACTCCATGATCGTTGACGGCCTGTGGGACGTGTACAACCAGTACCACATGGGCATCACGGCGGAGAACGTGGCCAAACAATATGGCATCAGCCGCGAGATGCAGGACGCACTGGCGCTGGCCAGCCAGCAAAAAGCCGCCGCCGCCCAGGATGCCGGCAAGTTCAAGGACGAAATCGTGCCCTTCAGCATCGCCCAGAAGAAGGGCGACCCGCTGGTGTTTGCGGCGGATGAATACCTCAATCGCAAGACCAATGCCGAAATTTTGGCCGGTCTGCGCCCCGCCTTTGACAAGGCCGGTGGCGTGACCGCCGGCAATGCCTCCGGCCTGAACGACGGCGCTGCCGCCGTGATGGTGATGACGGCCAAAAAAGCGGCGGCCTTGGGCCTGACACCGCTGGGCCGCATTGCCAGCTTTGCCACCAGCGGTCTGGACCCGGCGCTGATGGGCATGGGCCCGGTGCCAGCCTCGCAAAAGGCGCTGGCCCGTGCCGGCTGGAAAGCGGCCGATCTCGATCTGCTGGAAATCAATGAAGCGTTTGCGGCGCAAGCCTGTGCCGTCAACCAGCAGATGGACTGGGACACCTCCAAAGTCAACGTCAACGGTGGCGCCATTGCCATTGGCCACCCCATCGGCGCGTCCGGTTGCCGCATACTGGTCACCTTGCTGCATGAGATGCAGCGCCGCGATGCCAAAAAAGGCATCGCCAGCCTGTGCATTGGTGGCGGCATGGGGGTTGCCCTGACCATCGAGCGCTGATTTCGCGTTCACAATCCGAGTTCTACAAAGAGGAAAACACCATGAGTCAAAAAGTAGCCTACGTCACCGGCGGCATGGGGGGCATCGGCACCGCCATTTGCCAGCGCCTGCACAAAGAAGGTTTCAAGGTCATCGCCGGTTGCGGCCCGACCCGCGACCATGCCAAGTGGCTGGCCGAGCAGAAGGCACTGGGCTTCACCTGCTACGCCTCGGTCGGCAACGTCGGTGACTGGGATTCCACCGTGGAAGCCTTCACCAAGACCAAGGTCGAGCACGGCAGCATTGATGTGCTGGTCAATAATGCCGGCATTACCCGGGACCGCATGTTCCTGAAAATGACGCGCGACGACTGGGATTCGGTGATCGAGACCAACCTCAACTCCATGTTCAATGTCACCAAACAGGTGGTCGCTGACATGGTCGAAAAAGGCTGGGGCCGCATCATCAACATCTCGTCCGTCAACGGCGAAAAAGGCCAGGCCGGCCAGACCAACTATTCCGCCGCCAAGGCCGGCATGCACGGCTTCACCATGGCACTGGCGCAGGAACTCGCGACCAAGGGCGTCACCGTCAACACCGTGAGCCCGGGCTACATCGGCACCGACATGGTGAAAGCCATTCGGCAGGACGTGCTCGACAAGATTATTGCCACCGTGCCGGTCAAGCGACTGGGCGAGCCGAGCGAAATCGCTTCCATCATCGCCTGGCTGGCATCGGTGGAAGGGGGCTACTCCACCGGCGCCGATTTTTCGGTGAACGGCGGTTTGCACATGGGCTGATGCGGTTGGCCGGCGCTCAGGAAAACCCGCTTCGGCGGGTTTTTTGTTGGCGCCAGCCCACCAGCCGATACACTCCAAGCCTTCGCCCAGACACGGCATCCCAGCCCATTCACGAACACAATTACCCATGAAAAGCTACGACCTCTACGCCATCGGCAACGCCCTGGTGGATTCAGAATACGAAGTCTCTGACACCCAACTCCAGGCCATGGGCGTGGACAAGCGGCATATGACCTTGATCGACGCCGCGCGCCGCGCTGAATTGCTGGGCCATCTGGGCGCCATCAGTTCGCGGCGCACCGGCGGCGGCTCGGCCGGCAACACCGTGGTGGCGCTGGCGCAGCTGGGGGGCAGGGCGTTTTACTCCTGCCGTGTGGCCGATGATGCGCTGGGCGCGTTCTACACCCAGGACCTGATCGCCAACGGCGTGGCCACCAACCTCACCCACAGCCAGCCCGCAGCGGGCCAGACCGGCAGCTGCATGGTGATGGTCACCCCCGATGCCGAGCGCAGCATGAGCACCTTTTTGGGGGCCACCGCGGAGCTCGACCACACCGCCCTGCACACGCAAGACATCGCCAGTTCCAAGGTGTATTACATGGAAGGCTACCTCGCCGCCTCGCCCAGCGGGCTGCAGGCGGCCTTGCAGGGGCGCCAGATCGCCAGAGAAGCCGGGGTAGCCCTGGCCACCACCTTGAGCGATGTCAGCATGATCAATTTTTGCCGGCCCGGTCTGGACGCCATCATCGGCGAAGGGCTGGACTACCTGTTCTGCAACGAAGAAGAAGCCCAGGTCTGGTGCGGCTCGCAAGACCTGCAGCTGATCTGCCAGCAAATCAGCCAGCTGGCGCGCACCGTCTGCCTGACGCGCGGCCCGCAGGGCTGCGTGGTGCTGCACGGCGCGCAACAAACCACGGTGCCCGCCGCCAGTGTGAAAGCCTTGGACACCAATGGTGCCGGCGACATGTTTGCCGGCGCCTTTTTGTACGCCGTCACGCACGGCCACAGCCACGCCCAAGCCGCCTGGCTGGCCAACCAGGCCGCCGGGCAGGTGGTTAGTCAATACGGCAACCGGCTCACGTTTGAGGGCATGGGCAGCATCAAGGCCCGCTTCGACGCGCAGCCGCTGGCCGAGACGTCAATGGCGCCGAGTGCCGCCTAGCGTGTCGGCGCTTCGCGCGTGAGCCGCAGCTCTTGCGCCAAATGCACCCAATCCACTATGTCGCCATCCGGCTGGTAACCGGGCACCAGTTCTTTGAGCAAGATGCGGATCGCAGGCACATCGTTCGCATTCAGGGCTGCGATCAAGACCTGCAGGCGGGGAGTCAACTCAGGCCAGGGCACAAAATCTTCGTGCGCCTTCATGATGCGCGGGTGCTGGGTGGGCAGGGGGTTGTCGCCAATCAGCAGCTCTTCATAGAGCTTTTCACCAGGGCGCAGGCCGGTGATTTCTATGCCAATGTCGCCCCCCGGATTTGCCGCATCACGCACCGTCAGGCCTGACAGCTCCACCATGCGGCGCGCCAGGTCGATGATGCGCACCGGCTCGCCCATGTCCAGCACAAACACATCGCCGCCGTTGGCCATGGCGCCGGCCTGAATCACCAACTGCGCCGCCTCCGGAATGGTCATGAAATAGCGGGTGATGTCGGTGTGCGTCAGGGTAATCGGGCCGCTGTCCTTGATCTGCTTGCGAAACAGCGGCACCACCGAGCCCGACGAACCCAGCACATTGCCAAAGCGCACCATGGCAAAGCGGGTTTGCCAGCCCTGCTCAAGCGAGGCCGCCGCCAGCGCCTGCAACACCATCTCGGCCAAGCGCTTGCTCGTGCCCATGATGTTGGTGGGGCGCACCGCCTTGTCGGTGCTGATCAGCACAAAGTCGCTCACGCCGTGCTCGGCCGCCACCTGGGCGGTGGTCCAGGTGCCCAGCACGTTGTTTTTGACGCCCTCGGCCGGGTTGTGCTCCACCATCGGTACATGTTTGTAGGCGGCCGCGTGGTACACCGTATGCGGCTGCCAGGTGCGCATGATTTCACGCATGCGGTCTTCGTCGCGTACCGACGCCAACAAGGGCAGCAGCTGCACGTCGGGCGTGTCTTCGTCCGACAGCAGTGTCATCAAGTCCTGGTGCACGGCATACAACGCAAACTCGCTTAGCTCCACCAGCAGCAGTTTGGCCGGTGCTGCCTTGATGATCTGGCGGCACAGCTCGCTGCCAATCGAACCGCCTGCGCCGGTGACCAGCACCACTTTGCCCTGGATATTCTTGCCGAACAGCGAGGCATTGGGCGGCACGGCATCGCGACCCAACAGGTCTTCAATCTCGAGTTCGCGCAGGTCGCTGGCATGCACATGGCCCTGCGCCAAATCCATCAAGCCCGGTAGGGTGCGCACCGCCACATGGGCCTGGCGCGTCAGCTCCAGAATTTCGTTGCGCCGCTGGCGGCTGGCCGAGGGAATCGCCAGCAACACGTCGCTCACCTCCAGCTGCGGCACCAACTGGTGCAACTGGTCTGGGTTGTAAATGCGCAAGCCGCTGAGCTCGTGGCCGTGCAAATGGGCATCATCGTCCAGAAAGCCGACGGCCCGCATCTCCATGCTATTGGCCATCGCCGTTGCCAGCTGGTGCCCAGCGGAGCCGGCGCCATAAATCAACACTTTGGGCAAGGCATTGCGCTTGATCTGGCTTAAGTAGCCGCCGCTCAGCCAATAGCGCGCCACTGCCCGCGAGGCCCCGACCGCCAGCAACAGCAAAGGTGGCTGCTACAAGCCGAGCGTGCGCGGCACCTCCGGCAAGGCCAGCACCGCCAGCGCAGCCGCATACAGCACACCGTAGAGGACGACCGCCTTCACCACCGCCATCAAGGCGGGCAGGCCGGCATACCTGAAAATCGCCCGGTACAAACCCAATACGACAAACACCGGCAAGGCCAACAGCGGTGACAAACCCACCGCCAACCACTGGTTGCCGGTTAACACGACCCAGCCGTCCAGCCGCAGGCACAAGGCCAGCCAAACCGTCAGCGCGCACAGCAACGCGTCCACGCCCAAGGCCAGCAAGCGCTTGGCCGGGCGCGGCAGGGTCAGTAAAGGGTTGGCAATTTCATAATCATGTGAATTTTTAACCCGTCAACGCCGTATCTGGCTGAAACATAAGGACCAGAGCCCAATCAAAGGCAAGCCGTCACGCACACACAGGGGCGCAATCAGGCGGTCAATCGTGGCGCGTTGGGTGAACCCGTCAAAGCAAGGGTGAGTTTTAAGGGGAAATGGAGGTGTAAAAATCTTCAACCCGACTGCGGCCCGTAGCGCATTAAAGTCGGTGCTCGACAAGGTGTTACAGGATGGTCTGAAAACTAACCAACCACTACTCCAATTGGCGGTGAGTTATTCAGACCATCCCTAACGGCAAGTAAAGTGTCATCGGTGAATCCGTGCAGGGTGTGAACCCGTAGTGCTGGTAAAAGGTCTTCGCCTGCCGATTCTTGGCATCTACAAGCAACGCGAATGCTGCTACTTGCCTGCGGGCCTGCAGGCAGCGGTCGACAGCACAGCCCATCAGCAGCTTGCCCAAGCCTTGGCCTCGCTGGTCGGCGCGGCAGGCCAGCCGCCCCATCCGAAAACAGGGAACAGGGTAGCGCGGCAGCTTCTTTCGGTCCGCATCTCTGAGTTGCAGCACATCGACCTGCGCTGCACTGAGGGTGTAGTAGCCGAGGATCAGACTGGGGCGGTCGGTGTTCACCAACACATGAACGGTACTCACACCCTTTCGGCTATGTTGTACTGCAAGTCGGTGAAGGTAAACATCGAGCTCTGGCACGCCACAGCTGAAGCCAGCGCGGTCATGAAGCGCTGGGTCCAGCGCCTGCTCTTCAAGCACGCTTTACCTTGGTTGCCGCTGTCAATGCGCCTTTGAGGGCTGCGTTAGGGGTGAATGCGTTGTTGAGTGCCGCGGTAAAGTCGGCAAAATCGCGCTGCGAGAGCGTGACCCGTGATTCGCTGTCCAGCAAGGTCAGCGCCTTCTCTTTGGCGGCCACCCGGACGAAACCGGCCATCGTCGTACCCAACAGCGTTGCTGCACGGGAAACGATGTCCTTGTCTGCGGCATCCATCTTCAGATCAAGGCGGGCGGTTGCGGTCATGGTAGCTCCTTCTTTTGATACGGCATTTTACCGTATTTATTCTACAGACATCCCAAGCTTGGCGTCAACATTACAGGCTGGAAGCAGACGAACCTCTGCTAGGCAATATGGCCGGGTACTGGTCTCGGCGTATTGATGAAACACACCGCTTGGTGTACGCCGCTGACGACGCGGATTTTGACGTGATCGCATGCCGCGGGCATTACGATAAATAAAAGCTATAAATTAATTGGAATCCGACCACCAGTTAACTCGTCAACGCCACGCCTGGCGGCAGCACCACCCCATCAGCCACCTTGACGCCGTAGCCCAAAGCCGAGCCGGCTTGCAGCCAGGCACTGCGTCCCAGCACTGCGCCACCCGACATGCAGGCATTCACGCCCAGGTGGCCGTAGTCATGCACCTGCGCATCGTGGTCCACCACGGCACCGCAGTTGACAATCACGCCACAGCCCAACCGTGCCTCGGTGCCGACAATGGCACCCGCCATGATGGCGCTGCCCGGACCTATCACCGCGCTGGGCGAGACGCTGGCGCGCGGGTGCACGACCGTGACCAATTCAAAGCCTGCCGCAACAAGTCTGTTGCACAAAGCCTCACGCAGCGCGTTATTGCCGATGGCCACAATGGCGGCGTCCGCATGAGTCCGGTAGGCGTTTACATCATGCGTGGTGCCCAGCAGAGGATAGCCGCCCACCTGCTTCAAGGCGGGTGCGGCGTCGTCCACAAAACCAGCCACCTCATAGAAGCCCGCAGCCAGCACCGCCTCGGCCACCGAGCGGCCGTGGCCGCCGGCACCCACAATCAATAAGCTTCGTTTCGACATTAAGGATCGACCTTTCCAGCCAAGATGAGCACGCCGCTCCAGCTCGTCATCACTCGGTGTCACTAGGCGGCAGCCAGAAGACTTTCATATGGGATGTGTAATCCGTCGTGTAGCCGCTTCACCATTTGCAGACTTAGCCGACGCTTGCGGTTCAGCACTTCGGAAACACGGCCACTTGAGCCGATGTAGAGCTCCAGGTCTTTTGGGGTGAGCCCTTGTTGTTCCATCCTGAATTTAATGGCCTCGACCGGGTCCGCCGCAGTTATTGGGTAATGCTTGCGTTCATAGGCTTCGATGAGCGTTACAAGAATTTCCATCTCGTCCGCCTCGGGCGTTCCCTCAAGCGCCTGGAACACCAGTTCCAGGCGCTTGAATGCAGCGCGCAAGTCGTCGTCGTTTCGGATTGGCTTAATATTCATTGACGGTCTCCACGTTGATTTGGTCATACCGCGCATGGGTTCCTACGAACTTCACCCAAACTATCCCGGCTCGATATTGCATCTCCACGACCAGGCGGTACTTGTTCCCGGCAATGTTGAACACCACCCGGTTGTTCCCACATATGCTTGCGCTGCTGTATTGCTCTTTTATGTTCTGCGGGGTCTTCCAGCTTGCCTTGATCGCTTCGTCGAACCAGCTTTGCAAGGCTCCTTTCGAATCGGCACATTCCGGTTGACTCCAAAATTTCACCAGCGTGCTCTTTGCAACTACCCGCATCAGAAATACTCCCATTTTGGGAGATTGTAAACTGATTGCGGCGTCATCGCAAGGCCGCAAATCGCTGCAGTCGATTCCCGGCCACCAGCCGCCACAGCCCCTCGTCGCTTGCGATCGGCGGCGCCCAGCCTGCAAGGTCAACCGAAGTAGGCCTTGCAAACCTCCCAACATCAGCACCCTACTATTCCAAAACAATAGCTTCTCACGCATACCGGACGCGGGCTACCGCCCTAAAAGCTATAAATTAATTGGAATCTGACCCCAATTACTCCGTCATGCCGGGCTCGATCCGGCATCCATGACTTTGCCTGAAAACGGCAATTTCAGCCAAACACTTCCGCCTCAGCCAGCGGCTTACCCGCCGCATCCTTGGCTGCCAATTGGGGTTCGGCGGTCAGAGGCCAGCGCACGCCCACGGCCGGGTCGTTCCACAGCAGGCTGCGCTCAAACTCGGGGTACCAGTAGTCGGTGGTCTTGTACAAAAATTCGGCGGTGTCGCTGGTCACCACAAAGCCGTGGGCAAAGCCGGGGGGGATCCACAGCTGACGGTGGTTGTCGGCTGACAGCACCACACCGACCCATTGGCCAAAGTTCGGCGAGTTGCGGCGCAGGTCCACCGCCACGTCAAACACCTCGCCCTGCGTGACGCGCACCAGCTTGCCCTGGGGGTGCTGAATCTGGTAATGCAAGCCCCGCAGCACGCCCTTGACGGAGCGGCTGTGGTTGTCTTGCACAAACTGCATATCCAACCCGGTGGCCTCGGCAAAGTCGCGCTGGTTGAAGCTTTCAAAAAAGAAACCACGGGCGTCGCCAAACACTTTGGGTTCGAGAATCAGAACGTCGGGCAGGGCGCTGGGGGTGACGGTGTAGGGCATAAGGTCAATTAGTCTTATTTGAGCAGGCCAAGCAGGTACTGCCCATAGCCATTCTTGGCCAAGGGTGCCGCCAGCTTTTGAAGCTGCACGGCGTCAATCCATTTCTGGCCAAAGGCAATCTCTTCCGGGCAGCTCACCTGCAGGCCCTGGCGCTTTTGCAGCGTGGCGATGAAGCTGGCGGCTTCCAGCAAACTGTCGTGGGTGCCGGTGTCCAGCCAGGCGTAGCCGCGGCCCATGATTTCTACATTCAACTGGCCCAGCTCCAGATAACGCCGGTTCACATCGGTGATTTCCAGCTCGCCGCGCGGGGAGGGCGCAATGCTGGCGGCAATGTCACACACCTGGCTGTCGTAAAAATACAGACCCGTTACCGCGTAGTTGCTCTTGGGCACCTTGGGCTTTTCTTCAATACTGATGGCGCGCTGGCTAGCATCAAACTCCACCACGCCATAACGCTCCGGGTCATGTACATGGTAGGCAAACACACTGGCACCACTTGCAAGTGCGCTGGCACTGGCCAACTGCTTAACCAGGTCATGACCGTGAAAAATATTGTCACCCAGCACCAGGGCACTGGGCTGGTTGCCCACAAACTCGCGGCCAATGATGAAAGCCTGCGCCAGCCCATCGGGGGTTGGTTGCACGGCGTATTGAATGTTCATGCCCCACTGGCTGCCATCGCCCAGCAGCTCGGCAAAGCGCGGTGTGTCTTGCGGGGTAGAGATGACCAGCACATCCCGAATACCGGCCAGCATCAGCGTGCTGAGCGGGTAGTAAATCATGGGCTTGTCGTAAACCGGCATGAGCTGCTTGGAAACCGCTTGCGTCACCGGGTAAAGCCGGGTGCCGGAGCCCCCGGCCAGGATGATGCCTTTGCGTTGTGTCATGTTTTCGTTCCTGCAATTTAAAATAATAAACCTATGTGCGCTGCAATCGTCCAATCGGTCAATTCGAAAAAAGAGCCAATCTGCGTTAGGTTCGCCTTCGAGGTGTTCATGGAATGACCGCAGGCATTCTTTAGAAACATACACTTGTTGTCTCAACGAGGCTGCCGTGCCAACCACAAGCTTAACCCAAGCAGGCCAGCGAATGAGACGCCTCCGACCCACCAAACATGCGTGTTGGCTTGTAGCGAAGAGTCAAGCGCCAGGGGTGCGCACAACACAAATATTTGCATTGCATCAAACCCGATGGCAGCGTAAGAAAACACCCTAGCCCGGCTCTGCTGAAATGGTAGATGGCTGCAAGCCGCCAGCAGGCAGGCGCCGGCTTGCCACAGCACGAGGGGCAATACATAGGGGAGCAGCCCGGCCCATGAGGTAGCCAGCCACTGCAGCTGCACGGCGACCACACAAGCCAGTCCCATGGCGCTCGTGGCCAAGGCCCCCGCCATCCCAACCCAGAGTGGGTGGATATGGCGTCGCGGGCCCTGCGCCAGCAACACCTGCGCCCAAGCGGCATGAATCATCGTCGGCACAAAACCCAACATCCTGAGCAGCACCGCCAGATAGCCGGCTTGTACCGCGCCATGACTACGTTGCCAGACCAGGATGATGGTGACGCCGGCCAGGGCATCGGCGGCGGAGTGGAGCAGGCGTAGCGTAGCGCTGCGGTTGTCCTCCTGCATTGGTGCGGGTGACACAAGTGTTGCTGCATTGCCTGGGGAGTCAGCAATGCGCGCCGGCAGCAGCCAGAGTGCGCCGACGGCATAGCCCGACGCGGCGGCCAGCAGCAGGCTGGTGCTGCCTGCTTGCGGCCACAGGCTGCCCACCACGCCTGCCACCACCAGTGCAACCACTGGCGGTACGGCGCGTCCAAACGCTATGGCTTGAGCCGACGCGGTCCGCAGGGTCAGCGGCTGGGCCAGATACCAGCCCAGCTGCAGCAGCGCCAAAAAAATGGCCCAGCCCAGTGCCTGTCCGGTTTGGGCCAGTCCGCTGAACTGTACCCCCACCCAGACCAGTGGCAGCAGAAGCCCCAGGCGCAGCAGGCTGCCACCTAAGGCAGCACGCAGTGCCTGGATGGGAGGCTCGTGAATATCGGCCAGCAGTTTGAGCGGGCTTTGCGCCAAGGCCAACGTCATCCAAAAAAATGCAATCTGGCTGATGACAGAAAACTTACCTACCGCCTGCGGTTCAAACAGTCGCAGCATCACCAAGCTGAACAACACCTGCGCGCCCAGCGACACTGCACTGGCCAGCGCAATCGGGGCAGAGGCGCGGGGCAGCTTCATGTGCAGATACCGATGTGGCGCCAAATCTGCAGGTCGGCCAACAAGCTTGGCCAAGTCAGAGGCCGCACGTCGGGCACAACCAGCGGCTGCGCGTCCAGTGCGGGGCCAAGATGCGCCTTGTAGATCACGGCGGTGGCTCGACAGGGAATGTAGGCGAAGCGGGCTCCATGCTGCTTTTCGAATTCGCGCACCCAGGGGTAGTCGGTGGACACCACCTGCAAACCGGCAGCGCAATATTCCAGCAGCTTGGTCGACGTCTGCCGGGTGTAGGGCAACTGGTCAGGCACCAGGTTCAGGCCGTAGCGCGCACGCCGCAGCAAGGCCGGCACCTCGCTGTGAGGCACGCGGCCGGTGACGGTCAGGTTGGCATGGTGCTGCAAGCGCGGCCGCAGATCGTCCGGCAACTGGCCCACCAGCAGCACGCGCCGTCCAGTCTGTGCCAGCGCATCAAACACCGGCAGAAAGTGCCAAAGGCGTTGCATCTCGCCCAGGTACACAAAATCAAACTCCGGTTCGCCAGGTGCAGCCGGTGCGTCAAAGAAGTTGGGCGAGAGCCCCATGTCGCGCAACTCGCTCGGTACTGCATCGGAAAACCTCATGCGCTGGCGCACCCAGGCATTCTGATAGATGCGATAGTTCGGAGTCGCCTGGCGCCAGCGCTTGACACGGTCCTTCAGCCAGGCCAGCGGCGGCACCGACGCCGAGGCGTATTCGTGAATGTGAAAGGCCCCTGGAAAGCGCTGCGCCATCTCGGCGCTCACTTGTCCGCACATCCACCACACCACGGCCGCATCGGCAGGCACGGTGTCAATGTGGTGGTGCAACTGCGCCTGATGGCCAGCGGCCTGCACAAATGCGGCATAGGCCTGCAGCTCCGGCAGGTAGGCGTCGCCCATGTGCACAAAGTGGATCAGCATGGCCGGACCGCCTCTTGCAGCACGGTCTGCCAGAGCTGCACGAAATCTCTCACTTGATGCCGCGACAATACGCGCGCCATGTCGGCCTGCACTTGATGCCGGGGCATCGCCAAGACGGCCTGCACGACATTGGCCAAGGCCTCGGCTGAGTGATCACGCGCCAGCAGGTAAGCGGCATCATCGCCTAGCACTTCTTGCAGCGCCGGGATCGGCAGTCCCACGCACGGCACACCCGTCGCAAAAGACTCCAGCAGGGTCATGGGGCAGCCTTCATAGCGCGAGGCCAGCAGGGTCAAATGCCAGGGCGCATACAGGCCGGGATCATTGGCTTGCTGGCCTGCCAGCGTCAGGCGACCGCAGGCCA
>DAITMI010000080.1:0-12664 GCA_036835225.1 Rhodoferax sp. | reverse complement strand
CGTCCGGCGCCGGAATGTCTTTGGTCGGGCCGATGATGATGCCGATCTCGCTGGTATAGCGGCGCGTCATGCGCTCCAGCTCGCCCCGCGACAAGGTTTTGGGGTCAACCCGAATGCCGCCTTTGGCGCCACCGAAGGGCACGTTCACCGCCGCGTTCTTGATCGACATCCAGGCCGACAGGGCCATCACTTCCGATAACGTCACGTCCTGGTGAAAACGCACGCCGCCCTTGCCGGGCCCACGCGAGGTGTTGTGTTGCACCCGGTAGCCTTCAAAGTGCGCCACCGTGCCGTTGTCCAGCTGGATCGGCACATCGACGATCAGCGCCCGTTTGGGGCGTCTGAGTGTTTCCGCCCAGCGTGCCAGATGACCCAGGTAAGGCACAACCCGGTCAACCTGCTGCAGGTAAATGCCCCAGGGGCCAAGATTGTCAGCTTGCAGGTAGGAGGGGATCGACGCGGGGGCGGTGGCCGCCGCGACTGTGCCGGGGAGGGGGGCAGCGGATACGCTGGACGGTTGTGACATGGGTAAATACCTTGTGGGTTTAGTCAAGTCCCGGACTGTAGGGCGCCCACGCACCTTTGTCTAAGGCCGAGTTCATTTGTATCTATGCAATAAATTAATAACCAGACGCACGCGCCTTCCTGCCGATCGGTCGGTCAGCTCAGGCGTTGAATTGCAGTGCGGCCAGGCCCGCATAAACGCCGCCTCGTGCCACCAGTTCGGCGTGGGTGCCTTGCTCCACCAGCCGGCCGTGATCCAGCACCACAATCAGGTGGGCTTTTTGCACGGTGGCCAGCCGATGCGCAATCACCAGCGTGGTGCGGTCGCGCATGGCCGATTCCAGTGCCGCTTGCACCATGCGTTCGCTCTCGGCGTCCAATGCGCTGGTGGCTTCGTCCAGCAGCAGCAAGGGCGGGTTCTTCAGCATGGCGCGGGCAATGGCGATGCGCTGGCGTTGGCCGCCGCTCAGGCGTACACCGCGCTCACCCAGAAAGGTGGCATAGCCTTGCGGCAGTTCGCAGATGAATTCGTGGGCAAACGCCGCCTGGGCCGCCGCCTTGACCTCGTCGTCGCTGGCCTCGGGTTTGCCGTAGCGAATGTTTTCCAGCGCGCTGCTGGAAAAGATGACCGCATCTTGCGGCACGATGCCGATGCGCTGGCGAAGGTCGTGCAAAGCCATGTTGCGCGTCGCCACGCCATCCAGCACGATTTGTCCCGAGGCCGGGTCGTAAAAACGCAGTAGCAACTGAAATACCGTGCTCTTGCCAGCGCCACTGGGCCCGACGATGGCCACGGTCTGGCCGGGTTGAACGGTCAACGAAAAATCAGTCAAGGCGGCCTGATTCGGGCGCGATGGATAGTTAAAATGGATAGCTTCGAATTTAATAGCGCTACCGGCAAGCTGGACGGGGGCTAGAGCTGGATTTATTGGTGAAGTGATGGGTGAGCGGCTGCCCAGCAACTCCATCAGCCGTTCGGTCGCGCCAGCGGCGCGCAGCAAGTCGCCATACACCTCGCCCAGAATCGCAAAGGCGCTGGCCAGAATGATGACGTACATCACCGTCTGGCCCAGATCGCCAGCGCTGATGCGCCCGGCCATCACGGCCTGCGTGCCCTGGTACAAGCCCCACAGCAGGGCCGCCGAGGTGGCGATGATGATGAAGGCCACCAGCACCGAGCGCGCCCGGGTGCGCCGCACTGCCGTGTCGAAGGCGCTGTCGGTGGAGGCAGTGAAGCGGGCCGCCTCGCGCCCCTCCGCCGTGTAGCTCTGCACCACTGGAATGGCGTTCAGCACTTCAGCCGCAATGGCGCTCGAATCTGCCACCCGGTCCTGGCTGGCGCGCGAGAGCTTGCGCACCCGACGGCCAAACCACAGGGACGGAACCACGATCAGCACCAACACCCCCAGCACCTGAACCATCACATAGGGATTGGTCCAGATCAGCATGCCCAGGGCCCCAATGCCCATCACGGTGTTGCGCAGGCCCATGCTCAGTGACGAACCGACCACGGTCTGCACCAACGTGGTGTCGGCGGAGAGGCGCGACAGCACTTCGCCGGTCTGGGTGGTCTCGAAGAACTCGGGGCTTTGCTGCAGCACATGGCCGTACACCGCATTGCGCAAATCGGCGGTGACCCGCTCGCCCAGCCAGCTCACCATGTAGAAGCGGCCGGCCGAAAACAGGCCCAGTGCCACGGCCACCGCAAAGAGGGCGGCAAAGTGCTCACGCAGCGCCATCACCTGCGCGCCTTTGTCGGATTGCACCAGGCCGCCATCAATCAGGTAGCGCAGCGCGACCGGAAAAGCCAGCGTGGCGACGGCCGCCATCACCAAAAACACCAGCGCCAGCCCAATGCGGCCGCGGTAGGGTCGCAGAAACGGCAGCAGGCCGGAAAGGGATTTGGGGTTGGAGGACTTGGGGCGTTCGCTTGTCATGGTGAGGCAGGTGGGGGCAGGTCAGGCACGGCGCAAGCACCGAGGTGGAATATGCATGATACAAGGCCTTGGCCCTTATGGATATTGCGCTATTAGCTATTGAATTAATAGCGTTCAGGTGCTGCCAGTGGAACGCCCAGGATTGCGTAAGGCGTCCAGGCGATGGCCGGTCACAGTGATGGCACCTGCTTGCCCTACAACTGCAGCGGGCTGGCGTAGCCCGTCATCTCCAGGTAGCCGCGGCCAACCAGCTTGCCATGGCTGTCAAACAACTCGCTCAGACCCTCCCAGTAAACCGCGCCGGTGGAGGCGCGGCTGTCAAGCTCCTGGTTGTCGATGACGGCCTTGACCGTATAAAAATCAGCCGGTGTTCTTACGATCCATTCCACCGGGTAGCTGGCCTGGGTCAACGGGCTGGTCCAGTGGCGCACCGGCTTGAACAGCACCTCGCCATGGCTGAAGACCTGGGGCGTCGCACCCATGGCCGGGTGACGAAACGAGCCGCCATCCCACAGGGCCTGGCCGGCCTGGTCGCGTACGCGAAACGCGGTGAGGGCGCTGCCGTCCAATAGATTCATGCCGATCCAGTCCCAGCCCACCGCCTGGGGATGCAGCAGCGCCTGACTCCATTCGTGGTCGAGCCAGGCCGTGCCCTGTACCGGCATCGGTCGGCCGTTCAACGTCAGGGTGCCCGTGGTCTGAAGCTGCGGCAGGCTGTAGTAGTAACTGGCCTGCATTTCTTCCGGCCCCTTGCGTGACAGACCCTGCGCGCCTTGCAGCAGCAGCGGTTGGGTCTCGCGCAAGACCAGAGAAAAGCGAAAACCGTTGCCCGCCGCAATGGCCCTGTACTGCTTGGCGTCACGCTGGAGTGACCAGTCGCGCAAGGTGATGGCGCTGTCTTGCTCACTGGCTTGTGCCACCGCAAAGCCTTCGCGCGCAATGCGTTGGTCGTGCCACAGTTTTCTGCCGGTCACGTCGGTCACAGCCGCGTGCCCAAAGATCAGCTGTTTGGCAGCAAAGGCCGATGTCATGCCCTGGGTGGCCGCCACGCGCGAGCGAAAAAACGTCAATTGAAAGCCGAACTCGCGTTCGCCTGAACCTGAGCCCGAGCGTAAATGCCCGGTGAGGTACCACCACTCAATCGAGAACTCCGGGTGACTGCCCAGGTCGCGTGGAAACTGCAGCGCACGCCGGGCCAGAGTCGGTGCTTCTGCTGGTGCCGCCTGCAATGGCCGTAGCGGTGCGGCCAGTCCAGCGGCCAGCAGGTGTCGTCGAGAGAGGCCGTCTGTCATGCCGCCCATTGTCGCTGTGATCCGGGGCTTTTCGGGTCGCGGCGGCGAGACTTTTGACACGGATTTGTCACGTAATTGTCACATTACTCGAACAAGATGGGGCAGATTTTCTATTCTTACAACCAGTACAGCCGGCCGGGTCATGGTCCGGTCTTCCAGAAGGAGCAATCATCAATGCCACATGCAGGTTCATCGAGCGGATTCAGAATATCGGGTTCTTTTGCCAGCCGGATTCTGGGTGTTTTGTCGCTCGTCCTGGCCATCGCACTCCTGGGCTCGGCGCTCGGGGTCTGGTCTTTGTATCGGGTCTCCAAGGAGACCGGACGGATGGTCGATGACGCCATGGCGACCGAACGCATCGCGGCGGAATTGCACCGCCACATCTCGGTCAATGTGGCCCGCTCCAAGGCCTTTGCATTGAGCTCGGAACCCCAGGTGGGCGATGTGCTGACCCCCGAGATCGACCAGACCGCCGCGCTGGTGGATGAACTGCTGCGCAAACTGGGCGGGATGCTGACCACGCCGGAAGACCAGGCCATCCTTCTTCTCATGACCGATACCAACCGTGAATTCCTGAAAGCGCGCCAGGAGCTGACGGTCGCCCGCGATGGCGGTCTGACGGCAAGCATCGAGCGGGTGTATGCCGGCCGCTTCACCCCGGCAGCGCAAGCCTTGTTGGAGGCCGTGACCCGGCTCGGGGATTTCCAGCGCGCCAGGATTGATGCGTCCGTGGCGCATATCAGCGACATGAGCCGGTCGGCGCAATGGGGGCTGATCCTGTTCGGCTTGTGCGCGTTGTTGCTGGGGCTTGTGCTGTCGATCAGGCTGGTGCGCAGCATCACCCGGCCCATCCAGCAGGCGGTGGACACGGCCAACCGGGTGGCGGCGCTGGACCTGACCGAGCGCATTGAAGGGCACGATCGCGACGAGGCCGGACGGCTGCTGGCCGCACTGGGCCGGATGCAGCTGTCTTTGCACACCCTGGTGTCCCAGGTCCAGGGCGCCAGCCGCCGTGTGGCCGAGGGGGCGACCGAGATCGCCGCGGGCAATCTCGACTTTTCCAGCCGGACTGAACAGGCCGCCTCCAGCCTGCAGCAGACGGCCGCCGCAGTCGAGCAGATTGCGGCGACCATGCAGCACTCGCTGGCGGCGGCGTCCCGCGCTGAAGTCTTGGCGCAATCGGCGGCGAGGGAGGCCGTTGGTGGCGGCACGGTCATGTCCGAGGTGATGCGCACCATGAACGACATCAGCGAATCGTCGCGCCAGATTGTGGACATCACGGCGGTGATTGACGGCATCGCCTTCCAGACCAACATATTGGCGTTGAATGCGGCGATTGAGGCGGCCCGCGCGGGCGACCAAGGGCGCGGCTTCGCGGTGGTGGCAGCCGAGGTGCGCACGCTGGCGAACCGCTCCGCTCAAGCGGCGCGGCAGATCAAGGCGCTGATCAGTGCCTCGGTGGACAAGGTGGAACTGGGCACCAGCAAAGTTGGCGAGGCACGCGCCACCATGAGCACCATCGTCGATTCCGTTGGACGCGTGGCCCAGGTCATCGGCGAAATCACCGCCGCCACCCGCGAACAAAGCAGCGGCATGTCAGAAATCAACACCGCCGTGAATCGCCTGGACCAGATGACCCAGCAAAACGCCGCAGCCGTCGAGGAGTCCGCTGCGGCCGCGCGCAGCCTGCAGGACCAGGCGGGTGATTTGCGGGACGTGGCTGGGCGCTTCCGGCTGCCGGGCGCAGCCCTCTCGCCTTCCCTCGCGCTGCGCTGATACGGCGCGCGCTCACCAGTCTTCCTTCACCGCCAGCACGGCGTCCCTGCTCGCCGCCGCTCGCCCCGCCAGCCAGGCGGTCACCGTGCCGGCCGCTACCACCGCCAGGCACAGGGCCAGTAGTCGCCGCCAGGGCAACATCAGCTCCATGCTCCAGTGAAAACTCTGTGGGTTTATCACATGCACCAGCACCACGGCCACGGCCAGGCCCAGGGCCAGGCCCGCAAGGGCGCCCAGCGTCGTCCAGGCGGCGCCCTCCAACGCCACCACCGTCAGAATCTGCCGCCGCGTTAGACCGAGATGGGCCAGCAGGCCAAACTCCTTGCGCCGCGCCAGCACCTGGGCGCTAAAAGACGCCGCCACGCCGAACAGGCCGATGGCGATGGCCACCGCTTGCAACCAGTAGGTGACGGCAAAGCTGCGGTCGAAAATCCGTAGCGACGTGGCGCGGATCTGGCTGGCCGTGCCAAATTCAAGCAGCTGGCCGGCACCGGCGCCCAGCCGGTCGGCCAGGGCGCGCAGGGCTTGCTGCACGCGCTCGGCATCGGCCTGGTCATTGAGCCAGAGCGCCAGGTCGTTGGCACGCCGGTCGCCGGTGAAGCGCTCGAAGGCGCGCTTGTCCATGGCAATGGCACCGGACTGTCGCGCATAGTCGCGCCACACGCCCGCTACAAAAAAAGTAGCTGCTTGCGCATGTTCTGCGGGGGCTAGAGGCCTAAATGATGCTGAAAGAGGCGCAAACACCGTGCCCAGCCGGGCACCATGCAGGTCCACCATCGCTTCACTGACATAGATGCCGATCTGCCCTGGCGGCACCGGCAGCGGCTCACCCATGAGCGGCAGGTTGCGCGCCGGGTCATCCAGCTCGCGTGCGATCAGCGCCACTGCCGGTCGGGCCGGGTCCAGCAGCAGCGCTATCTGGCGCAGCGGCTGCACTCGCTGCACGCCCGCCAGTTGCGCGGCGGCCTGCACGAACGCCGGCGTGAAATACACCGTGTCACTGGCGCTCAGGCTGCGGGCACTGCGCACATACAGATCGGCGGGCAGCACGCGGTCCAGCCACTGCGTCACCGAGTCGCGAAAACTCGCCACCATCACGGTCAGCGCCACCGCCAGGCTGAGTGAGGCCACCACGCCGCCCACGGCCACTGCCGCGCTCTCGTGCTGCCGCCGTGCCCGCTCCACTGCCAGCAGCGGCAACACCTGACGTGTCACCAACGGGGCGAGGCGGTCCAGTAACAGGGCGATCAGCCACGGCAATGCGGTGATGCCGCCCAGCAACAACAGCGCGATCGATACATAGGCCGCCAGTGGTATATCAAAAATGGCTGGGGCCCTTGCCAGTATTGCACCAGCAGCTATCAAAATAATACTGAGCCAAGGGCTGCGACGAGCCCCCACGCCGCGCCCCAGGCCCTTGAGCGTCTGCGCCAGCGGCAGGCGCTGCGCCTGTCGTGCCGGCCACCAACCCCCCACCAGCGCGGCCAGCACACCCAACGCACCGTACGCCAGCGCGGCCCATCCATTCCATTGCAGGGCCGGCGCCACGCCGGCAAAGTAGCCGCCGCCGAGGTCGCCGCCGAGCAAGCGCAGGGCCAGTGCCGCCAATGCCGTGCCCAGCGCGATGCCCGCCACGCTGCCGGCCAGTCCCAGCGCCAGCGACTCCCATACCACCAGCGCCAGCCGATCGCGTCCGCTCAGACCCAGCACGCCGAGCAGCGCCAACTGCTGGCCACGCTTGGCCACACTCAGGGACAGCACCGAAAACACCAGAAACGCGCCGGTGAACAGCGCCACCAGCGCCAGCACGCTGAGGTTGACGCGGTAGGCGCGCGACAGCTGGCTGACCTGTGCCATTGTGTCACCGGGTTCGGCCACTGTTATGCCGGGCGGCCAGCCGGCGCTGTCTTGCAGGGCGCGTACAAAGGCGGCCCGGTCGGTGCCGGCCTGCAGGCGGACATCCATGCGGGTGAGTTGCCCTTGCCGGCCGAACAGCTCTTGCGCGGCCCCAATGTCCATCACGGCCAGCGGTGCGCCAGCCGCGCTGACGCTGCCCGCCACCGTCACAGTTTTGAGCTGCAGGGCGCTTTGCAGTTGCAGTGTGTCGTCGCTCAGGCGCTGGCGTGCGCTGGCATTCAAAAATACGGTGTTGGGCGAGAAGATTGCAAGGCGGTCGGCGTCGGCGGCAGGCCGCGGCATCAGCGCCGGGGCCACCGTGGCGACCACCAGGGCATCGACGCCGACCACGCGCAACAGCACCCGTTCTGCCTGGTCTGTCAGGGCATAGGTGCTGACTTCCAGCACCGGGGAGGCCACGGCCACCTGCGTGTTGCTGGCGACGCGGGCAAAGACCGCCTCGTCAAAGCTGCCCTGCACGCCGCGCAGTTCCAGGTCCGGCTGGCCGTTGACCGAGCGCACCGCTTGCGAGAACTCGTCCAGTGCCGAGGCATTGATCAAATGCACCGAGAACGCCAGCGCCACCCCCAGCATCACCGCCAAGACCGCGGCGGCGTTGCGCCAGGGATGGTGGCGCAGCTCTTGCCAGGAGAAGGTTTGAAGGAGTGCAAGCACAAGTCAGCCCGGATTCAAAGCGGAAACGCGACACCCGGCCGACCGTCAATGGGTACCGAACACCACGGTTCTTGCCGCACCCGTGGTGCGCTCATGGGCCGAGACGCGGGTCAGGCGGTCGGTGCCAACAGCGCAGCGCCCCGGCTGCGAAACTGTTCCGCCTTTTTCTCGTCGATGGACAGTCGGATCAGTTTGTGGCAACGCTCCAGCGTCTGCCCCAGCGCCTCGCGCGTGTCCTCGGTGTCTTGCAGGCGCTTCACCACGGCATTGCCGTTCACTCCGAGCAGTTCATGCGCCAGCGCCAGCAGGGCATTTCGCGCTGATGGGGTGTCGGGTGCTGACATCGGCGAAGCCGCCGCCGCGCTGGGGAGCGCAGCGGGGATGCTGGGTGACAACGCCTGGACAAACCCGTTCTGCATCAACCACGCCAGATGTTCGGCGCACTCTGGCAAGAATGCGCACTTGCGCAGCAGATCGGCAAAACTGGTCTTGCCGTCCACCAGAATCAGGAGCGAGCGCAGCTTCTGCGGTACGGCCCCGGTGCGGTGCGCAAGTTCGTCCGCACCACTGCGGGTTTTGTTCAGGACGGTGGTGCTGTCCATGTGCGATCAGCTGGTGAACTCTTCGATGATGCGATAAATGAGCCGTATCGTGATCAGCACATAGACCGCGCCAAAAAAGAAAATCAGCGCCACGATCACATTGATGACGTTGGTCGGCAGCCGACTGAAAAAGGGCGTGATGAAGTAACCCAGTGTGAACAAGGTCACCAGAGAGGTCAGAAACCGCCACTGTTTTCCGACGACGCCGCCGGGAATTTTGCTGCGCAATGTGAACACCTGATACAGACACATCAGCATGACAGCCACCGCCGCCACGTTGATACCGACAATTAGATTTGTTTCCATGGAGTCTCCTGTGAGTGACGATAGAGGGTCAGCGCATCAAACGCACAATGCCCAGTGCCTTGAGTACATATTTTTCATAGATCGGTTCGGAGGTGCCGGTCCGCATCTTGCGCATGAAGTACTTCTCAAAGGCAATCTTGGCCAGGTGCACCCACTTGCCGGTCTTGAACCAGTTGACGTTGCGTGGCGGAATTTGCGGCAGAGCCACAAACGCAGCGCCGGTGTCGCCAAAGTCGGCCAGACAAATCGCATTCCAGGTGGCCTTGGTCACTACCGGTTGTCCGGCCAGTTCATCGGCAATGTTGTGCACAATGGCACTGACCATGGTCTCGATCATGTAGCCGGTTTTGGGCGCGCCGGTGGGCACCACGGTAGCTTCCACCGGTGGAATGGCCACGCACACGCCGGCCGAGAAGATGTTGCGGTAGGCCTTGCTGCGCTGGTGCTCGTCGATCAGCACGAAGCCGCGCGGGTTGCACAAATTGGGCACCGCCGCCACCGCGTCCACGCCCTTGAAGGCTGGCAACATCATCGACATCTTGAAGGGCACTTCATGCTCCTTGAACACGCCGCCCAGGGCATCAAGTTCAGTCACAAACAGCTTACCCGCTTCCACTTTGGTCGTTTTGGCATTGGTAATCCACTTCATGTCGTGGCTTCGTAGCTCGGACTCCAGCAAGCCTTTGCTGTCACCCACGCCGCCCAGCCCCAAGTGTCCGATGTAGGGCTCACTGGTCACAAAAGTGATTGGCACCTTGTGGCGAATTTTGCGGCGGCGCAGGTCGGTATCAAGGATGAATGCAAACTCATAAGCCGGTCCGAAGCAGCTGGCAAACGGCATGGCACCGATCACGACCGGACCGGGGTTTTGCAGAAAGGCCTCATAGTCCTTGAAGAAGCCCAGCGCATGGTCCACCGTGCAGACCGAGTGCGTGTGGCCGCCGTGGGGGCCGGAGCCCGGCACTTCGTCAAAGAACAGCTTCGGCCCGGTGGTGATGACCAGATAGTCATAGTCCAGCGTGTCGCCGCCATCCAGCGTCAGGCGGTTGGCCTGCGCGTCAATGACGGTGACTGCCTTGGCAATAAAGTTGATGCCTTTTTTTTCCAGCAGGGGCGCAATCGGCAGCGTCACGGTCTCACGGTCGCGCCAGCCGACGGCCACCCAAGGGTTGGACGGGGTGAACTGAAAGTAATCCACGGCACTGACGACCGTGATGCGATGCTCTTTGGAGAGCGTGGCGCGCATTTCGTACGCGGCTGGCATGCCGCCGATGCCTGCGCCCATGATGATGATGTGTGCCATGAGGTGTGCTCCTGTCGTTATTAGGTTACAACTTGAAGGCTGTCGGTCAGGTCAGGAAAAGCGGGCCAGGTCATTGACCCGGCCCGCGAAGCATTAAGCTACCTTGACTGGATCAAGTCAATAGCGCCAGCCGAACTGGACGCCAATGGCTTGCCGGGGCAGCTCAATAGCCTCGAATCGCTTCAGAAGCGATGGCTGTACATCAACTGTGCGCTGGTCTGCCCATGCGAGATCGTCACGCCGTCACCACTGGTCACAGAGGTGCTGGGCGCAACTGCCAAGGACGCATTGAATTCCCCTGCCTCCGACAACTTGTAGCCCAGGCCCAGCGTGACGTGGTTCTTCACGGTAGCCGGGAACAGGGGGTTGACATATGCATCAGGGATCGGGTTGTCGGCCAGATTCAGCCCGGCGCGCAGCGTCAACTGTTCATTGGCTTTCCAAGCCATGCCAAGGTTCAGTACGGTCTGATCTTTCCAGTTTTGCGGCATGGCAAAGGTGACATATCCCATGCCAGGGTTTGCGCTGTCGTAACGCATTTTGAAGCTCTTCATCGCATCGGCCCAGCCAATGTACTTGAGGTCAGCAGCCAACAACAACGAGGGTTTGGCTTGCCAGCTTGCACCAATAGCAAACACCGATGGCATTTGAAAATCAATTACGGTAATTTGGCCGTTGTCAGTCATCATTCCCACTATCCCGAGACTGGCTGCACTACTCGACGTTGTCATATCTTTCAAAGCTGATTTGAACTGATAGGAGCCGCCCATGGTCACGTCTTGGTTGACTTTATAGACTGCCCCAAGCGACGCGCCGAAGCCGGTAGATTTGGCAGCGCCGGTAAATTTGTTGTCGTCAGAGAAGTCAATGCGTGCGATCGTGGTTGCAGGATCTGGATTGACATTTGTGTATGGACGAACAGCTTGCGCCATTGTTCCCATAGTTGTCGCCAACCCGCCAACACCACCCGTGACTATTCCATTAGGACCGGCCAAATTGGCCAGGCTGCCATTCATTTGCATGTCCAAAGAAGACCACATGAACTTCAAGGTAGCACCGACAGTCAGGTTTTGATTGACCTGGTAAGCCACCGGAAAGATCACATTACCCACACCCAACTCTGACCGCGCAGGCAAGCCAGTGCCTGCCGCCATAAATGACGTGGCCTCGTATTCCGTCCCCATGCCGCCCTGGGCGAACATGCCAATACCGTAGGTGTAAGCGCCATTGCGCTTGGTGTAGCCAAAAGCGGGCATGAGATAAGACGTACCGCCGGACTTGGCGTCCATGCCCATCATGCTGCTTTTCACGTCAGGCCCAAGCACCCCAAAGGCCACGTCCAGCCGAGAGCTTCCGTCCGGCATCAGCCCCAGCGTTGCCGGATTCTGGGCCATGCCTGCGGTGCCATGGTCAAAACTTTGGGAGGCGCCACCCATGCCGGTAGAAATGGGGCCATAGCCCTCCATCAGCATGCCATTCGTGGCATACGCCGAACTGGCTGCAAGCAGCGCGCAAAGAGGAGTCAAGTAAAAAAATTTTCTGGATGCTTTCATGGGGTCTCCGATAGTTGTAATGAGGAAAAGCGCGGGTTTTTCACTGGGATGGTGATCGGTGGGTCAGATTGGTGTCAACGGTTGCCAGATGTTACCGGATGTTACCAAAAGGCCAGCAGTCGGCCCTTGACGATTTTTGATTCGATGCGTTTGAGCGGGCTGGTGCCGGTCTTGATGCAGTCGCCGCTTTTAACATCGAACACCCAGTGGTGCTTAGGGCAGGTCAGGGTGCTGCCCTTCAGAGCCAACTGCGGCATGTCGGTGTTTTGGTGCGGGCAACGGCTATCAAATACCTGATAAGTTTTTTTGTCGCGGTACACGAACAGGCCACGGCCCTCGCATTCGGTGCGGGTGACTTCGCCGTCATTCACATCGGCGCTGGCCATCACGTCGTGCCACTGACCCGGACTGGGGACGGGGTTGGCGATGGCCTCGGGCTGGAACTCGGGAATGTTCATGTCCAGAATGATGTCCACGGCCCAGATGATCTTGGCCAGCCCCAAGGCCGGAAATGCCATCAGCAGCGCGTCCAGAACCTCCATGGGCGTGCAGCCCTCGCGCAGGGCACGCCGCAAGTATTGGCGAAAGCCGCGATCAGTCTGGGAGTGGACTTTGGTAATGACCGAAATCAGATTCCTGGTTTTGGGGTCCAGGTGCTTGCCGGCATCCTTGAGGAAAGCGAAGTAATGGCCCAGCGCCTCGGGCCGGGCCTGGAGCAGGTAGTTCAGTGCGTCACTCATGGCAGGGAAAAATCCTTTGATTATGGAGAATGCAGAACCAGCACCGGGTGTTCGGACAGCCCCAGCACCTTTTGCGCCAC
>DAITMI010000079.1:0-12791 GCA_036835225.1 Rhodoferax sp. | reverse complement strand
CTAGGGGCCGCAACGCGATCAGGAGGGCGAGAAGCAGCAGGCGCAAAACTTGAAGACACGGCAGCCGCCGATGAGTTCAATTGTCCGGGCCGCTCAGTGCCCCAGGATTTTCGACAAAAAGTCTTTGCTGCGCTCGCTTTGAGGGTTGTTGAAGAAGTCGTGCGGGTTGTTCTGCTCGACGATTTGCCCCTGGTCCATGAAGATCACCCGGTCCGCCACCGCTTTGGCAAAACCCATTTCATGCGTGACGCACAGCATGGTGATGCCTTCGCTGGCCATCTCGATCATGACATCCAGCACTTCCTTGATCATTTCGGGGTCCAGCGCCGACGTGGGCTCGTCAAACAGCATGATTTTCGGCTTCAGGCACAGCGCGCGCGCAATCGCCACCCGCTGTTGCTGGCCACCCGAGAGCTGCAGTGGGTATTTCTCGGCCTGTTCGGCAATGCGCACCCGCTCCAACTGATGCATGGCCTTTTCTTGCGCTTCCTTCTTGGGCATCTTGCCGACCCACATCGGCGACAGCGTCAGATTTTCCAGCACCGTGAGGTGCGGGAACAGGTTGAATTGCTGGAACACCATGCCGACCTTTTTGCGCACGTCGTCGATGGCTTTGACGTCGTCCGTCAACTCGACGCCATCCACGAACAGCCGTCCCTCCTGGTGCTCTTCGAGCCGGTTGATGCAGCGAATCAGAGTGGATTTGCCGGAGCCCGACGGGCCGCAAATGACGATGCGCTCACAGGGGGCGACGTTCAGGTCGATATCGCGCAACACGTGAAAGTTGTTGCCATACCACTTGTTGAGCTTTTCAAATTTGATAATGGGTTCTGACATGATGATCTTCGAAGGGTTGGTTTTGATGAGCGAACAGAGCGCAGTGAGCAGAGAACGACTCAGCGCTGCTTGCCCCTGTTGACCTGTTTTTCAACCCAGATGCTGTAGCGGGACATGGAAAAACAAAAAACGAAATAAATCATGGCAATAAACAGATAACCCTCAATCTTGAACGGCCGCCAGTCTGCATCCGAATTCAAGGCCAGTGACAAGGCGCCGGTGAGTTCGTACAGACTGACGATGGTCACCAGCGACGTGTCTTTGAAGGTCGAGATGAAGCCGTTCATGATGCTGGGCACCACCATGGCCAGCGCCTGCGGCAAAACAATCTTGCCCTGGGTTTGCCAGTACGACAGGCCCAGTGTGGCAGCGGCCTCAATTTGCCCCTTGGGAATGGCCTGCAGCCCGCCGCGAATTACCTCCGCCATATAGGCCGCGGCAAACAGCGTGATGCCCACCAGCACGCGAATCAGCACGTCAATGGTGAAGCCCTGCGGCATGAACAGCGGGAACATGAACGAGGCCATGAACAGCACGGAAATCAGGGGCACGCCGCGGATCAGCTCGACATAAATGGCGCAGAAGGTGCGGATGGCCGGCAAGCTGGAGCGGCGCCCCAGCGCCACCACCAGGGCGATTGGAAAGGCCATCGCCATTGATAAGGAGGCCAACAAAATGGTCAGGGGCAAGCCGCCCCAGCGATCCGTCTCGACTTTGCTCAAGCCCAGGACGTTGCCATACATCAAGGTAAAAAACAGGGACAGAACGAGGAGCCACAGAATGGCCAGCCAGGGCCGCCAGAAGGCACGGGTGCAGCTGGCAACCAGCAGGCCCAGCATCAGAACGGTCGCCACCAGTGGCCGCCATTGCGCCTCAAAAGGATAGCGCCCGAACAGGATGATGCGGTATTTTTCCGTCACCACGCCCCAGCAGGCACCCACGCCCTCGACCCGGCAGGCATCGAAGTTCGGCAGCCAGGAGGCCCGAAACAGGGCCCAGCTGAGGAGTTGAGGTAGCAGGTAAAGCAGGACACCGCCGATCACGACGGTCATCAGGGTGGTCAGCCAATCGCTGAAAAGATTGCCGCGGATCCAGGCAATGATGCCTTCGGTTCGATGCGGCGCCGGGCGCGGTGCAATGGGCTGAAAAGTTTGTGCAGTCATGGTGTCGATCGGTATCTGCGTTGTGGATCAGCGCTCTTTGATCGCCGAGCGGGTGTTGTACCAGTTCATCAGCAATGAGGTGGTCAAGGAAGTAGTCAGGTACACCAGCATGACGATGGAGATGCATTCCACCGCCCGCCCGGTCTGGTTCAAAGCCGTATTGGCAATGGACACCACATCCGGATAACCAATGGCGACGGCCAGGGAGGAGTTTTTGGTCAGGTTCAAAAACTGGTTGGTCATGGGCGGAATGATCACGCGCAGCGCCTGCGGCAGCATGACCAGCCGCATGGACTGGCCTGGATTCAAGCCCAATGCGGCAGCGGCCTCGCCCTGGCCGCGTGCCACCGATTGAATGCCGGATCGAACCACCTCGGCCACAAAGGCTGCCGTGTAAACGGTCAAGCCTAACAAGACAGAGAGAAACTCGGGCGTCAGCGAGCCGCCGTTTTCAATGGAGAACTCGCCCTTGAACGGTGCATCAAAAGCAGCAGGTGCGCCGCCGGCCAGCCAGCCCAGCACGCCCCCAGCCAGGCAAATGACCAACGGAGCCCAGAACATGCTCTTGAGTTGGCCCGTGGCTTCAAATTGCAGATAGGCCCGCTTGCGGTAGAGCCAGGCCAGCGCCACGCCAGCCACCAGGCCGATCACGGCCCACAAGTGACCGGCAGCCCATACCGGAATCGGAAAGCTCAAGCCGCCCTTGCTCAGGAAAAATGGTCCCACCGTCCAGGCCTCTGCGGCGGCCGGCAGTGCCTCGGTAAACAGCAAATACCACATGAGCAATTGCAGCAGCACGGGGACGTTGCGGAACAGCTCGACATAGGCGTAGCACACGCCACGCACCAGAGCATTGCGCGAAAACCGGCCAACGCCCAGCAGCGTGCCCAAAATGGTCGTCAAAATGATGCCCAGGATGGCGACGCGCAAGGTGTTCGTCAGCCCCACCAGAAACGCCTGCCAGTACGGTTGCGCCGAGTCAAAGGGGTACAGGCTCTCGCCGATATCAAAGCCGGCGGGGCCACTCAGAAAATCAAAGCCGCTCTGAATGCCGCGGATCTTCATGTTGGTTAGCGTGTTGTGCGCCAGAAACCAGACGACGGCAACAATCAGCCCGATCGCCACCAGCTGATAAATAAAACCTCTGAAGGCCTGACTGCGCCAGGACCAGCTGTTCTTTTTGGGAGGGGATTTCGGGGTCATGGGCGGTGGCGCTCTCAAAGAAGGACGTTCAGAAGCAGGGAGGCCCAAAAAACTACTGCCAGTACAAGCGGGTTGTACCGGCAGCAGCTTCGCTCTCAGTTGGCGATCAGTTGGAGATCAACGGACCGGGTAGGCGTACATCAGGCCGCCCTTGTTCCACTGATTGTTCAATCCACGCGGCAAACCCAGTGGCGAGTTGGGGCCTACATTGCGCTCAAAACTCTCACCGTAGTTGCCGGTGGCTTTAATGGCGCGGGCCAGCCACTCTTTGTCCAGACCCAGCAGCTTGCCGGTGTCTTCATTGCCCTCACCCAGCAGTCGCTGCACCGCCGGGTCGGTGCTGGACTTCATCTTGTCAACGTTGGCCTGGGTCACGCCGTACTCTTCCGCTTCGAGCAGGCCGTACATGACCCATTTGACGATGGCAAACCATTCGTCATCACCGCGGCGGACCAGAGGGCCCAGGGGTTCCTTGGAGATCAGATCGGGCAGAATCAAGTGTTCCTTGGGGGCCTTGGCCTCCTTGCTACGAATTGAAGCGAGACCCGAGGCGTCTGTCGTGTACGCTACGCATCGGCCGGAGAAATAGGCTGCATTCGCCGCCTCAAACTGTTCAAACACGACGGGCTTGATGTTCAGCCCGTTGGCCTTGGAAAAGGACGCCAAGTTCTTCTCTGACGTGGTACCAGACTGCACACAGACTGTCTGGCCCTTGAGTTGTTTGGCGCTTTTCAGCCTGCTCTTGGCTGGCACCATGAAGCCTTGGCCGTCGTAGTAGTTGATAACGGTCGAGCTCAAACCCTGTGACGCGTCACGCGTCAGGGTAAACGTGGTGTTACGGGCCAGCAAATCGACCTCGCCGGATTGCAGGGCTGTGAAGCGCTGCTGGGATGCCAAGGGTACATACTTGACCTTTTCGGGGTCTCGCAAGGTGGCCGCTGCCAGCGCCCTGCAGACATCAACATCCAGTCCCGACCACTTACCGGTGGAATCAGCGGCAGAAAAGCCATGCACACCGGTACTCACACCGCAAATGATCTGGCCACGTGCTTTGATCGCGTCCAATGTTTTTCCAGCATGGGCGGGTGTGGCCATTGCGGAGCCCAAGGCGGCCACGACGAACGCCAAAGTTTTTAGTTTGTGTAGATTCACTTGCGCTACTCCAGTCTGTCATCTCGCAGGTAGATACGGGTTCGTTTTGAATGCCTCTCTATTTGGTTCCGGCTCGTCCGGCCTAGGCGCAAACAGCAAACGGGAATCAGTGTTGCAAGATTTTGTTCAAGAAATCCATGGTGCGAGGTTTGCGGTTTTCCGGTTGCCCAAAAAACTCATCCTTGGAACAGTCTTCCAGAATATGGCCACCCACATCCATGAAGATCACGCGGTTGGCGACCTTTCGCGCAAATCCCATTTCGTGTGTGACGACCATCATGGTCATGCCCTCCTTGGCCAGCTTTACCATCACGTCAAGCACCTCACCGACCATCTCGGGGTCGAGCGCGGACGTAGGTTCGTCAAACAGCATCACGATGGGGTCCATCGACAGTGCGCGGGCAATGGCCACACGCTGCTGCTGACCCCCTGAGAGCTGACCAGGAAACTTGTCTTTGTGCGCCATCAGCCCAACACGGTCCAGCATCTTGAGTCCGCGGGTTCTGGCCTCGTCGGGGCTGCGATTGAGCACCTTGATCTGCGCAAGGGTGAGGTTTTCGGTAACCGACAGGTGCGGAAACAGCTCAAAGTGCTGGAACACCATGCCGACGCGTGAGCGCAGCTTGGGGAGGTCCGTTGCCGGATCATGCAAGGGAATGCCATCCACAACAACGGTGCCCTTTTGAATCGGCTCCAGCGCATTGATGGTCTTGATCAGGGTGGACTTGCCGGACCCCGATGGACCACAAACCACCACCACGTCGCCCTTGTTGACCTTGATTGAGCAGTCGCTCAGCACCTGCACCGGGCCATACCACTTGCACACATTTTTCATTTCAATCATGTTTTTCTCCGATGCTTAGCGAACGATCGCGATCTTGGCCTGCAGACGCTTGACGAGCCAGGACAGGGCAAAACAGATCGCAAAATAGACCACGGCGGCGAGCAAATAGGCTTCTTCCGGGCGGCCATAAATCTTGCCAGCGGTGCTGAAGCCCTTGAGCATGTCATAGGCACCAATGGCATAAACCAGCGAGGTGTCCTGAAACAGAATGATGGTCTGGGTCAGCAGCACGGGCAGCATGTTGCGAAACGCTTGTGGAAGCACCACAAAACGCATGTTTTGGCTGTAAGTCATGCCCATGGCCTGACCCGCATGCACTTGGCCACGCGGGATGGACTGGATGCCTGCCCGCATGATTTCGCTGAAGTAAGCCGCCTCAAAGGCAATGAAGGTGATGGTGGCCGAAAGCTCCGCCCCCATCGGCCTGCCGATCAGGAGGGGAACCAACAGGAAGAACCACAGGATCACCATCACCAGCGGAATGGAACGCATGCCGTCGACATAAATGGTGGCGGGTAGCATCAGAGCCTTTTTGCCCGACAGGCGCATGAGCGCCAGCAACGTGCCGAAAAAGATGCCGCCCGCCGTGGCCACGAGAGTCAGCTGCACACTGAACCACAAGCCGCTCAGGACAAACTTACTGAAAATATCCCAATTGAAAAAGGTAAGGTCAAGGCCTAGCATGTCAGTGCCCTCCATCCGTGCCGCCGGCGACGATAAAGCCGGGGATCTGCGTTTTTTTCTCAATCAGGGCAAATACCCGGTTCACGGCGAAGGCCGACGCTGCATACAGCGCTGTCACGGCCAGATAGACCTCAACGCCGCGCGATGTTTCCTCTTGCGCCTGCATGGCAAACATCGTGAGTTCGGCAATCGACACGGCAAACGCCACCGATGAGTTTTTAAGCAGGTTCATCGACTCGCTGGTCAACGGCGGCAAGATGATGCGCAAGGCCATCGGCAGAATCACATAGCGATAGGTTTGCGCGGTGGTGAATCCCATCGCCATGCCGGCATAAAACTGACCCTTGGGCAAGGCCTGGATGCCGGCGCGAACCTGCTCGGCAATACGGGCAGAGGTGAAGAAGCCCAATGCGAAAACCACCAACACGAAACCTGGCACTTGCTGAAAGGCCGGAAACATTTTGGGTACAACAAAATACCAGAGAAATACTTGCACCAGCAGGGGGATATTGCGAAACAGTTCTACCCAGACGTTGGCCAGTCGCACCAGCCACGGGCTGCCCGGCAAGGTGCGCAGGGTGCCCATCAAGGCGCCTATCGACACCGCCAGGACCCAGGAGCAGCCCGCCACTGCGAGGGTCCAGCCCCAAGCATTAAACATCCATTGAAGGTAAGTGCGGCCACTGCCGTCGTCATTCAGAAATACTTGCCAGTCCCAGGTCATCTCGTTCTCCGCCAGGGGTAAAAGAAAAGACCCCGCCGCGGCACAAGCCAGGCGGGGTCGGGTTCATATGAGACCTGAAGGCTTATTTTTTGGCGTAATCTTCCATGGGCTTGTCGTTGGGCGTGGCCCAGGCGGCTTTAATGCTGTCGCTGGCAGCCAGACCTACTTTGGTGTTCTTCGGGGGAATCGCCTGGATGAACCACTTGTCGTAGATCGTGGCGATTTCGCCGGACTTGGCTAGCCCGCGGATCGTGTCGTCGGCCAGTTTCTTGAAGGCGGGGTCGTCTTTGCGCATCATGATGGCGATCGGTTCAACGGAAAGTACCTCGCCAACGATTTTGAAGTCAGCCGGGTTCTTGGCGTTGGCAATGTTGCCGGCCAGGATCGACCCATCCATCACGAAGGCATCGGCGCGGCCAGATTCAAGCAACAAAAAGCTATCCGCATGGTCTTTGCCAAAGAGTTCCTTGAACTCGATGCCGTTTGCGCGCTCATTCTTGCGCAGCGTCTGCACCGATGTGGTGCCGGTGGTGGTGGCTACGTTCTTGCCATTCAGTTGGGCAATGCTGGTGATTCCCGAGTTGGCCTTGACGGCGATGCGCACTTCTTCAACAAAGGTGGTAACAGCAAAGGCCACGTCTTTCTGGCGGGTGGCATTGTTGGTGGTTGAGCCGCACTCAATGTCCACCGTGCCGTTTTGCACCAGGGGGATACGGTTTTGTGAGGTGACGGACAGATATTTCACGGCCACTTTTTTACCGATGGCTTTTTCCAGATTACCAATGATGCGCTGGCAAATTTCCACGTGGTAGCCAACGTACTTGCCGTCGCCCAGCGTGTAGGAGAGCGCACCGGACGAGTCCCGCACGCCCATGGTGATTTCGCCCGAGGCCTTGACTTTGGCGATGGTGTCCGTCGTCTGCGCATAGGCGCCAGAGGCAATAGCGGCCAAAACGGCAAGAGCGAGAAACTGCTTCTTCATGGAATTTCCTTATTGAAAGCTTTGGTAAAGCAAGATAAAAAGTTTTTGACGAACTGATAAGCCGCCTAGGCGACATAGATTAAGCATCAAACATGCCGAGAGTAATTTTCTCACTTAATCACGTCAGGTCAGGTCAGGTCAGTACTTTACTGCGGCACGTTCCTGACGCTGTCAGGGTTTACTCTTGCAATCCATGCAAAAGTTCATAACCTGATTCGCTTCTCGTCCCAACGGCGACAGTTGGAGTCCGCTGGTGCATGCCACGTCCCGTATCCTGTGCGCGCGCCGGGTTTTAAGCTACTGTTCACCTCAGATCAAGAAAGCATTGCCATATGGACCAGTCTTCAAGTTCCTCGGGCCCCAGGGTCAAGCCGGATGTTCGGGCTCACCATCGGTTCTGGCCCAAGCGGCTGCCGCATGCCATCACGCTGCCGGCCACGTCTTTATGGGACAACCTGGAGACCAGCGCCCGGCGTTACCCGCAAAAAGCGGCGCTGGTCTTTTTTGGACAGGTTTTCAGCTACGCCGAAGTGCTACAAAAAGCAGAGCGACTGGCAGCCTGTTTGCAAGGGCTGGGGGTCAAAAAAGGTGACAGAGTGGTGCTCAACATGCAAAACTGTCCGCAGCTGGTGATTGCGCACTTTGCGATTTTGCGGGCCAATGCCGTGGTGGTGCCGGTCAATCCCATGAACCGCGCCGAAGAGCTCAAGCACTACATCATCGACCCGGACGCCAAGGTGGCCATCACTACCGCAGATCTGGCGGCTGAACTGGCGCGTGCTAGCGATGCGCTGGCACCTGAACAAAGACTGGCGCACCTGCTGGTGACGCATTTCACCGACGCGTTTGACGCCATGGTGTCGGGTGACGATGCGCCGCCCGCGGCCTGGGCCGACTGGCTGCTGACCCGTCACGCGCTGCCCGGTTTGCAGGATGGCCAGGTGCACAGCTGGGAGGAGGCGCTGAGCGGCACGGCCGCCGCATCAGCGTTGACGGTCGGGCCGGCCGATCTGGCCATCCTGCCCTATACCAGCGGCACCACCGGCTTGCCCAAAGGCTGCATGCACACCCATGCCAGCATCATGCACAACGCCGTGGCCAGTGGCCTGTGGGGCAACGGCTCGGCTGAAAATGTGGTGCTGACGGTGGTGCCGATGTTCCACATCACCGGCATGGTGAGCCTGATGCACAGCAGCATTCGGGGCGGTGCCACGCTGATCATGATGCCGCGCTGGGACCGCGAACTGGCGGGCCGTTTGATCTCGCGCTGGCAGGTGACGCATTGGACCAATATCCCGACCATGGTGATTGATCTGCTGGGCAGCCCCAACTTCGAGCAGTTCGATCTGTCCAGCCTGGTTTACATTGGCGGCGGCGGTGCCGCCATGCCGCAGGCGGTGGCGCAGCGGCTGTATGAACAGTTCGGTTTGCGTTATGTCGAAGGTTACGGCTTGACGGAAACGGCGGCCCCTTCCCACAGCAATCCGCCCGATGCGCCCAAACAGCAATGCCTGGGAATTCCGTTCATGAGCACCGACGCGCGCGCGATTGACCCGGACACCCTGGCAGAGATGCCAACCGGCGAACAGGGCGAAATCATCATTCATGGCCCGGAGGTCTTTCAGGGCTACTGGAAGCGGCCGGATGCGACCGAAGCGGCCTTCATTGAATTCGAAGGCAAACGCTTTTTCCGTTCCGGCGACTTGGGGCATGTGGACGCGGATGGCTATTTTTTCCTCACCGACCGGCTCAAGCGCATGATCAATGCGTCCGGCTTCAAGGTCTGGCCGGCCGAGGTCGAGGCCTTGATGTTCCGGCATCCGGCCATTCAGGAGGCCTGCATCATCTCGACCAGGGACAGCTATCGGGGTGAATCGGTCAAGGCCGTGATTGTGCTGCGGCCGTCGCACCGGGGGATAGTGAGTGAACAGGACATCATTGACTGGTGCCGCGACAATATGGCCGTGTACAAAGTGCCGCGGGTGGTGCAGTTCGTGGATGTCTTGCCCAAGAGTGGTGCCGGCAAGGTGATGTGGCGTTCGTTACAGGAAGCAGAAAATAAGTGATGGCAGTTTCAACTGAGGATGTTTTTGGCAAACCGTTGGTCGGCTGGCGGCTGCGGCTGTACACCGTCATTTTCGAGGCCGACACGCGCGCCGGGCGCCTGTTTGACAAGTGGCTGATTGCCATCATTTTGATGAGTGTCGCGGTGGTCGTGGTGGATAGCGTGCAGGGGGTCGATCCGAGTTATCGCACTGTATTTGCCTGGATGGAGTGGCTCTTCACCGCCGCTTTCACGCTGGAGTATGTGGCGCGGCTGCTGTGCGTGCGCCATCCCTGGCGCTACGCCTTCAGTTTTTACGGCGTGATTGATTTGCTGGCGCTGTTGCCGACCTATGTGGCGTTGCTGGTGCCGGAGACGCACGCCTTGATTGATGTGCGCGTGCTGCGTTTGCTGCGCGTATTTCGCATCTTCAAGTTGACGGCCTATGTCTCTGAATACCAGTCACTGGGTCGCGCCCTGAATGCCAGCCGGCGCAAGATTCTTGTTTTTCTCTCGGCGGTGTTGATGATTGTGCTGGTCATGGGCACCCTGATGTATGTGGTGGAAGGCCCGGGCAACGGTTTCACCAGTATCCCCACGTCGGTGTATTGGGCGATTACCACGATGACGACAGTCGGCTTTGGCGACATCACCCCCAAGACCGATCTGGGCCGCCTGATTTCATCGGCCATGATGCTGTTGGGCTGGGGCACGCTGGCGGTGCCGACCGGCATCGTGACTGCCGAGATGACGGCCAGACGACTCGCCAGCGTGCCGACGACGCGCACCTGTCACGAGTGCCTGACCGAAGGCCACTTGCCAGAGGCCAACTATTGTTTGCATTGCGGTGCGCAATTGCCCCGGTATTTCAACGATGCGGCGCCCGGGGGGCCCCGGCAGCATTAGGATGGCGGACGCTGAACGTGTCTGCCTAGTGGCATTTTTTTTGGAGATCAACATGTTTCAAACCTCTATCGCGGGCAGCCTGCCCAAACCAGCCTGGCTGTCCGAGACGCAAAAACTCTGGCCGCAATGGAAGGCGCAGGGCGCCGAACTGCAGCAAGCCAAGGCCGATGCCACGCTGTTGTGGATCAAGCTGCAGGAAGACGCCGGACTGGATATCGTCGGCGACGGCGAACAGTCGCGCCAGCATTTTGTGCATGGTTTTCTGGAGCAGGTGGAGGGCATTGACTTCGAGCACAAGGTCACCATGGGTATCCGCAATGGCCGCTATGACGCCCAGGTGCCGCAGGTGATTGCGCCGCTGCGGCTCAAAGGCCGCGTGCATGCGTTTGAGGCGCAACTGGCGCGCGCCCACACCAAGAAGAAGCTGAAGTTCACCTTGCCCGGCCCCCTCACCATCGTGGACACCGTGGCCGACCGCTTTTATGGCAGCAAGGTCGATATGGCGATGGCCTTTGCCGAGTTGCTCAACCAGGAGGCGCTGGCCTTGCAGGCCGACGGCGTGGACATCATTCAGTTTGATGAACCTGCGTTCAACGTGTACATGCAGGATGCCGCCGATTGGGGCGTGAAAGCCCTGGAACGTGCCGCCCAGGGCCTGACCTGCACCACCGCCGTGCATATTTGCTACGGCTATGGCATCAAGGCGAACCTGGACTGGAAAGACACCCTGGGGCAGGAGTGGCGCCAGTATGAAGCCATCTTTCCGGCGCTGGCCAAAAGCAGCATTCAGCAGGTGAGTCTGGAGTGCTATCACTCGCATGTGCCGCCTGACTTGATGAAGCTGCTGGAAGGCAAAGACGTGATGGTCGGGGTGATCGATGTCGCCAGCGATGAAGTCGAGACGCCCGAGCAGGTGGCGGACACCATTGGCAAAGCCTTGCAGTTCGTGCCGAAGAATCGCTTGTTTGCGTGTACCAATTGCGGGCTGGCACCGATGAACCGCGAGATCGCCGTCAAGAAGCTGGAGGCGCTGGCGGCCGGGGCGGCGCTGGCGCGGCAACGCTATGGCGCGGCCGGCGTATCGGCATGAGCCGCGGGCCGGCGCACGCCATCGGGCTGGCACTGCCCGCCGTATTGCCGGAGAAGGCCGGCCTGTGCCCGCTGCGCATCAAGCGGCTGATGGCGGTGTTGCACGCCGAGGTGGATCGCCAGCGCCTGCCCGGCGCGGTGGCCCTGATTGCCCGCCACGGCAAACTGGCCCTGTTTGAAGCCGTCGGCGCGCTCGACCCGGCTACCGGCATCCCGATGGCGCGGGATGCCATTTTTCGCATTTACTCCATGACCAAGCCGATCGTGTCGGTGGCGGTCATGATGTTGATGGAACAGGGCAAACTGCTGTTGAACGAGCCGGTGGCCAAGTACCTGCCCGAGTACGCGGCACAAAAGGTGGCCAGCCTGGTGGATGGCGCGGTGCAACTGCAAGCGGTGCGCCAGCTGGCGACCATTCAGGACCTGTTGCGCCACACCGCCGGCCTGACCTACGAATTCATGGGCAGCGCAGCGGTGCAGCGGCAATACGCCCAGACCCGAATTGGCTCGCGCGAGCGCAGTAATGCCGATTTTTCGCACCAACTGGCGGCCTTGCCGCTGCTGTTCGAGCCCGGCACCGCGTGGGAATACGGCCGGGCCACGGATGTGCTGGGGCGTCTGATTGAGGTGGTGAGCGGGCAGACACTGGGTGCGTATTTGCAGGCGGACATCTTCAAGCCGCTGGGCATGACGGACACCGGATTTTTCGTGCCACCCGAGCAGCACGCCCGCATTGCCGAGCCTTTTGCGCGCGACCCCGAGGGGGGGGTGCAGATGCGGGTGATCGATGTGCGCGAAGACGCCGCGCTGGAATCCGGCGGCGGCGGCCTGGCTTCGACGGCGATGGATTACGCGCGGTTTTTGCAGTTCATGCTGAACAAGGGCGAACTCGACGGCGTGCGCCTGTTGGGACCGAGAACGGTCGATTTCATGACCGCTGATCACCTGGGGGACATTCCCGTGAACAGCGGGGCATCCCGCGCGCTGCTGCCACCGGGGCATGGCTTCGGGCTGGGCTTTGCGGTGCGTCAGCAACTGGGCGTGGCATCCGTGCCGGGATCGGTCGGCAGCTATTTCTGGGGTGGCATGGCCGGCACCACGTTCTTTGTTGACCCGGCGGAAGACTTGTTCGCTTGTTTGATGCTGCAGGCCCCCAACCAGCG
>DAITMI010000078.1:0-13743 GCA_036835225.1 Rhodoferax sp. | reverse complement strand
GGATACGGATCTGCGGTTGATACGGGGTTAGATTGATTTGGTATTAATCAAGAGGCTGGTAGCCTTGTAGCCCATGTGGGTGCTGCGTGGACTGCTATTAAATTTGAATAAAGCCACAGAGACTATATCGGGGAGACCGGTCAAACGAGTGTTGCCCAGTGACTCCAAAATACCCACTGCGGCTGTATTACTATTCAATCTGCTTGCTCCATACCGGACACTCAAACGTACGGGCGAGTGTCGACAAACTGGCTGCCAGTTGAAGGCCTACAGCACCCGCCATCGACGAGGAGCGGACCTAAGCGCCGCAAGCCTAAAGCAGGCACCCAACGTACGTCGGCACCGCACGGTGCAGGGGTGGTCGGCACCGCACGGTGCAGGGGTTATATTAGCCAGGACAACGCATATCCGTTACCTTATCCAAGGAGAAGCACTGTGAACTGTTCCGAGGGAGCAAGCCAACTCTGGGCCGTCCTAGCTTGGGCTGCAAAGAATCGACAGAGCCTCATCTATGGGCAACTTGGAAAACTCATCGGGGTTCCCACCGCTGGCTTGGGCCAACTTCTTGAACCAATATAGTTCTATTGCATGTCCCAAGGGTTGCCACCTTTCACGGTATTGGTTGTTCAACAGGAGTCTGGCCTTCCGGGTCCTGGTTTTACGGGTGCAACAGCCTCCAAGTTCGCAAATGCGCAAGCAGAGGTGTTGGCGAAAGCCTGGCTGGACCACGGAAACCCACAAGCCGAAAGGCTCGAACTTGTCGTTCAACAGCTCTCGCCCAATGTGCCACGAGGCGGGTAACCCTTTGGTGACCGGTGCGTCAGGCGGACCAACGTTGCTAGCCGAGAGCCCAGAAGAGTTACAGCAGATGCTCGTTTTTGAACCGGAGCCTGCAAGGAAAGCTGCTGAGGGTAAGGCATGACAGACGCCACCGAGGGGCCAGATGAAAACGAAGGCGTAGACGATGCGCTGAATCACCCAGTCACCGGGCTGCGAGCCATCCTTCTGCGCGGGCTCGAGGAGCGACTCAAGCTGCCGCAAGCGTACATCATGTCTCTGCATGAGGAGCCCAGCGACTGGGTGTCAATTGTGAAGCTAGCGCTGCTCGTGGAAGCGACGCTAACGGAGTGCATCGTTCTTGAACTGGGAAATCCGAAGCTTTTCGAGCACATCAGTAACAGCGAGAACTCTAAGCGGCTCAAGCTGGCGGAAACGCTGGGGCTCATCAGCAAGCTGGACCGAAATCTTCTCAGCATGCTCGCCGAGGTTCGTAACGACTTTGCACACCAAGTCGTCAACCTGACAAGGTCGCTTTCTGCGTACATCAGTGAACTGTCGCTCCAGCGCCAGAAGGAAATCACCGGACACCTCATCGGTGCAAACGGAAAACAGCAACTGAAGGAGGCAGGCATCGATGTTCGTGAGTGGCTGCCAAACGCATTTCGCAGCATGCTCATAAACAGCGTCATCCTTCCACTGATTTCGATGTCCACGCTGCACAACATTCGCGAGCGCGACGAAGAGCGAGCCGCTTGGGAGCAGGCAAACGCCGGCGCCAAAGCTACGTTCCAGTTCAAGCACCCGGGCACAATGCGCTATTTTGATTGACGCCAGCGACCAATGCGGGGCCGGCTTGGAATGCGCTGCTAGTCCTGACGAACGGCATAGGGACAATTTGTCATCGAAACATGAGTAACCTCCATCATTCACATCGAAAACAGACATGAAAAAATTCCTTTGGAAACCATTGCTATTGGGCTCAATGCTGTCAACTGCAGCTTGTTTGTGTTCAGCGGGAGGCCTAGAAGACTTGAACTGCGGGATAGATTCGCTGTTTGGAGGCAACTGTTCTGAAATTCAAAAAATCAATGCCTATCAAGAGCAACAACAGGCAGCTTGGATGACCGGTTCAATTACGGCAACACAGATGGTGAACTCTGTCATCAACTTCCACAAAAGGCTTACACAAATTGACGGCTACAACAAGGAGCTTTACCTATACAACCTCCAGGTTGCTCAGGTTTGCGATGCAGGAAAGATAACCAAAGAGGCGGGGCTGTATCTAATGACGAAGAAGGAAAATGAACTTGGTGAGCGAATTCAAGCCAGCCAGCCTCCGCTGAATCGCCCTTTGAATTGTGTGAGTCAGTCGTTCGGTGGGCAGACTACTACAACGTGCCAGTAACAGGCCGTAGTGCAGAGTTGAATTCATGAACACCGATAAGTGTGCTCTTCCTGTTTCAGAGATTCCAAAGTTGAAATCGATGTGTCCCCGGTATTGAGAGTCCGCACCGGCGGTCATTGATTGAAATATTGAAGGACCGCTTTTTCCAGTGCGACCGTCAGCTAAGGGCACACTCCAGGCCGCCATATATGACCGCTGACGGGTCGGCAGAACTGTACGATTGAGCCAACTTGTTGCATCGACCGGTTGAATCCAAGTCCGCACCGGTCGCTTGATATGCCGGGTTTAAATGGGGGGGACTCAAACTTCGAGGTTATCAATCAGCCGCGTCGCACCGATTTTGGCCGCGCCCAGCACGACCAGGGCATCACCCACCAGATCAGCGGAATGCGGCGGCTGCAGGTCGCTGCGGCGGCGTACGGTCAGGTAGTCGGGCTGCCAGCCACGCGTGCGCAAGTGGTTCATGGCCTGGTCTTCCAGGGTAGCGATATCGGTCGCGCCCGCTTTCAACGCTGTTGCCATGGTCTGGAGCGCCAGCGACAGTTGCACCGCCTCGGCGCGTTCGCGCTCACTCAGGTAGCCGTTGCGCGAGGACAGCGCCAGGCCGTCTGGGGTGCGCGTGGTTTCTGCGCCGACGATCTCGACGGGCAGGGCAAATTGCTGCACCATGCGCCGGATGATCATCAGTTGCTGGTAATCCTTGTTGCCGAACACGGCCACGCGCCGGCCCTGCGCTTCGGAGAAGACGCAGGCAAACAGCTTCAGCACCACCGTGCAGACACCAACAAAAAAGCCGGGGCGAAAGTGGCCTTCCAGAATGTCGGCCAATTCGGCGGGCGGCTGCAGCTTGAAGGTTTGTGGCTCGGGGTACAGCTCTTGCTCGTTGGGTGCAAACAGCAGGTCGCAACCGGCCGCCTGCAGCTTCTCGCAATCCGAGTGCCAGGTACGCGGGTAGGTGTCAAAGTCCTCATGCGGCAGAAACTGCAAGCGGTTGACGAAGATGCTGGCCACGGTGACATCGCCCAGTGGCTTGGCTTGGCCGATCAGGGCCAGGTGGCCGTCGTGCAGGTTGCCCATGGTGGGCACAAAAGCGGGGTGCTTGAATGGCCGCAGGGACGCGCGCAGTTCGGCGATGGTGTGAACGATTTTCATAGTAGCTCGGTCCGTCCCCAACTGCATGAACAGTTACCAGGCGTGTTGGGTGTTGTCGGGAAAGGTGCCGTCCTTGACGGCGGCCACATAGGCTTGCATCGCCTCACGAATGCCGGCTGCATCGGCCATGAAATTTCGCACAAATTTGGGCATCTTGCCCAGGTTCAGCCCCAGCATGTCGTGCAATACCAGCACCTGGCCGGCCGTGCCGTGACCGGCACCAATGCCGATGGTCGGGCAGTGCTGCAACTCGGTCGTCAGCTCGGCGGACAGGGCGGCGGGCACCATCTCCAGCACCAGCAGCGCGGCGCCGGCATCTTGCAGTGCATGGGCCTGGCGTCGCAACGTGGCGGCGGACTCTTGTGTGCGGCCTTGCACCCGGTAGCCGCCCAGCGCGTGTACGGTTTGCGGTGTCAGGCCCAGATGGGCGCAGACCGGGATGCCGCGCTCCACCAGAAACCGCACGGTGTCGGTCGTCCAGCCGCCACCCTCCAACTTGACCATGTGGGCACCGGCCTGCATCAGCGCGGCGGCGCTGCGCAGGGCTTGCTCCTTCGACTCGTGGTAGGTGCCAAACGGCAGGTCGCCAATCAGCCAGGCGGTGGCTTGCGAGCGGCGCAAGCCGCGTGCCACGCTTTCGACGTGATAACACATGGTCTCCAGCGTCACGCCCACCGTGCTGCTCAGGCCCTGGCACACCATGCCGAGCGAGTCGCCCACCAGAATGCACTCCACGCCGGCAGCGTCGGCCACGGCCGCAAAGGTGGCGTCATAGGCCGTTAGCATGCTGATTTTTTCACCGCGCGCGTGCATCTCCAGCAGGCGTGGCAGGCTGAGCGGCTTGCGCGCCGACGGCGTGGCGTTGGCCGGCAGGGTGCCGTAGGGGGTGCCGCTTTGCGGCGCAGACTGGTTCATGCGGTGCTCCCAAAAAATTGGCGCGAGTCTAACGCAGCGGGCGACGGGTGTTTTTTTAAGGCGCTGCCTGGGAAGCGTTGGGGCTGAGCACCGTGGGCAGCGCCACGGGCGCCAACTCAGGGTAGTCACGGCTGAAATGCAGGCCGCGGCTCTCATGGCGGGCCTGGGCGCTGCGCACAATCAGGTCCGCCACCTGCACCAGGTTGCGCAGCTCCAGTAGGTCACGCGTGACGTGAAAGCGGGCATAGAACTCCTGAATTTCACCCTGCAGCAGGGCGATGCGGTGGGCGGCGCGCTCCAGCCGCTTGTTGGTGCGCACGATGCCGACATAGTCCCACATGAAGCGGCGCAGTTCGTCCCAGTTGTGCGAGATCACCACCACTTCGTCGGGGTCGGTCACGCGGCTGTCGTCCCAGGCCGGCAGTGGCGGGCTGGGCTGCGATGTTTCCTGCATGATGGCCTGGGTCGCGGCGCGGGCAAACACCATGCACTCCACCAGCGAGTTGCTGGCCAGCCGGTTGGCGCCATGCAGGCCGGTGCAGGCGGTCTCGCCAATGGCATACAGACCGGGCAGATCGGTGTGGCCGACCAGATCGGACATGACACCGCCGCAGGTGTAGTGCGCCGCCGGCACCACCGGAATCGCTTGCTTGGAGATGTCGATACCCAGCTCCAGGCAGCGTGCATAGATGTTGGGGAAATGCTCCTGCAGAAAGGCCAGCGGCTGGTGCGAGATGTCCAGATAGACGCAGTCCAACCCGCCTTTTTTCATCTCGAAGTCGATGGCGCGCGCCACCACGTCGCGCGGCGCCAGCTCGGCGCGCGCGTCGTGCTTGGGCATGAAGCGCGTGCCATCGGGCAGCAGCAGGCGGCCCCCTTCGCCGCGCACCGCTTCACTGATCAAAAACGATTTGGCGTGCGGGTGGTACAAGCAGGTGGGGTGGAACTGGATGAACTCCATGTTTTCCACCCGGCAGCCGGCGCGCCAGGCGGCGGCAATGCCGTCGCCGGTAGCGGTGTCGGGATTGGTGGTGTACAGGTACACCTTGCCGGCGCCGCCAGTGGCCAGAATGGTGTGCGGCGCGCTGAAGGTCAGCACCTGATCGGTGGCGCCGTCCAGCGCGTACAGACCAAGGCAGGCGTTCTGCGCCAGGCCCAGCTTGGCCCCGGTGATCAGGTCCACCAGCGTGTGCTGCTCCAGCACGGTGATATTGGGGTGGCGGTGCACCTGCTCGATCAGTGTTTGCTGAACCGCCGCACCGGTGGCATCGGTCACATGCACGATGCGACGCGCGCTATGGCCGCCTTCGCGCGTGAGATGCAGGTGGCCGTCTTCCTGCGAGAACGGCACGCCCATCTGCTGCAGCCAGGCGATGGCTTGCGGCGCGTGCTCCACCACCAGGCGGGTGGCAGCCAGGTCGCACAGTCCGGCGCCGGCCACCAGGGTGTCGTCCACGTGCGACTCAAAACTGTCACCCTGGCCCAGCACGGCGGCAATACCGCCCTGCGCCCAGCTGCTGGCCCCATCGATCAGGGCGCGCTTGGTCAGGACGGCGACGCGGTGGGTGGGCGCCAGATACAGGGCGGCACTGAGCCCGGCCAGGCCGCTGCCCACAATCAGTACATCAAAATGGCGGGAGGGGTTTGTCACAGTGGTGGGACTCAAGTTGACGAATACGCCAGCCGGACGTAAATCGGGGCAAACACTTCGGCCTGGGTTATCTCGACCAGCGTTTCTTTGGCGAGTTCGAGCAGGGCGATGAAGGTGACGACCAGTACCGGGGTACCTTTGGTTGGGTCAAACAATTCCTCGAACTCGACAAAGCGGCGGCCTTGCAGTTTTTTCAGCACCATGCTCATGTGCTCGCGCACCGACAGCTCTTCGCGCGTGATCCGGTGGTGCTGAACCAGTTTGGCCCGTTTCAGGATGTCGCGCCAGGCTTCCTGCAGATCGACGACGTTCACATCCGGAAAACGCGGTTGCAGCGACTGTTCGATAAAGACCTGGGCCTTGAGGAAGTCGCGGCCAAACTGGGGCACGGCGTTCAGCTTGGCACCGGCCAGCTTCATGCGCTCGTATTCCAGCAGGCGGCGCACCAGTTCGGCGCGCGGGTCTTCCGCTTCCTGCCCTTGCGCCACTTTTTTCGGTGGCAGCAGCATGCGTGACTTGATTTCAATCAGCATGGCGGCCATCAGCAGGTACTCGGCCGCCAGCTCCAGATTGCGGCCGCGAATTTCTTCCACATACACCAGGTACTGGCGCGTCACCCCCGCCATCGGAATATCCAGAATGTTGAAATTCTGCTTGCGGATCAGGTACAGCAGCAGGTCCAATGGACCTTCAAACGCTTCCAGGAAGACTTCCAGCGCATCGGGCGGGATGTACAAATCGCGCGGCATGGCAAACAGCGGCTCACCATACAGCCGGGCCACCGCGACGTGGTCCACCACGTCCGGCATACCGGGTGAATCGGCAGTGCTCTGGACGAGCTGCGCGGCGCTGGCAACCATGTCAGACATTCATTTGCTATTAAATATATAGCTGCTAGCGCTTTGTATTCGGGGGCTAGCAGCGTATTTGTCTGTTAACTTGGGTCGGTCTGGTAAACGTAGGGTTTCTGCTCCACCTCGGCCTCGCGGTACTCGCTCCAGGCGCTGCGGTCAACGCCCTTGTCCCACAGCAAATCGCGGCCCTGGCGCTGCTTCGCCTCCAGTGCCGGGTCTTTGGTTTTGAGCTGATCGATGAACTGGGTCACGTCAGACTGGTACTTGGGGCGATAAAAAATATTCATGAGCTAAACCTCGTTGCCGTATTTTACCGGGCCAGTGCTGGCGCTATTGGCCTGGGCCAGCACCGCCGCCATGCCAGCGGCCAGGTCGGGGTAAATGTGGTCCGGGCCCAGCACGCCCAGCAAGCCGCTGCGCCGGGCGATGTCCAGCGGCTGGTGGCTGAGTCCGCACACCGCCAGGCGCACACCGGCTTTGGCGCAGGCGCGGGCCAGCTCGTTGAGTGTGTCGGCCCCCGAGGAGTCGATGTAGATCACGTTTTTCAGGTCCAGCACCAGCGCGTGCTGGGGTAGATGGTCCTGCAGCTTTTCAATCAATTTCACGGCGCCAAAGAACAGTGCCCCATACAGCCGGTAGCCGGCGACGCTTGCGGCGCGTCCGGCCAGGGCCGGGTAGTCGGCGGCGCTCACCGCTTCGCAGCGCGACAGACTGGAAATGCGGTAGATGAAGGTGATGCAGGCGGCCACCAGACCGACTTCAACCGCCACCGTCAAATCGAACACCACCGTCAGAAAAAAGACCGCCAGCAGTGTCATCCGGTAGGGCAGGCGGTACTGGCGCAACTGCACGAACGCGCGCCATTCGCCCATATTCCAGGCCACAAACATCAAAATCGCCGCCATTGCCGCCAGCGGAATATCCTGCGCCAGCGGCGCCGCCAGCAGCATGACCAGCAGCAGGGTGAGGGCGTGCACGATGCCGGCCACCGGGCTGGTGGCGCCGCTTTTGACGTTGGTGACCGTGCGCGCGATGGTGCCGGTGGCCGGCATGCCGCCAAAGAACGGCGTGACGAAGTTGGCGATGCCCTGCGCCATCAGCTCCTGGTTGGAGTCGTGGCGGTCGTCGATCATGCTGTCCGTCACCCGCGCGCACAGCAGCGACTCGATCGCACCCAGCAGAGCCAACGTGACGGCCGGAATGAACAGGAAACGGGCCGACTCCCAGGAGAAGTCCGGCCATTGCAGCGCTGGCAGACTGGAGGGAATGCCGCCGAAGCGGCTGCCAATGGTCTCGACCGGCAGTTGCAACACCGCCACACCCAGCGTGGCCAGTACCAACACCAGCACGGTGCCCGGCACCCGCGCCAGGCGTACCGTCCACGGGTGCTTCTGGCGCAGCCTCGGCAAGACAAACTGCCACAGCACCAGGGTGCCCAGGCACAGCAATGCCAGCGCGGTGGCGGCTGGATTGAGGGTGGGCAAGGCCGTGTTCAGCGTGGCCAACATGCCAAAAAAATTGGCCGGCATGGCCGTCACGCGCAAGCCCAGAAAATCTTTCACCTGCGACAGCGCAATCAGCACCGCAATGCCGTTGGTAAAGCCAATGACCACTGCAATCGGGATGAAGCGGACCAGCGTGCCCAGCTTGAACAGCCCCATCGCAAACAGCATTACGCCCGACATGGCGGTGGCAATGATCAGGTTGGCCAGGCCATAGCGCTCCACGATGCCGAACACAATCACGATGAACGCGCCCGCCGGTCCGCCAATTTGCACCCGGCTGCCGCCCAACACCGAGATCAACAGGCCCGCGATGATGGCGGTGAACAGGCCTGCTTCTGGTTTGAGCCCGCTGGCAATGGCAAAGGCCATCGCCAGCGGCAGGGCGACGATGCCCACCGTCAGTCCGGCGCCAATGTCCTGGCTGAACCGCTGCCGGTTGTAGCCCTGCAGCGCATCCAGCAGGCGCGGCCGGAAAAAAGACAGGACTTGAGAAAAAGGGCGGTGAACGGGCTCGGCAGACATGGGCGCTATTGTGCGGCAGGGGTCGGGCCGGGCGCGAGGTTGGTGGCGAGGTGGGCGCCGCGCTTTAGCGCGTGCCCAGGCGCTGGCGGGCGTCGGTCCAGAGCGGTCGCGCCACGACCAGCAGCAACACAATGGCCAGTGGCACGGTGGTCACAAAGCCCACCTGCTTGAAGCCGGTCGCCCCCACCAGGCCGCCGCCCAGAAAACCGGCGATCAGTTTGCCCTGCAAGCGCAGTTTGTCGCGGTTGGCCCGCACCGGGGCGACGCCCGCCGTCGTGTTGATGTACAGCAGCTTGCCCAGCTCGATGCCCATGTCGGTCACCAGCCCGGTGACGTGGGTGGTGCGGATTTCGGCGCGCGATATTTTGGTGATCACGGCGTTTTGCAGGCCCATGATGAAGCACAACAAAATCACGGTCAGCGGCACAAACAAGGTGGCGGCAAAGTTGATGGCGCTGCCAAACAGGCCAAAGATCAGCAGCAGCACCGCTTCCAGTAGCAGCGGCAGACCGTAGGCGCTGTGCAGTTCGCGCCGCAGCCCCCAATTGACGATGACCGCAGTGCTCATGGCACCACCCACAAACGCACACAGCATGGCCAGGCCGGCCAGCGCCACGGTGGCATTGCCCAGTACCAGGGAATCGGCGATCGACGACACGACACCCGTCATGTGCGAGGTGTACTGCCCCACCGCCAGAAAACCACCGGCATTGGCCGCACCCGCGACGAAGGTCAGGGTCACCCCCAGTCGGGTGTTGGTCTGGGTGGTGCGTTGGGGGTCGGTCCAGCCGCGGATCAAGGGGATCATGGGCGAGCCAGCAGGCCGGCAGGGGGTCAGCGCACGCGCATGCCCGGCACCGCGCCAGGCCAAGGGCTGAGGATATGGATGCCGGGATTGGCTTTCTCGTCCGCATGGCTGGCGGCCAGCACCATACCCTCGCTGATGCCAAACTTCATCTTGCGTGGCGCCAGATTGGCCACCATCACGGTGAGTTGACCCACCAGCTGCTCTGGTTTGTAGGCACTGGCAATGCCGCTGAAGATATTTCTGGTTTTGCCTTCGCCCACGTCCAGCGTCAGGCGCAAGAGCTTGGTGGAGCCTTCCACCGCCTCGCAGTTCACGATCTTGGCGATGCGCAGGTCAATCTTGCTGAAATCGTCAATGCCAATCGTGGCGGCGATCGCTTCACCGCCGGGTGCTATTGATTCAATAGCCTCTTTGGCAGATTCTACGGGGGCTGGAGCCTCAAACAAGGCTTCAAGTTGCTTGATATCGACGCGCTGCATCAGGTGTTGGTAGTCGCCAATGCGGTGGCCGGCGCCCAAGGCCTGGCTGGCGCTGCCAAACGACAGCGGCGCGATGTTGAGAAAAGCTTCGACCTGCGCCGCCAGCGCCGGCAACACCGGCTTCAGGTAGGTGGTGAGCAGGCGGAACGCTTCGATACAGACCGTGCAAACATCGTGCAGGCGCGCCTCCTGGCCCTCTTTTTTAGCCAGCTCCCACGGCTTGTTGGCGTCCACGTATTCGTTCACGCGGTCGGCCAGCAGCATGGTCTCGCGCAGCGCCTTGGCATATTCGCGGGTCTCGTACAGCAGCTCGATGCTGACGCGCTCCACGCGTAGCTGGTTCAGCAGTGCCGCACCGTCAACGGAAATCTCGCCCAGCTGGCCGTCAAAGCGCTTGGCAATAAAGCCCGCGGCGCGGGACGCGATGTTGATGTACTTGCCGACCAGGTCGCTGTTGACCCGCGCCATGAAATCTTCCGGGCTGAACTCCACGTCTTCGTTGCGGGGATTCAGCTTGGTGGCGATGTAGTAGCGCAGCCACTCCGGGTTCATGCCCAGGCCGAGGTACTTGAGCGGGTCCAGCCCGGTGCCGCGGCTCTTGCTCATCTTCTCGCTGTTGACCGTCAGGAAACCATGCACAAACACCGCGTTGGGCGTCTTGCGGCCGCTGAAATGCAGCATGGCGGGCCAGAACAGGGTGTGGAAAGTGATGATGTCCTTGCCGATGAAGTGGTACTGCTCGGTGCTCGGGTCGGCCATGAACGCGTTGTAGTGCTGCGCCCCCAGCGTCGCGTCACCGGCCAGTTTGACGAAACGGTTTTTGAGCGAGGCCAGGTAGCCGATCGGCGCATCCAGCCAGACATAAAAGTACTTGCCCGGTGCGTCCGGGATTTCGATGCCGAAGTAGGGCGCGTCGCGGCTGATGTCCCAGTCGCCCAGGTCGCGCTTGCCTGTCTCGTCCGGCAGCAGCCATTCCTTGATCTTGTTGTAGACCTCGCTTTGCAGGTGCGCCTGGCCGCGGGCGTTGCTGCCTTGCGTCCACTTTTCCAGAAATTCAGCACAACGCGGGTCCGACAGCTTGAAGAAGTAGTGTTCCGAGTCGCGCAGCACTGGTGTCACACCGGTCAACGCCGAATACGGCTTGATCAACTCGGTCGGGCTGTACACCGCACCGCACACTTCGCAGTTGTCGCCGTACTGGTCTTTGGCGTGGCACTTGGGACACTCGCCCTTGATGAAGCGGTCCGGCAAAAACATGTTCTTCTCGGTGTCAAAGAACTGCGCAATGACGCGGGTGGCGATCAAGCCGTTGGCTTTGAGGTCGCGGTAAATCTGCTGTGCCAGCTCGTGGTTTTCCGGGCCATCGGTGGAATGCCAGTTGTCAAAGCCGATGTGAAAGCCGTCCAGATACGGTTTGCGGCCGGCCGCGATGTCGGCCACAAATTGCTGCGGCGTCTTGCCCACTTTTTCCGCTGCAATCATGATGGGCGCGCCGTGAGCGTCGTCGGCACAGACAAAGTGCACTTCGTTGCCCATCATTCGTTGATAGCGCACCCAGATATCGGCCTGGATGTATTCCATGATGTGGCCGATATGGAAGTTGCCGTTGGCGTAGGGCAGGGCGGTGGTGACAAAGAGTTTGCGTGACATCGGGTGGGACCAATCAGGGACAGCCGTTGATTTTAGTCGGTGCCCGCGTCAGCGCAGCCGTAGCGGGTCACGTCGCCGCTCTACTGCGGGCGGTCCGGACGCCGGCGCTGGATTGGGGCAGGTGTCTGCCCAGTCAAAAAATCTGCAGATTTCGCTCCTCTGCCGTTGCGCGTCGGCATAGCCCAGTGCCATCAGCTCCCGGGTGTAGCCGGATTCAAACAGCAGATAGCTCGCCAGCGCGGCACCCTTGACGTCGGCGGCGTTGGACGACACGCCCACGCCCCCGAGCATGGTGCGTACCGCCGGTGGCAAATCGCCCACATGGCGGGCTGCGATGGCGTCCAGCCGTTGCGAAGGCGCGATCACCAGCAACTCCACTGGTCGCAGGGCGCTGGCACTGCGCGCCTCGGACGGCACCAATGACATGGTCTGGTTGATGCGACGCACCCGCTCCACGTCCACGGCCAGGGCGTCCAGAAAGATGTTGGCCAGGGCGTGACCGGCAATCTGTGCCAGCGAGGGGTAGCTGCTGTTGTTGTGCAGATGCGCCTCGCTTTTGGGCTCGTGCATGCGCCCGGCCCCGACCACCAGGACTCGACTGGCACCTAAATGAATTGCCGCTGCTACCGGCGCCGACTGACGCATGGAGCCATCGCCAAAATATTCGGTCTGGCCGTCGATTTGCAGGGGCATGGCCGGAAAGACGAAGGGAATCGCCGAGGACGCCAGCAGGTGGGCATGCGTGATGCGATCGCGCACCGAGCGGCGCTGCGAGCGCACCCAGGGCATGAGCCGCTTGTCACCCTCAAAAAAAGTAATGTGGTCGCCTGAGCTGTAGCTCGATGCGGTGATCGCCAGCGCCCGCATATGCCCCTTGCGAATCAAATAGGGCAGACGTTCCAGCGGCACCAACTGCTTGATCAGGTCGCCCAAAGGCCCGTTGTCCAGCAGCGAGCGCGGCTTGATTCGCCGCCATTTGGCCAGCAGCCAGCCCAGCGACAGCAGCGTCATCCAGCTGGCGCCCGAGCGCAGCATGCTCAACGAGTCGGCCCGGTAAACCTGATGCGCCTGGAAGTTTTTCCAGACGTTAACAATGCCGCGCACGGTGCTGTCGAAATCATCAGCGCCACAGGCCAGCGCCGAGGCATTGATGGCGCCGGCTGAGGTGCCGGTGATGATGGGAAACGGGTTGGCTTGGGCGAGCGCCCCGGCCGCCTTTCTGAGGTCGGCGATGGCCTCCAGCACCCCCACTTGATAAGCCGCGCGCGCCCCACCGCCGGTCAGCAATAGCCCGGTCACGGGGGTTGTGGGAGAGGCGTGCGGCATGAAATCATTATCGGCCGCAGAGTGGCGCGCAAGGTCAGGAATACCCGACAACACACCCGCCCACGGGTAAACCCCGATTTGCCCGAACTGGCAAGGTTACAACAGTGTTCGCTAGACTAGAGGCTTACAGGAGAAATCAATGGCAGTGACCGAACAAGCGCTGATGGACGCACTCAAGAGTGTTGTCGATCCCAATACCGGGCGGGACTTTGTGTCCTCCAAATCCATCAAAAATTTGACCATCACCGACGGTGATGTGGCTTTTGATGTCGAGTTGGGCTACCCCGCCAAAAGCCAGATCCCCGGCTTTCGCAAGGCGCTGGTGGCCGCTGCTAAAGAGGTGGCCGGTGTGGACAACGTGTCGGTCAATGTCAACATGAAGATCGCGGCGCATTCGGTGCAGCGCGGCGTGGCTTTGTTGCCCAAGGTGAAGAACATTGTGGCGGTGGCCTCCGGCAAGGGTGGCGTGGGCAAGAGCACCACCGCCGTCAACCTGGCCCTGGCGCTGGCCGCCGAGGGCGCCAGTGTCGGCCTGCTCGATGCCGACATTTACGGACCCAGCGTGCCCATGATGATGGGCATCAGCGGCAAGCCTGAGAGTGAAGACGGGCAAACCATGGAGCCGCTGGAGAACTACGGCGTGCAGGTCATGTCGATTGGTTTCCTGGTGGCGCAGGACGAAGCCATGATCTGGCG
>DAITMI010000077.1:0-13786 GCA_036835225.1 Rhodoferax sp. | reverse complement strand
TTTGTGACCAATGGCACCAGCACCAGCAACAAAATGGTGTGGCACCACACCGTCGCCCCGAATGACGTGGTGGTGGTGGACCGCAATTGTCACAAATCCATCCTGCACGCGATCATCATGACCGGGGCGATTCCCGTTTTCTTGAAGCCGACGCGCAATCACTTTGGCATCATCGGGCCGATCCCCAAAAGCGAGTTTGAACCCGCCGCCATCAAGGCGAAGATCATGGCCAACCCCCTGATTCGGGAACACCTGCAAGACGTGGACATCAGCACGATCAAGCCGCGGGTACTGACACTGACCCAGTCCACCTACGACGGCGTGCTGTACAACACGGAAACCGTGAAAAACATGCTGGATGGCTATGTCGAGAACATCCACTTTGACGAAGCCTGGTTGCCACACGCGGCGTTCCACTCGTTCTACGGTACCTACCATGCCATGGGTAAAAAACGTGCGCGACCCAAACACGCCATGGTCTATGCCACGCAGTCCATTCACAAATTGCTGGCCGGTATCAGTCAAGCCAGCCATGTGCTGGTGCAGGATTCGCAAACCGTCAAGTTGGACAAGCACCTCTTCAACGAGGCGTATTTGATGCACACCTCGACCTCCCCGCAGTACAGCATCATCGCCAGTTGTGACGTGGCGGCCGCCATGATGGAGCCGCCCGGTGGCACCGCACTGGTGGAAGAAAGCATTGCCGAAGCCCTGGATTTTCGTCGTGCCATGCGCAAAGTGGATGAAGAGTATGGCGATGACTGGTGGTTCAAGGTGTGGGGGCCAGACAAGCTGGTGGACGAAGGCATTGGTCGCGCCGACAACTGGATCATCAAGGGCGAGTCACCGAAGGCCAAAGCCGGCGTGAACTGGCATGGTTTCGGCAAGATGGCGGCCGGCTTCAACATGCTGGATCCGATCAAGTCAACCATCGTGACGCCCGGTCTGGACTTGAACGGCAAGTTCGCCAAGACCGGCATTCCGGCCAGCGTGGTCACCAAGTTCCTCGCTGCCCATGGTGTGGTGGTCGAGAAAACCGGGCTTTACAGCTTTTTCATCATGTTCACCATCGGCATCACCAAGGGCCGCTGGAACAGCATGCTGACCGCCTTGCAGCAGTTCAAGGACGACTACGCCAAGAACCAGCCGATGTGGCGGGTTTTGCCCGAGTTTTGCCAAAAGTATCCCAAATATGAAACCATGGGCTTGGCGGACTTGTGTCAGCACGTGCACCAGCTCTACGCCAAATACGATATTGCGCGGCTGACTACCGACATGTACCTGAGCGACCTGACGCCAGCCATGAAGCCCAGTGACGCCTATGCCCACATTGCGCTGCGCAAAACCGAACGCGTGGAGATAGATCAGCTGGAAGGCCGCATCACGGTCGGACTGGTGACGCCTTACCCACCCGGCATCCCCTTGTTGATTCCAGGCGAAGTGTTCAACAAAAAGATTGTGGACTACCTCAAGTTCTCACGCGAGTTCAACGCCCAGTGCCCAGGTTTCGAGACCGACATTCACGGCTTGGTGGAAGAAGAGGGCGCCGACGGCAAGCCCCACTACTATGCAGACTGCGTCAGGGCCTGACGCAATTTGCTATATTATTGATAGCTGCTTGCGCCCAGTACACGGGGGCTAGCGGCTATTTTCATCAAGAACTTGGCGATTCCACCACGGCCACTGCGGTCTGGCTGACACCGCAATCCACATAGGAAATCTGGCCGGTCATGCCGGAGGCGAGGTCGCTCAGCAGGAAGGCTGCGACGTTGCCGACCTCTTCAATCGTCACGTTGCGACGCAGGGGTGATGCGCTGGCGGAGATGGCCAGCAGTCGGCTGAAATCCTTGATGCCGCTGGCGGCCAGTGTCTTGATGGCACCGGCGCTCAGGCCGTTGACGCGCATGCCGCGGGGGCCGATGGCGTCGGCCAGGTAACGCACCGATGACTCCAGCGACGCCTTGGCCAGCCCCATGGTGTTGTAGCTCGGCACGACGCGCACGCCCCCCAGGTAGGTCAGCGTGAGCAGGGACGCCTTGTCATTGAGGTAGGGCAGGGCCGCCTTGGCCATGGCGGGAAAGCTGTAGGCGCTGATGTCATGGGCGATTCTGAAGTTTTCACGCGTCAGGCCGTCCAGGAAGTTGCCGGCAATGGCTTCGCGGGGGGCGTAACCAATACTGTGCACAAAGCCGTCGAACTTGGGCCAGTGCGCCGCCAAATCGGTAAACAGTTTCTCAATCTGCGCATCGTCGCTGACATCGCAATCAAATATCAGCGAGGAACCGAAATCTGCCGCGAACTCGGTGATGCGCTCCTTGAAACGCTCGCCTACATAGCTGAACGCCAACTCGGCCCCCTGCTCGTGGCATGCCTGCGCAATGCCATAAGCAATGGAGCGCTTGGACAAAACACCGGTAATCAGCAATTTTTTTCCTGTCAGGAATCCCATATCGTCTCTCTTCTGTAAGCAGGTGAATCATCGCCGTATCGGCGGCGGCTTTGGATGCAGAATTGTCGCATGCGATGGCTGCTGTTTTTTGCGGTGGGGAATGCCCGCTCCATTATGGGCTGCGCACGGCTCAGTTGCGCGGCAGAAAACCTTTACTCACTGTGCTAACGTTACCGTTTTGTTTTTCTGGTCAAATCATGAAACGATGCCTTGTGCTTCTCGGCCTTCTTGTTTCGGTAGTGGCATTGCATGCGGCCCCTGTTGCTGCTGAAGGTTTTGTCCATATAAAAACGGTGGGAAGTATTGACGAATACACCCTCAAATCCAACGGTTTGCAGGTCTTGCTGCTGCCCGAGCATTCCAGCCCCACCCTGACCTTCATGGTCACCTACCGGGTTGGCTCGAAGAACGAGGTTACTGGAACCACCGGAGCGACGCACATCCTGGAACATCTGATGTTCAAAGGCACCACCCATCGGGATCGCAGCAAAGGCAATAACGTTGACCAGATGCTGGAGCGCACCGGTGCCCGCTACAACGCCACCACCTGGCTTGACCGCACCAACTATTACGAAAATCTGGGGAGTGAACACCTGGCCTCCGTGATTGACATGGAGGCCGACCGCATGCGCAACCTACTGCTTCGGGATGAAGACCGCCGTCCTGAAATGACGGTGGTGCGCAACGAGTTTGAACGCGGAGAAAACTCACCCGTCCAAGCCTTGTACAAGGAGATTTACCAAACGGCATTCGTGGCGCATCCTTATCACCACAGCACCATCGGGTATCGCAGCGATATTGAAAAAGTATCTATCGAGAAGCTGCGTGAGTTCTACGACACCTTTTACTGGCCTGACAACGCGACTGTCACCATCATCGGCGACTTCCGTCCGGCCGAGGCCCTGGCGCTGGTCAAAAAATCGTTTGGCGTTTACCCTCGCTCGCCCAAACCCATTCCAAGCGTGTACACCGAAGAGCCGGCGCAATACGGGCCCCGTCGAGTTACGGTGAAGCGCTCCGGCCAACTTGGCGTCGTCGCCATTGCACACAAAATACCGGCCGCCACCCACCCGGACTATGCTGCCGTCACCTTGCTCAGTGCCATCCTTAACGATGGCAAGAACAGCCGTTTGTACAAAGCAGTCACAAACAAAAATCTTACCACCGGCATCGAAGCCGATACAGGATTCAACAGTGACCCCACGGTTCACATCGTGTTCGCGCCTCTTGCCCCTGGCGCAACGCATGCTGAAGTAGAGGAAATTATCACGCACGAAATTGAGCGACTCAAGAAGGATGGCGTTTCCGAGAGTGAACTCCAGGCAGCGATTGCCAAGACCCTGGCTGACGCTGCCTTCAAGCGTGACGGCTCATTTGCCATTGCCGGCAATCTCAATGAATGCATCGCCGCAGGCGACTGGTCGTTGTTCTACTCGTTGGATGAGGCGACCCAAAAAGTTACCACTTCAGACATCAAGCGTGTCGCCAGTATTTACCTGAATGAAGATCAAAGCACCACCGGCTGGTTTGTGCCCACCGTGTCGGGCAACCCGACTGGACCGAAAAATGCATTAGCCAAGGGGGCACGCGCCGATGGCCCCAACTATTACCGCAGCCCTGGCGTCGATGCGTCGGCGGTGATAGCAGCACCAGCCGCCGAGACCAACGCGGCCACAGGTGGTGGCACCGGCGCCAGGATCGCACCTAACGTGAAACATAGCAAAACGGCCGGCATTGACGTCATCGCGTACGCCACCGGGGTAAAAGATGTGGTCACCCTGCGTGCCGCTCTGCCGGCGGGCAAAGCGTTGGCAGGCATAGGCAACCCCGCCATCCCGACACTGACCGGCATGATGCTCGACCAAGGCACCCAGAAACATGACAAATTTGCGATCGCTGAAAAATTGGAAGCGGTTGGCGCCAGCATCAATTTCAGAGTTGGCACAGACCTGTTGGAAGTCAGTTCCAAATCACTGAAAAAAGATGTGCCGCTGGTGCTAAGCCTGATTGCCGAACAACTGCGCACACCAGCTTTCTCGGCAGAAGAGTTTGCCAAGGCGAAGAAACAATTCGCTGGCGGCCTTAAACGCAGCCTTGAGAACACGGACTTCCGCGCCGCCGATGCTTTTACACGCGCCATCTATCCAGTCGCGCACCCCAACCGTAACCCTGTGCCGGAGGATCTGTTGGCCGCGATTGAGGCTGCCAAGCTAGAGGATGTGATTGCCTTTCACCAGGCAAATTACGGTCCGGCGCAGATGACCTTGGTGATGGTCGGCGACCTCGATATGGCCAGCCTCCAAACAGAGGTCAGCAAGTCATTTTCCGGATGGTCAGGTGGCAGCACCGTTGTGCGCGCCGCCAAGGCAGGTGCCACAAAAGCGCCGAAAGACCAGCAGGTGGCCATGCCTGACAAGACCAGTGTATCGGTCGTATTGGGCCAATCCAGTGGTCTGAGATACAGTGATCCGGATTACCAGGCATTGCGCGTTGCCACCGCCATTCTGGGTAGTGGGTTTACCGGGCGATTGATGGCCAATGTGCGCGACAAGGAGGGGCTGACTTATGGCGTCGGCGCCAGCTTGGCCAATGACATGTTCCATGATGGCGACTGGAAAATTTCTGCCACTTTTGCCCCTGCACTGCTGGACAAGGGCATTGCCTCGACCAAACACCAGCTTGACCTCTGGTATGAAGCCGGCGTCACGCCTGTTGAAATCGAGGCGCGCAAGAGCAACCTGATAGGCTCATTCAAGGTGGATCTTGCTACCACCGGCGGGATGGCGGACGCGTTGCTGGCAGCTGTCAACAGAGGCTACGATGCGAATTGGCTTGATGATTTTCCGACGAAAATCAATGCCCTTACCAACGATCAAGTAAACACTGCGATCAGGAAGTACCTCAAGCCGGACGGCATGTTCCTCATCAAGGCCGGCACTTTGCCTGCGTCAAAAATGAACTAGCCAGCCGCTTGCGCTGCAGGGTCTGGCTCGCTGGTGGTTTACGCCAAAAGCTATTAAATTACGAGCATAAATCGGCGCCGTGAACAGACCTGATCATTACATCTTGGCCATGGAAAACGGATATATCGTGGAGTCGGGGCGCACTGACCAGGTGCGGGACACCGCAGCGCACCACGACACTCGAATCCGGCTCGCCGCAGCTGAATAAATCCATAGAAATCAAGGCACTAAAGCTGTTTTTAGGATACAATCCAAAGCTCACGACCAGGCGGGCGGGTATCTACCGCCCGTTTTTTTTGGTCGATTGTTTTTGCATGGCATTTGAACCAAAGTGGCGCTGAAAGAAATTATTGAACAAACCGTGGCCGGTCTGGGCTACGACCTGGTGGAAACCGAGCGTTCCGCAGCTGGATTGCTGCGCATCACGATTGACCTGCCGTGGTCGCCGCCGGCTGACGGTATTGTCATGGGTGCCGAGCAGTTCGTGACGGTTGAAGACTGCGAGAAAGTCACGCGTCAGTTGCTGTTTGCGCTGGAGGTGGATGGCATCGAGTACAAGCGGCTGGAGGTGTCCTCACCGGGTATTGACCGCCCCTTGCGGCATGAAAAAGATTTTGAACGCTTTGTCGGGCATGAGATTGACGTCAACCTGAAGGCGCCGATTGGTGCTGCAGCAGCGGGTCACGTCAGCGCCACCCGAAAGAAATTTCGTGGCACTTTGGAGCGTACCCAGAGCGAGAGTGGAGAGTTGGGTTGGCAAATCGTCTGGAGCGATGCGCCTGTGGGCAAGCCTGGGCAAAAAATAAGCAAGAAGAGATTGCCGGCGCCGGTGCAGGCCTTAGGCTTTACCCTGGATGAGTTGCGGGAGGCGCGACTAGCGCCGATTGTCAGCTTCAAGGGTCGTGGTGCCAAGGGCGACACCGAGTCGGATTTGGATTGAATTGAAACAGGAGAGTCATGGCATGAATCGCGAAATGTTAATGCTGGTAGAAGCCATCTCACGCGAAAAGAACGTCGAGCGTGATGTGGTGTTTGGCGCCGTCGAGGCGGCGCTGGCGCAAGCGACGAAGAAGCTTTTTCAAGGCGACGTGGACATCCGCGTCGCGGTTGATCGCGACAGCGGCAGCTACGAAACGTTTCGTCGCTGGCATGTGGTGCCGGATGAGGCGGGCCTGCAGTTGCCTGACCAGGAAATCCTGTTGTTCGAAGCCAAGGAACAGATTCCCGACATTGAGGTGGATGAGTACATCGAAGAAACGGTGGAATCAGTGCCGATTGGCCGTATTGGTGCCATGGCCGCCAAGCAGGTCATCCTGCAAAAGATTCGCGACGCCGAACGTGAAATGCTGCTCAACGATTTCATGTCGCGCGGCGACAAGATTTTCGTCGGTACCGTCAAACGCATGGACAAGGGCGACCTGATTGTCGAAAGCGGCCGTGTCGAAGGTCGTCTGCGCCGCAGCGAGATGATCCCGAAGGAAAACCTTCGCATGGGTGACCGCGTTCGCGCCATGATCATGGAAGTTGATCTGACCCTGCGCGGCGCACCGATCATTCTGTCGCGCTCGGCACCTGAATTCATGATTGAGCTGTTCCGCCAGGAAGTGCCAGAAATTGAACAGGGTTTGCTGGAGATCAAATCCTGCGCCCGTGATGTTGGTTCGCGCGCCAAAATCGCCGTGTTGTCACATGACAAACGGGTGGACCCGATCGGCACCTGTGTCGGTGTGCGCGGTACGCGCGTCAATGGCGTCACCAACGAATTGGCCGGTGAGCGCGTGGACATTGTGCTGTGGAGTGAAGATCCAGCCCAATTTGTGATTGGTGCGCTGGCCCCGGCCAACGTCTCCTCCATTGTGGTGGACGAAGAGCGCCATGCCATGGATGTGGTGGTGGACGAAGAGAACCTGGCCATCGCGATCGGCCGTGGCGGTCAGAACGTGCGCCTGGCGTCCGAGCTGACCGGCTGGAAGATCAACATCCTGGATGCCGCCGAGTCGGCCCAGAAGCAGGCCAATGAGACTGACTCGGGTCGCAAGCTGTTCATGGAAAAGCTCGATGTGGACGAAGAAATCGCCGACCTGCTGATTGCCGAAGGCTTTACCAGTCTGGAGCAGGTGGCTTACGTGCCGCTGGAAGAAATGCTCGAGATCGAGAGCTTCGACGAAGACACGGCCAACGAATTGCGCACCCGCGCCAAAGATGCCCTGCTGACCATGGAAATTGCCCATGAAGAGAGTGTTGAAGAGGTTTCGCTCGAGTTGCGCGACCTTGAAGGCCTCACCCCCGAATTGATCGGCAAGCTGGCAGATGGCGGCGTTCACACCCGTGACGACTTGGCCGATCTGGCCGTTGACGAACTCACAGAAATCACCGGCCAGTCTGCGGACGAGGCCAAGACCTTGATCATGAAGGCGCGCGCACATTGGTTTACCAATGACGCCGCTTCTCACGAGTAATGGTCATGAAAGGTTACATAACAAATGTCCAGTACGACCGTCGCCGAGTTTGCAAGTGAACTCAAAAAATCAACCGATACCCTGCTTGAGCAGCTGAAATCGGCGGGAGTGGCCAAGTCGGCTGCTTCTGACAAGCTGACCGATGCTGACAAGCAGCATCTGTTGAGCTATTTACAGGCCAGTCATGGCACCCCCAGTCCCGAGCGCAAGAAAATCACGCTCGTCAAGAAGTCAACCAGCGAAATCAAGCAGGCTGACTCCACTGGCAAGGCGCGCACCATTCAGGTCGAGGTGCGCAAGAAGCGCACGTTTGTGCGTCGTGAAGACGGCGTCGAGGTGTCCGTTGAAGCGCCTGAGCAGGAGCTCGAGGCAGCGCCGCTCATCGACCACGCTGAATTGGCACGTCGCGAAGAAGAGGCGCGTCGTCAAGCTGAACTGATTCGTCGCCAGGAAGAGGAACTGTCTGAGCGCCGGCGTCAACGCGAAGAGCAAGAGGCCCGTGCCCGTGAAGCCGCTGAAAAGGCGGCCGCACAGGCCGCTGAAACAGCCGCAGTACAAGCGGCCGCAGAGTTGAGCAAGCCTGTAGCCCCCGCGGCCAAAGCACAGGATGCAATCGATAATGCAGCAGCGAAGGCGGCAGAGGCGGCCGCAAAAGCCGCCGCTGCGGCAACGGCACAGGAGCAGGCACGCGAAAAAGCGGCCGTTGACTCCAAAGCGCGCGCCGCAGAAGAGCTGGCACGTGCCGCTGATCTGGGTGAGCGCAGGCGCAAGGCAGAGGCCGAGGCCGCTGCCATTCGCCTGATGATGTCGGCACCGGCCAAAAAGCCATCGCCGCCACCGAAACGACCGGAAGAAATCAAGGCTGAAGCGGCCAAAGCCGCTGGCCTCAAGGGTACCTTGCACAAACCAGCTGCTGGCACGGTGCCGGCAAAGCCAGCCAAGCCCGGCGCGCCCGGCGCTCCGGCAGCAGCCGCTGGCGCAGGCAAAGAAGTCAAGTCAGCCAAGCTCTCCAGCAGTTGGGCAGGCGATCCGAAAAAGAAGGGTGCCATTCCTACGCGTGGCGCAACGGGTGCACCGGCTGGTCGCGGCACCAACTGGCGCGCTCCCGCACGGGGTGGCCGACGCGGCAGCAGTGATCGCGACCGTGATGACAACCGGGTGCAGGCAGCACCGGTCGAGGCACGCGTCATCGAAGTGCATGTGCCTGAAACCATTACCGTGGCCGAGTTGGCCCACAAAATGGCGGTCAAGGCCTCCGAGGTGATCAAACACCTGATGAAGCTCGGCCAGATGGTCACCATCAACCAGCCGCTGGACCAGGACACCGCCATGATTTTGGTGGAGGAAATGGGGCACAAGGCCATCGTGGCGGCGCTGGACGATCCAGAAGCCTTTACCGTTGACGAGGTTTCCCAGCAGCAATCCGAGTCGCTCCCCCGTGCACCGGTTGTCACCGTCATGGGCCACGTCGATCACGGTAAAACGTCTTTGCTGGATTACATCCGTACCGCTAAAGTGGTCTCAGGCGAGGCCGGCGGTATTACCCAGCACATTGGTGCCTACCACGTGGAAACGCCACGCGGCATGATCTCTTTCCTCGATACCCCCGGTCACGAAGCCTTTACGGCCATGCGTGCGCGTGGTGCCAAGGCTACCGACATCGTGATCCTGGTGGTCGCTGCAGATGACGGTGTGATGCCGCAAACCAGAGAGGCCATCAAGCACGCCAAGGCGGCGGGTGTGCCGATTGTGGTGGCGATCAACAAGATCGACAAACCGGACGCCAATCCTGAGCGGGTCAAGAACGAACTCGTGGTGGAAGAAGTGGTGCCGGAAGAGTTCGGTGGTGATTCGCCCTTTGTGACGGTATCGGCCAAGACCGGTCAAGGCATTGATGCCTTGCTGGAACAAGTGCTGCTGCAAGCTGAAGTGCTGGAACTGCGCGCACCGATTGATGCCATGGCCAAGGGCTTGGTGATTGAGGCACGGCTGGACAAAGGAAAGGGCCCAGTCGCCACGATTCTGGTTCAGTCAGGCACACTCAAGACTGGCGACATCGTGCTCGCGGGCTCGACCTATGGTCGTGTTCGCGCCATGCTGGATGAAAATGGCAAGACGATCAAAACGGCAGGCCCTTCGATTCCGGTCGAAATTCAGGGTTTGACCGAAGTGCCGCAAGCGGGCGACGAGTTCATGGTGATGTCGGACGAGCGCCGGGCCCGTGAAATTGCCACTTACCGCGCTGGCAAGTTCCGTCACACCAAGCTGGCAAAACAACAAGCCTCCAAGCTGGAGAACATGTTCACCGACATGGCGGCCGGTGCCGTCAAGATGGTGCCTATCATCATCAAGGCCGATGTGCAGGGTTCGCAGGAAGCACTGGCGCAGTCCTTGCTCAAGCTGTCCACCGACGAGGTCAAGGTGCAGCTGGTTTACACGGCCGTCGGTGCCATTAGCGAGTCGGACGTGAATCTGGCGATTGCCTCCAAGGCCGTCATCATCGGATTCAACACCCGCGCCGATGCCGGTGCGCGCAAGTTGGCCGAGAACAACGGCGTGGACATTCGTTACTACGACATCATCTATGACGCCGTGGATGAGCTCAAGCTCGCCATGTCGGGCATGTTGACGCCGGACAAGAAGGAAGAAGTCATCGGTACCGCCGAGATTCGTCAGGTATTCAAGGTCAGCAAGATCGGCTCGATTGCCGGTTGTATGGTCACCGCCGGTGTGGTCAGGCGTGCGGCGCGTCTGCGTCTGCTGCGCGAAAACGTGGTCATCTTCACCGGTGAACTCGAATCGCTCAAGCGCTTCAAGGACGATGCCAAGGAAGTCAAGGAAGGCTTCGAGTGCGGCTTGAATATCAAGAACTACAACGACATCCAAGAGGGTGACGTGCTGGAATTCTTTGAAATCCGTGAAGTGGCCCGAACCCTTTAATGGACTCCGAGTAAATCGTGCGACTAAAGTCAAAAACCCCTAACCGCAGCTTCAAGGTCGCCGATCAGATCCAGCGTGATCTGACCGAGTTGATTGCACGCGAGCTGAAAGATCCGCGGGTCGGCATGGTGACGATTCAGGCCGTGGAGGTCACACCCGATTACGCGCATGCCAAGGTGTTCTTCAGCCTGCTGACGGGAGACCCCAAGGCCTGTACGGAAGGTTTGAACCAGGCGGCGGGCTTTTTACGGGCTGGCCTGTTCAAACGGCTGCACATTCATACCGTGCCGACGCTGCATTTCGTGTTTGACCGCACGACCGAGCAAGCGGCAGACATGAATGCGCTAATTGCGCGTGCTGTCGCTTCCCGCGCCAAAGAGGATTAAGCCAATGAATGCGCCGCGTGCACGGGTTGCCAGGCGCCCCGTGCATGGGGTGCTGTTGCTGGACAAGCCTTTGGGCTGGTCGAGCAATGACGCCCTGCAAAAAGTCAAATGGTTGTTGCGCGCCGAGAAAGCCGGCCACACCGGTACGCTCGATCCACTGGCCACCGGTTTATTGCCGCTGTGCTTTGGGGCCGCGACGAAGTTCAGTCAGCTGCAACTGGATGCTGACAAAACGTACGAGGCGGTGGCACGACTGGGGATCAAAACCAGTACCGGGGACGCCGAGGGCGAAGTGATTGAAGAACGGCCCGTGAACGTGACCGCAGAGGAGATTGAAAGTGTGCTGCCGCGCTTCACCGGGCTGATCCAGCAGATCCCGCCCATGCACAGCGCATTGAAGAAGGATGGCAAGGCCCTGTACGAATATGCGCGTGCCGGTATTGAGGTGGAGCGGGAAGCGCGCGAAGTGATCATTCATGAGTTAAAAGTGGTTCTAGCCCCCGTGGACAGTGCGCAACCAGCTATTAAAATGATAGTTAAATGCAGCAAGGGCACCTACATCCGAACGCTTGCCGAGGATATCGGTGAAGCACTCGGTTGTGGCGCACACCTGAGCGCGCTGCGTCGGCTTGGGACCGGTGGCTTCGATGTGGCGCAGTGTGTCACGCTGGAGGTGCTGGAGGCCATGACGGAGGAAGAGCGCCTGAACTGCTTGATGCCGGTGGACTCGCTGCTTGGCGAACACACGGTTGTCACGCTGGACCGTGAGAATGCAGGGCGTTTCCTGAGTGGCGTGCGGCGCCGGGGAAACTGGCCTGACACGGGGTTGGTCGCTGTGTACGGCGAACAACCTCGCGCTTTACTGGGCACAGCCCATGTCAAAGCGGGTGAATTGATACCGGGGCGGCTGTTGAGTCCGCTGGAGATTGAGCAAATATTGGGAGATTGTGGAACGGGTGTGAGCGTGCAGCGCGCAACTCTGGCCTCAAGCACCCAGACAACAAACATTGACCCGATTTAAGAGAAAGTAAACCATGACCATTAAGCAAATCAGAAACATCGCCATCATCGCCCACGTCGATCATGGCAAGACCACCATGGTCGACCAATTGCTGCGCCAGTCCGGCACCTTTGCCGAGCACGAGAAAGTCGTTGACACCGTGATGGACAATAACGCGATTGAGAAAGAGCGTGGCATTACGATTCTGGCCAAGAACTGCGCCGTGACCTGGGAAGGCACGCACATCAACATCGTCGATACCCCCGGTCACGCCGACTTCGGCGGCGAAGTGGAACGCGCCTTGAGCATGGTGGACGGTGTGGTGCTGCTGATCGATGCGCAAGAAGGCCCCATGCCCCAAACGCGCTTTGTGACCAAGAAGGCGCTGGCCCTGGGCCTGAAGCCGATCCTGGTGGTGAACAAGGTGGACAAGCCCGGTGCGCGCCCCGACTTCGTGGTCAACGCCGCGTTTGACCTGTTCGACAAGCTCGGCGCCACCGATGAACAGCTCGATTTTCCCGTGGTTTACGCCTCGGGCATCAATGGCTGGTCGTCGATGGAAGAGGGCGCGCCGGGTGAGCAGTGGGGTCCCGACATGTCGGCCCTGTTCAATACCATTCTCAAGCACGTGCCACACCAGCAAGGCGACCCGGCCGCGCCGCTGCAGCTGCAAATCTCCGCGCTTGACTTTTCGACCTTTGTGGGCCGAATTGGTGTCGGCCGCATCAGCCAGGGCACGATCAAGCCGATGATGGACGTGGTGGTGATGGAAGGCCCGGATGGCAAGGCCATCAAAGGTCGTATCAACCAGGTGTTGACCTTCCAGGGCCTGGAGCGCGTGCAGGCCACGGAAGCCGGCCCCGGCGAAATCGTGCTGATCAACGGCATCAATGACATCGGCATTGGCGTCACGATCACCGATCCCCTCAAACCAATGCCGCTGCCCATGCTCAAGGTCGATGAGCCGACCCTGACCATGAACTTCTGTGTCAATACCAGCCCGCTGGCTGGCCGTGAAGGCAAGTACGTCACCAGCCGCCAGATCTGGGACCGCCTGCAAAAGGAACTGCAACACAACGTGGCCTTGCGCGTCAAGGAAACCGACGAAGAAGGTATCTTCGAAGTCATGGGTCGCGGCGAACTGCACTTGACCATTTTGCTGGAGAACATGCGCCGCGAAGGTTTTGAGATGGCAGTCTCCAAACCACGCGTCGTGATGAAAGAGGTGAACGGTGAAAAGTACGAGCCAATCGAGCTGGTGACCGCCGATATTGAAGAGCAACACCAGGGCGGTGTGATGCAGGCTTTGGGCGAGCGCAAGGGCGATCTGGTGAATATGGAGCCAGACGGCCGTGGCCGCGTGCGCCTGGAGTACCGCATCCCGGCGCGTGGCCTGATCGGCTTCACCAACGAGTTCCTGAACTTGACGCGTGGCTCTGGCCTGATCGCCAACATCTTCGACTGCTACGAGCCGCACAAGGGCGAGATCGGCGGCCGCAAGAACGGCGTGCTGATCTCCATGGACGCGGGTGAAATCTTCACCTACGCGCTGGGCAAGCTGGACGACCGCGGCCGCATGTTCGTGCGGG
>DAITMI010000076.1:0-13999 GCA_036835225.1 Rhodoferax sp. | reverse complement strand
TCGGCGGCTTCAATCGCCTGCTGGAAACCCTGGCGCAACGGGAGGAGGCGCTGCGCATTGCCGCCATCGCCTTCGAATGCCAGGAGGGCATGATCGTCACGGACGCCCAACAGGTCATCTTGCGCACGAATCAGAGCTTCACGCGCATCATGGGTTACACCAACGAGGAAGTAGTTGGCAAGAGCACCGCATTCATGCGATCGGATCGACACCCGGCCGCCTTTTATGACGCGGCCTGGGATACGGCACGACGACATGGCACATGGCAGGCAGAAGTCTGGCAGCGACGCAAAAATGGTGAGGTCTTTCCGCAATGGCTCACCAGCACGGCGGTCCAGGATGAGCATGGCGACATCACGCATTTCGTCGTCACACATATCGACATCTCCCGCCAGAAGCAGCAGGAGGCGAAACGCCTGGCGAACGAGGCCGATCATCGCGACACCCTGGTGCGTGAAGTGCATCACCGCATCAAGAACAATCTGCAAGGCATCACCGGCCTGTTGCGCCAGTTTGCCCAAAAACACCCGGAAACGGCCGTCCCGATGAATCAGGCGATCAGCCAGGTGCAGGGCATCTCCGTTATCTACGGCTTGCAAGGCCGTGCCGTCACTTCGTCGGTGCGGCTGTGTGAGCTGACCGGCGCCATTGCCGCGGCAATTCAAAACCTGTGGCAGACCCCCGTGACTCTGGACATCCCGGCCCCGTGGTTACCCTGCGTCGTGGCCGAGAACGAAGCCGTGCCGATCGCCCTGATTCTCAACGAACTGATTGTGAACGCCGTCAAACACGGCGGCCAAGCGCATGGCCAGGTACGCATCAGCCTGCGCAAAGGTCCCCAGCCGGATACGCTGCAGATCCGCATCAGCAACACGGGGCAACTCACACCCGATCAGATGCAGGCCGACCCATCCCACAACGGTGTGCAGTTGGTCGCGGCCCTGATGCCACGCCACGGTGCCCGCCTGGTCAGGGAACAGCAGGGCGACCAAGTCATGACCTTGCTGGAGCTGCAGCCGCCCGTCATTTACCTGAATCAGAAAGACCCAACATGACAGCAACCGCCGCACCCGGCAAGCAACTTCTCCTTGTGGAGGATGACCGGCTGGTGCTCGCCATGATGGCCAGCGGCCTCATGGCGGCCGGCTACCGTGTCAGCAGCGCCGAATCGGCCGAGGACGCCGAAGCCTGGCTGGCCGGCGGCCAGCGGCCCGACCTGGTCATCCTGGATGTGCGCATGCCCGGCAAGGGTGGCTTGCACCTGGCCCAGCGCCTGCACGAACTCGATCACATCCCGTTCATGATGCTGAGCGCCTACAGCGACCCCCATATTGTCGAACAAGCCGCCCGCAGCGGCGCACTGGCCTATGCCACCAAGCCGCAGGATGTAGTGCAGCTGGTACCCACCATTGAAGCCGCGCTGGCGCGCGCCAATGAACTGCAGGACTTGCGGACAACCCGTCAGCAACTGCAAGCCGCCCTGGACGGCGAACGTGACATCAGCATTGCCGTCGGCATCACCATGATGCGCCAGCGCCTCACACGCAACGAGGCGTTTGAGGCGCTGCGCAAATCGGCGCGCAACCGGCGCTGCAAGCTGGCCGAGCTGGCCACGGAGATCATCCAGGCGGCGGAAACGCTGAATCTCTAGATCAATATAAATCTTGATCATTTGATTAAAAACAACAAACCCTGATATAACGGGAGCCTCGCAAGCAACCTGTCTGCCCCTGACCCAGGCACCAGGCTATTGAGGCCCTGAACACGCCTCGTTAACCAGTCGGTGCGCGCCTGCCGCGCGCCATGGCAAGTAACGAAAGTCCCCCCGCAAGGGCTGAGGCGCGCGTGTTCAAACTGCTGACCCATTTTCATTCTCGTGCCACGCGCCTGTTGCTGAACATCAGCATCGGCACGCGCCTGCTCATGCTGATGGGTTTGGCCGCGGCAGTCGCCCTGCTGCTGGCGGGCGCGGGCATTCTGGGACTGGCCGCGTCAAAGGAAAGTCTGCGCTCTGTCTATGAAGATCGGATGTTGCCGCTGCAGCAACTGGCCGAAATTGCCAAGCTCATGCTGGCCAACCGAATGCTGCTGCAGACCTCCCTCAGCGCGGTCAGCGTGGATGCCGGCGTTGACCAGCGCAGCGCACTGGTCATGCACCCGGCGGTCGCCACAATGGCGGCTGATGCCATCGAAAAAAACATCGGCACGATTGGATCGTTGTGGCAGAGCTACACATCTGCCCCCGCGACCGCCGCCGAAAGTGCGCTGGCCAACCAGTTCGCCAAAAGCCGCAACGCCTTCGTCAACGAGGGGCTGCGACCGGCGACCGTGGCGTTGCGGGCGGCCCATTACACGGATGCCAAAAGACTGGCGGCCACGGCGCAAACGCTTTATGAGCGGGTTGACCCCGACCTGCAGGCCTTGAATCAACTGCAGTTCGATGCCGCCCATGAAGCCTACACCGATGGCGTGCAGCGCTATGACAACACGCGCCTGCTGGCACTCGGTGCGCTGGGCCTGGCGATGCTCCTCATGAGCTGGCTGGGCGTGATATTGACCACCTCCATCGTCAACCCGCTGAAGCAGGTGATCGCCATTTTCACAAGCATCTCGGCTGGCCAGTACGACGCCACCATCGCCATTGAAGGCCGGGACGAAATCAGCAAGGTGATGCGGGCGCTCAAGGAGATGCAAACCAAATTGGGGGTGGATGAAGAGGCCATTCATCAACTCGCGTTCTACGACGCCCTCACCCTGCTGCCCAACCGGCGGCTGCTGCGCGACCGATTGCAACGGGCGCTGTCGGTGAGCACGCGCAACCACCTCTATGGTGCCGTGCTGATGATCGACCTGGATCATTTCAAGAGCGTCAACGATAGCCGTGGTCATGGTGTCGGCGACCGCCTGCTGGCAGAGATCGCGCTGCGCATCCAGTCCTGCATTCGCCAGGCCGACACAGTGGCCCGGCTCGGTGGCGACGAGTTCATCGTCATGCTGGTTGACTTGAGTCTGGATGAGGCGCAGGCGGCACTGCAGGCGCAAATGATCGGCGAAAAAATTCTGGCCGCCATCAATCAGCCGTGCATGCTGGTCAACCAGCTCTACCACCCTTGCGCCAGCATCGGCTTGTGTCTGTACCTGGGACAAAACGCGACGATGGAAGACCTGCTCAAACGCGCTGACAGCGCCATGTACCAGGCCAAGAATGACGGGCGCAATGCCCTGCGCTTTTACGACCCAAAAATCCAGGCCTCCCTGGAAACCCGCATTGCGCTGGAGTCCGAACTGCGTCACGCCCTGCCAGACAATCAGCTCCAGTTGTACTACCAGATCCAGGTGGACAACACCCAGGGCATCCTGGGCGCCGAGGTATTGCTGCGCTGGCAGCACCCGCAACGTGGCCTGGTGTTGCCCGAGCAGTTCATTTCTATTGCGGAAGAATCAGGATTGATCTTGCCGCTCGGCGAATGGGTCTTGCGGGCGGCGTGTGAGCAGCTCAAAGCATGGGCGAGCAACCCGCTTACAGAACGATTCGTGCTCGCGGTCAACGTCAGCGCCCGCCAGTTTCGTCAGCCTGAGTTCGTTGCCATGGTGGGCAGGATATTGGTGCAAACCGGCGTCAACCCGCAAAGGCTCAAGTTGGAGCTGACCGAGAGCCTGGTGCTGCACAGCATTGCCGACACCATCGACAAGATGAAGACCCTCAACCAGCAGGGCGTCCACTTCTCGATGGATGACTTTGGCACCGGCTATTCCTCACTGTCCCATCTGAGCAAGCTGCCGATCCAGCAACTCAAGATCGACCGCAGTTTTGTGCGCCACATTGCCAGCAACCACAGCGACGCCGTCATTGTGCAAACCATCATCGGCATGGCCCACAACCTGGGGGTGGCCGTGATCGCCGAGGGCGTGGAAACGGCAGAGCAGCACATCAGCCTGGAGCGCCTGGGCTGCACGACCTACCAGGGTTACCTGTGGGGCGAGCCCATGCCCGTGCGCGAATTTGAAGAACTGGCCCTGCAGGCCAGCACGGCCTGAGCCATGATTTTTAACGGGGAGCCATCTTGAACAACCTGAAAATTTCCACGCGCCTGATCATGCTGATCGGCATTCTGTCAGCGTTGCTGATTGCCATTGGTAGCGTGGGCCTGTTCGGCATCAGCCAGTCCAACGAAGCCCTGCGCTCGGTGTACCAGGAGCGCCTGGTACCCACGGGGCAGATTGCCGAGATCCAGAAATTGCTGCTGCGCAACCGGCTGGCCATTGCCGTCGCGCTGGTGACCCCCACGCCCGAGACCATCACCCCGGCCACCGCCGAAGTCGAGGCCAACATCGCAGCCATCGGCAAGGTCTGGGATGCTTACATGGCCACCACGCTGCACCCGGATGAGGCCAAGCTCGCCACGGCCTTCGCCGAGAGCCGCAGCAAGTTCGTGCAGCAAGGCCTCAAACCAGCGGTAGCAGCACTGCGTGCCAGCGACCTCAATGAAGCCAATCGCCTGGTGGTAGCGACAATTCGGCCACTGTATGGTCCAGTGAACCACGGCATTGAAGCATTGATGAAATTCCAGCTCGATGACGCCAAGAACGACTATACCGCCGCAGTGGAACGCTACGCCACGATCCGCATCGTCTCTGTCGCATCCATCTTGGCCGGCTTGTTGTTTGCCATCCTGTTTGGTGTCGCCCTGGTGCGCGGCATTGCCCGTTCACTCCGTCATGCCATCGAAGTGTCCAATGCGGTCGCCCAAGGCGACCTGAATCAAACCATTCATTCGCAAGGCCAGGACGAAGTGGCTCAACTGCTCAAGGCGCTGGCGGCGATGCAGCAGAACCTGGCCAAAGTCGTCGCCACGGTACGCAGCGGCTCGGAGAGCGTGGCCACCGCCAGTGCCCAGATTGCCTCGGGCAATCACGACCTCTCAAGCCGTACCGAACAACAGGCCAGCGCCCTGGAAGAAACGGCAGCTTCCATGGAGGAGCTCAGCTCCACCGTCAAGCAAAACGCCGACAGTGCCCGCCAGGCGAATCAACTGGCGCTAACGGCCAGTACCGTGGCGGTGCGCGGCGGCGCGGTGGTGGCCCAGGTGGTGGACACCATGAAGGGCATCAACGATTCATCGCGCAAGATCTCCGACATCATCAGTGTGATTGACGGCATCGCCTTCCAGACCAACATCCTGGCGCTCAATGCCGCGGTGGAAGCGGCGCGCGCTGGTGAGCAGGGCCGCGGTTTTGCCGTGGTGGCCTCCGAGGTGCGCAGCCTGGCCGGGCGCTCGGCCGACGCCGCCAAGGAAATCAAGGGCCTGATCAATGCCAGCGTGGAGCGGGTGGAACAGGGCACAGCCCTCGTCAATCAGGCCGGCAGCACCATGACTGAGGTGGTCAGCAGCATCAAGCGCGTGACCGACCTGATGGGCGAGATCAGTGCCGCCAGCCATGAACAAAGCCAGGGCGTGTCCCAGGTGGGTGAAGCGGTCGCGCAAATGGACCAAGTGACGCAGCAAAATGCCGCGCTGGTGGAAGAGATGGCGGCGGCCGCCAGCAGTCTGAAATCACAGGCGCAAGACCTGGTCGGCACGGTAGCGGTATTCAAACTTTCGTCGGGTGCTTCGCACCATCTCGGCATGCTTCCTGCGTCTGTTGTCGTGCGCGCCACCGCGCCCAAGAACTTGCCGTTCAAGGGAACTGAAAAACGTGCCGAAATGGAATTCAAGCGCGTCGCCGTCAAACCGAAGGCGTTGGCGCCAACACACGCCCCCAAAGCATTGACCCAGAGCCGCCCCGTGAATGGCGACGATGAGTGGACCAGTTTTTAAGACATCAACCCCGTATTAATCAAAGGAACGCCCGGCATGAGAACCAACCTCCCGGTATCGCAACGCGAATATCAGTTTCCCGGCAGCGAGACGCTGCTGTCGACCACCGACACGGCCAGCCATATTTCGTACGCCAACGCCGCCTTCATTCGCACCAGTGGCTATTCCACCGACGAATTGATGGGGCAGCCCCACAACCTGGTGCGCCATCCCGACATGCCGGTCGAAGCCTTTGCCGACATGTGGCGCAGCCTGAAAGATGGGCAGTCCTGGCGGGCACTGGTGAAGAACCGCCGCCAGAATGGCGACCACTACTGGGTCTGCGCCAATGCCGCACCGATGCGTCGCAACGGCCAGGTGGCGGGCTATCTGTCGGTGCGCACCAAGCCAGCGCGCGCTGAAGTCGAGGCGACCGAAGCACTGTACCGCCGCTTCAAGGAAGGCCGCGCGTCCGGCATCGCCTTCCATCGCGGCCTGGTCGTTCGTACCGGCCTGATGCGCTGGGCCAGTGCGCTGCAGCTGCTGCCTTCGGCCTGGCGCGTGCGCCTGCCGCTGCTGGGGGTGGGTACGGCCATGGGCCTGGCCCTGTCGGCGTCCGGGCTGGGCGGTGTTGCTTTGGCCGCCATGGGGGCGGCCGTGGCAGGGAGCCTGCTGCTGGCGGACTGGTTCATTGAGGCGCAGCTGAGCTCGCCCCTGAAGAAAATCCTGGGCGTGGCGCAGCAGGTGGCCAGCGGTGAAGCGGGGGAAGATCTGAACCTCAACCGCTGCGACGAGATCGGCCTGATTGCCCGGGCCGTCAACCAGGCCGGGCTGAACCTGCAGTCGCTGGTGGCCGACGTGTATGAGCAGGTGTCGGGGGTGCAGGTGGCCAGCCAGCAGATTGCCGCCGCCAACAATGACCTGTCAAGCCGGACCGAACAAACGGCGTCGAGCCTGGAGCAGACCGCCGCCGCCATGGAGCAACAAACGGCGACCGTGCGCCAGAACTCCGACACGGCGCAGCAGGCCAGCCAGCTGGCCAATGCCACCACCGAAATCGCCGCCAAGGGCGGTGAGGCCGTGGCCAACGTCGTGGCCACGATGGCGCTGATCTCGGACTCGAGCCGCAAAATCGCCAACATCATCAGCGTGATTGACGGCATTGCCTTCCAGACCAATATTCTGGCGCTCAATGCGGCGGTGGAAGCGGCCCGGGCCGGCGAACAGGGGCGCGGCTTTGCCGTGGTGGCCAGCGAGGTGCGCAGTCTGGCCGGACGCTCGGCGGCGGCGGCCAAGGAAATCAAGGGCCTGATTGATGACTCGGTGGAAAAGGTCGAAGGCGGCTCCCGATTGGTGGCCGATGCCGGCCAGACCATGACCGAAGTGGTGAGTCAGGTCAGACGCGTCAATGATTTGATTGCTGAAATTACCGCCGCCTCCAAGGAGCAGACCATTGGCATCTCGCAGGTCGGCCAGGCCGTGGCCCAGCTCGACGAGATGACGCAGCAAAACGCCGCCATGGTGGAGCAAAGCAGTGCCGCCGCCAACAGCATGAGCGATCAGGCCCAGCGCCTGGTCGAGGCTGTGAAGGTGTTCTCAGTTTAGTAAATCGATACTGCTGCCCGCCTGCGCAGGGGTAGCAAGACCGCCATATTCGCCACCATGCAACACAAACACCCGCAGACGCACCCCTATCAAAGCGCCGCAGGCTGGACCCTGCTGGCAGTGGCCCTGCCCCTCTTGTGGTGGGTGTCACACCCAGCCCGGCAGGTTGTGATCGAGCCGATGACCTTCGTCTTTTGGCACACCGTGATCGAACTGTTCGCGGTGGTGGTGGCGATACTGGTATTTGTCACCGGCTACCGCGCCATTCTGTCGGCACGCAAGGGGGCCGTGGTGCTGCTGGGAGTGACCTTTTTTGGCGTCGGGCTGCTCGATTTTCTGCACAGCATCAGCTATGCCGGCATGCCCGATGCCATAACTGCCAACACCCCGCACAAGTCGATTTTTTTCTGGCTGGCCGCGCGCCTGCTGGCCGCCACGGCATTGCTGGTGTATGTGTGGCTGCCGATCGGGCCGGAGGTCAGTAAACCAAGAAAACGGCTTGCCCTGATCCTGATGCTGGCGGTGGTCGGCATGCTGGGCTATGTCGGGCTACGCTGGCCCGACCGAGTGCCGGCGCTGTTTATCCAGGGGGAGGGGCTGACGCCCTTGAAAATCGGCCTGGAATGGCTGGTCGTCGCCATCAATCTGGCCACCCTGGGGGTGCTGTGGCGTCGCCGCACGGCATTGGTGCATGAATGTGTCATGGCGCTGGGCTTTGCAGCGGCTTTGTCGGCGGTCTCGGCGCTGTTTTTTACCATGCTGGGGGTCATCGACAAGGACGGGGCCAACATGATCGGGCATCTTTACAAGTTGGCGGCCTATCTGTATTTGTTCCATGCCACCTTCAACGAGGCCTTGCGTCGGCCATTGGAGCGCATGGAGGTACAGCATCTGCGCGAAAAAATGTCGCTGAATGCGGCGCCTGATGGTGTTCTGTGGGTGGACGACAGCGGGCGCATTTTGATGACCAACCCCGCCATCGAAAAGCTCACCGGCTACTGCGCGAACGAGCTGGTGGGGCAAAACGTGGACATCTTTTTGCCCGAGCATCTGCGCGCGCGCCACGCGCAATCGATGCGGGATTATTTCGTAGCGCCGCATCCCCGTGCCATGGGCCTGTTGGACCTGAAGCTGCAGCGCCGCGATGGGCAGCTGCTACCGGTGGACATCTCGCTGGGGCATTGGGACGACGAGGGCTCGCGCCACGCCATTGCCTACATCCGCGACCTGACCGAGCGCAAGAAATTTGAAGAGTCGCTGCGGCACCAGGCCACCCATGATGAACTCACCGGCCTGCCGAACCGCTGGTTGTTTCGCCTGCAACTGAACCAGGCCCTGGCACGGGCCGGGCGCTCCGGGCTGCACGTGGCGGTGTTGTTTATTGATCTGGACTATTTCAAAACCGTCAACGACAGCTTTGGCCACGCCACTGGCGACGACTTGCTGGTGCAAGTGGGCACCCGTATCCGCAGCGTGCTGCGCGAAAACGACACGCTGGCGCGCCTGGGTGGCGACGAGTTTGCCATTCTGCTCACCGATCTGGCCGAGTTGGATGATGTCGTGAGTGTGGCCACCAAGCTCCTGATGTCGCTGCAGGAATCCTACCGCCTGAAAGACCAGGATGTCTATTCCGGTGGCAGTATGGGGGTGGCTTTTTACCCGGACGATGCGCAGGACAGCGACACCCTGCTGCGCTATGCCGACCTGGCCATGTACCAGGCCAAACAGGCCGGGCGCGGTGCCTATGCCTTCTATTCGAAGGAAATGGACCGGCGCGTGCACGAAGACATGCGGCTGCATACCCGCTTGAAAGAAGCCATGGCCCAGGGAATTTTGGAGTTGCATTATCAGCCGCAAGTGGACGTGGAAAGTGGCGAGATCGTGGGCGCGGAGGCCTTGCTGCGTTGGCACGATCCGGTGCTGGGCCATGTGTCACCAGCGCAATTTATTCCGGTCGCCGAGGCCACCGGCCTGATTCTGCCCTTATCGGACTGGGTGTTGGAGACGGCGTGCCAGCAAATTGCCGCCTGGACTCAGGCCGGTACACCCTTGCGGGTAGCCGTTAATTTTTCGGTCCAACAATTTCGCCAGCGCAATCTGCCGGAGCAGGTGCGCGCCGCACTGGCGCGCACCGGCGCGCAGGCCCAATGGCTGGACATTGAAATCACCGAATCGGTGGCCATGACGCAGCCCGAGCAGGCGCGCGAACAGCTCCACGCCCTGGTGGGCTTGGGCTGCGGCGTGGCCCTGGATGATTTTGGTACCGGCTATTCATCACTCGCCTATCTCAAAGCCCTGCCGGTGAGCAAGCTCAAGATTGACAAGAGCTTCATGGACGGCATTCCCGATGATGCCAGCGACGCCACCATTTCGCGCGCCATCATTGCGTTGGCCCACAGTCTGGGCATGACGCTGGTGGCCGAGGGCGTGGAAACGGATGCGCAGCTGGCCTTTTTACGTCAATTCGGTTGCGAGGTTTACCAAGGCTGGCTGTTTGGCAAGGCGATGACGGCGGCAGATCTGACTGAACGGCTGCGCGCATCCCCGATGCAAAGTCAATTGGCCAAACCTGAGTCCTGTCCAATCTGATATCGTTGCTACCGTCTCGCGCAAGAGCAGCCACACGCGACTGAAACTGAGAGCGACGCCATGAACCCCAACATCAGCCTCATCGGCGCCCCCACCGACATTGGCGCTGGCAGTCGTGGTGCCAGCATGGGGCCGGAAGCCCTGCGTGTGGCCGCTATCACGCCGGTGCTGCAAAGTCTGGGCCTGCAGGTGCTCGACCGCGGCAACCTGAGCGGCCCCAGCAACCCATGGCTGGCGCCGGTGAATGGGTATCGCCACCTGGAAGAAGTGGTGGCGTGGAACACGCTGGTGCACGACGCGGTGTCTGCAGAACTCGGCCACGGCCGCCTGCCGATCCTGCTCGGCGGTGACCACTGTCTGGCCATCGGCTCGATCAGCGCGGTGGCGCGCCACTGCCGCGAGGTCGGAAAACAACTGCGCGTGCTGTGGCTGGACGCCCATGCCGACTTCAATACCAATGCCCTCACCCCCAGTGGCAACCTGCACGGCATGCCGGTGGCCTGTCTGTGTGGCCACGGCCCGCAGGCGCTGACCGCCATCGGCGGTCAGGTCCCCGCCATCAAACCGCAATGGGTACGTCAGATCGGCATTCGCAGTGTCGATGAAGGTGAAAAACGCCTGGTCCATGAAGCCGGTCTGGAGGTGTTTGACATGCGCTATATCGACGAGCTGGGCATGCGCGCCGCGATGGCATTGGCACTGGCGTTGGTGGATGCCAACACCCACCTGCATGTGAGCTTTGACGTCGATTTTCTGGACCCCGACATTGCGCCCGGCGTCGGCACCACGGTGCGCGGCGGTCCGACCTACCGTGAAGCGCAGCTGTGCATGGAAATGATTGCCGACACCGGCCAGCTGGGTTCACTCGACGTCATGGAACTCAACCCGGCCTTCGATGTCCGCAACCGCACCGCCGAGGTGGCGGTGGACCTGATGGCCTCGCTGTTTGGCAAGAGCACCTTGATGCGCAAGAGCTAAGCGCCTGCCCGGCCCCTCATTGCAACCCAATTTGACGACTGGTCGGTGTCCTTTGAGATCGGCCAGGGGGACCTTGCTCATGCTCTGACTGGAACACCGCGACCGTTTGCATCAATTCCTGCGCCTGTGAATTGAGGCTGCTGGCAGCCGCCGCCATCTCCTCGACCAGCGCCGCATTTTGCTGCGTGGCCTGGTCCATCTGGGTCACGGCTTCGCTCACCTGCGCCACACCCGAGGCCTGCTCGTTGCTGGCGGCACTGATCTCACCCATGATGTCAGTCACGCGCTTGATGCTGCTGACCACCTCGGTCATGGTGCTGCCGGCCTGGTCCACCAGCGTGCTGCCCTGTTCCACCCGCTCCACGCTGGCGTTGATCAAGGACTTGATTTCCTTCGCGGCCTCGGCCGAACGGCCAGCCAGACTGCGCACTTCACTGGCCACCACGGCAAAGCCGCGGCCCTGTTCGCCGGCACGGGCCGCTTCCACCGCCGCATTGAGCGCCAGGATATTGGTCTGAAAAGCGATGCCGTCAATCACGCTGATGATGTCGGAAATTTTGCGCGAACTCTCATTGATGCCCTTCATGGTGTGCACCACCTGGGATACCACTTCACCACCCTTCATTGCCACGGTGCTGGCGCTCATCGCCAACTGGTTGGCCTGGCGCGCGCTGTCCGCCGATTGCCTGACCGTGCTGGTGAGTTGCGCCATACTGCTGGCGGTGCGTTGCAGGTTGCTGGCGGTCTGTTCGGTCCGGTCGCTCAGGTCCTGGTTGCCGCTGGCGATCTCAGAACAGGCGACCTCAATGCTGGCAGCGCCCGTTCGCACTGACGACACCGCCGCGTTCATGCGCGCCAGCGTCGCCTTGAGCGCCTGGCCGGCCGGTGTTACCGTCGCCACATCTGATACGCCCAGCGCGATGCCGTCTGTCCGATTGACCCCGGACACCAGCGCCGCGAGCTCATCACCCTCGCGCGCCGCGCGCGCCATACCGACCGCAAGAACCACTTCCACCGCGGACTGAATGACGACGTACAGCGCGTGCAACATGACGCGCATAAAGTCGGGTTGGGTCAAACAGAAAATACCATAGCCCGACGCCTGCAGCCGATCGAAGAGCACGTGATGCACGGCAAACAGCGCCGCGCCAAAAACAATCGGGCGCCAGTCGCGGTAAACCAGCAGAAATGCCAGTGTGACAAACACGCCAAAGTGGAACTCGATCATGCCGCGCGCCAGCTGAATATGCAGCGCCACCAAGCTGACCAGCACAAAAGTCAGTACAAACCGGCTGGCCAGCGTGCCTTTGGCCCCGGCATAGGCCAGCGCCGCGATAAGCACCAGCGCCAGCGTGGCAGCCATGGCCAGGCCCGCGTCCACAAACTGAAATCCCAGAATGACACTGGCCAGGGCACTGAGCCCGATGGCCACCAGAAGAACTCGGTCACCCAATAGCGCCAAGGGTGTTGCGCGCAGACTTGATTCGCCAGTTTTCATGGGTGCTCTCTTTTCTGTCAGTCTATGAAAGTGTCATTGAGGTTGGGCGTAATGAGTCACGCCCAACATTCAATATACGACATTCAACCGGACAAACTTGAGCACTAAAACGCTTCAGGCTCACTGGCGGGCCTGAAGTGAGAAGGAGCCAGCCTCCAATGAAGGCTTAGCGCCGCGACGGCCGGCTCTAACTCGCCACGGACAAACCGGATTTTTCCAGACGGCTGGCTTGAGGCGCCAGCGCGGTGCCAAACTGGATTTCGCCGCTGAGCTGCCCGCCCTCTTCGATTACCAGTTTGCCGTAGCGAATCTTGCCGGTGACTTTGCCGGTGGCATAGATCGTCAACTTCTGGCGCACCGTCAGGTCGCCGTCGAACTGGCCATGAATTTCGGCAATGTCGATTTCGGCCGAGCCTTTGAAGGCACCCCGCTCCGCAATCTGCATCAGCCGCGAATCCATGGTCGCTTCCACCAGGCCTTCGACCACCAGTGTGTCGCAATCGGTAATTTCGACGCCTTTGAGTTTGATGTTGGGCCCGACCGTCAGCGTGCTGCCACCTTCCACCACCGGTGATGGACTGGCATTGACAGAATTCGCCGCTTGCGGCGCTGCGGCCTGCTGGGTGCTGGCAGTCGCCGCCGCGCCGTAGCTACTGACATTCGACGCGGGCACACTTGAACGCACAGGAGCAGTTTCAGGTTCGCGTTTGTTGAAAAAGTGAGGGGTGATGGCCATGTGATTTCCTTGAAAAACTCATGGTACGGGCCAGGCATTGGAAAGTCTCCACCAGTTTTGCAAGATCAGTAACAGAATGAATATGCGTCAAGCTGCCAACGCAAAACCGGCGGGCACCACACCGCCGGGTGAGTTGGGACAAGGCTATTTTTTCGCCGCTGCCAATTCTTTTTCCAGCCCGTCAATGCGCGCCAGCATGGCCCCCATGCGCGCGTTCAGTGCGCCCACGTTGAAGGTGGTGACATGGTTGGCCGGTGCATCCAACTGGTTGCCGTAGCCCAGCCAGGACGAGTCATACACCCGCACATTCTTGAAACCCAGTTGCTCCAGCACACCGGCCGTTTCCGAGGCACGCGCGCCCGATTGACAGTACACCACGGTCTCCTTGTCCGGGTCCAGTTTGGCGTACAAAGCCTTGAGTTCAGCGCCCGATTTGAGCAGCATGCCGCGCGAATCGCCGACCTGTTTCTTGGCCAGTTTCTGCGGCGTTTCAGGGTCCGCCCAATTTTGCTCATAGGGGATGTTGACGGCACCCGGAATATGGCCGCCGCGCAGGGCACGAATGTCCTCGCCGGCGAACTCCTTGGGTGTGCGCACATCAACCACCTGCACATTGCTCTGGTTCAAACGGCTGATCATTTCAGGCGTCGTCACCGCCAGTGCCAGGTTGGGTGCAAGCTGGAGCTTGAGCGGGGTCGCGTGAACCGGCGCAGTGGAGACCGGCAAGCCGGCCGCCTGCCAGCCCTCGATGCCATCGTGAAATACGCTGACCTTGCTGCCGCCAAAATAGCGCAG
>DAITMI010000075.1:2209-14165 GCA_036835225.1 Rhodoferax sp. | reverse complement strand
CGTAACCACATGGAATTACTCAAGCACCAGCGGGACGACACACTGCGCGGCGGGAATCGCACTGCCAAGTACAGTCTGAAGGCCTGCATTGCCTGTCATGCCAGTCAAACCAATGGCAGTGTGACCGTGGCGAGCACTAACTTTTGTCAAAGTTGTCATAGCTACGCAGCAGTGAAAATTGACTGTTTCGAGTGTCATGCCAACAAGCCATCCCAGACATCCGTCCATTCCCTGCTGTCCCATGGAAAGTCAGGTGATCACCCGCTGAGTCTGCAATTACGACAGATGGTGGCGCAGCAACAAGTCAAACCATGAAGCACGACATCACGAACCTATCTGCCGAAAAGGCTGACAGCAAGGCCAGCCGACGTGGTTTTCTGGGCGTGGCCGCGGCTGGTCTGGCTGGCGTCATGATCGCGCCCGGTGTTCGCCTGATCGAGATCGCGCAGGCCGCACCGGCAGGTAACGAACTCAGCCCAGGCGCAAGCAGCAAGGTCCGATGGGGCATGCTGATCGACAGCGGAAAGTGCGCCAGCGGCTGCACTGACTGCGTCACCGCCTGCAATACGGAAAACGGTCTTTCAGGGGGCACCCGAACGACCGATCCACAGTGGATTCGCAAGATCGAAATCAAGGAAGTGCGCACCGGAAAAATCCAGTCCCTGCCGATGATGTGCCAGCACTGCGCCGAGCCGCCTTGCGTGGATGTGTGTCCCACCGGAGCCTCATTCAAGCGTGCCGACGGCATCGTGCTGGTTGACAAACACAGCTGTATAGGCTGCCGCTACTGCGTGATGGCCTGTCCTTACAAGGCACGTTCATTTGTCCATGAACCACTGGACAACCAGAAACCCGACGTGCCCCGTGGCAAGGGCACCGTTGAAGGTTGCACGTTGTGTGTTCACAAGGTTGACCGGGGCGAACAGCCTGCCTGCGTGAGCGCCTGCTCAGATGCGGGCCACGGCGCGATGCTCTTCGGAGACCTCAATAATCCGGAAAGCGACATCTCGAAGCGCGTCGCCAGCTACCCGACGCGCCAGATTCGCGAAGACCTGAATCTGAACACCGGTGTGCGCTACAGCGGCATTTGAAGAATATTGGTCCAATCCATGAAAATCACTCTACGTGAATTGCAAGGTACCAGCCCCGGCTATTACCTGCTGCTAGCCGGCCTGGCACTGGTTACGCTACTCGGTCTGGGGGCTGTCTGGTTCATGGAACACCACGGCCATATCGTGACCGGCATGAACAACCAGATCGTCTGGGGTTTGCCCCATGTATTTGCCGTATTTCTGGTGGTGGCCGCATCGGGCGCCCTGAATGTGGCCTCCATGGCCTCGGTATTCGGCAAGACCGAGTTCAAGCCCCTGGCACCCCTGTCCGGGCTGCTGGCTCTCGCGCTGCTGATGGGTGGCTTGACGGTGTTGATGCTCGATCTGGGACGACCCGACCGACTCATCGTGGCCATGACGCACTACAACTTTAAATCCATCTTTGCCTTGAATATTTTTCTCTATTCGGGCTTCATGGGTTTTGTCATCGCCTATCTGTGGACCATGATGGAGCGCAGCATGAACCGCTACACGCCAGTGGCGGGTCTTTTCGCGTTTGTCTGGCGCATGGCACTGACCACCGGGACCGGCTCTATTTTTGGTTTTCTGGTGGCCCGGCAAGCGTATGACTCGGCACTGCTGGCGCCTATGTTCATCACGCTGTCGCTCAGTTATGGCCTGGCCGTATTTTTGCTGGTGCTGATGCTGGCCTGCCACGGTAGTGGACGCCCGTTGGGCGACGCGCTGCTGGCAAAGTTTGCGCGACTCCAGGTGATCTTCATTGCGGCTGGGCTTTATTTTGTGCTGGTTTATCACCTGACCAATTTGTACTTCACCAAACACCACGATTTCGAGCGCTTCATCCTGCTCGAAGGAGGCCTGCACACCATCCTGTTCTGGCTGGGCCAGGTAGTTCTGGGAGGCGTGCTGCCGATGGTGTTGCTGCTGCATCGGCACATCGGACAGATGCGTTTGCGAATTGCGGCAAGCACAGCTCTGGTCGTGATCGGTGGATTTTCGCAGATGTATGTCACTATCATCGGCGGGCAAGCTTTCCCGTTGGTGTTGTTTCCCGGCCGACAAGTGAGCAGCACTTTTTTTGACGGCGTGGTAAACCCTTACTCGCCCAGCTTGCCCGAGTGGCTGCTGGGTTTTGGCGGCGTAGCCATCGTCGGTCTGATTGTCATGCTGGCGCTGAAGTTTCTGGGCTTTCTGCCCGAACGCCTGGACGACACAGCGCTTCAGACAAGCGACACCACACACGCGACCGCAAACGCCTGAAACTGCTCCAGCATGTCGCGCTTTCTGGTTTCGGCTGCACACAAGTCTTCCGGCAAGACCACCATCACTGTGGGACTGTGCGCGGCGTTGTCAGCGCAGGGTCTGGCAGTGCAACCCTTCAAGAAGGGGCCGGACTACATTGACCCCATGTGGCTGGGTCAGGCCAGCGGACGCGACTGCTTCAACCTCGACCCGTTCCTGATGACGCCCGAGCAGATCACCACCTGTTTCACGCGTTACGCCGCGCAGGCTGACATCAGCATCGTGGAAGGCAACAAAGGTTTGTATGACGGGCTGGCACTGGACGGCAGCAACAGCAACGCCGCTCTGGCGCAGTTGCTGGACCTGCCCGTGGTGTTGGTGCTGGACGCCCGGGGCATGACCCGCGGCGTCGCGCCGCTGATCCTGGGCTACCAGGCCTTTGATCGGCGCATCCGCATTGCCGGTGTCATCCTGAACCAGTTGGGCGGTTCCCGGCACGAATCCAAGCTGCGCGCCGTGATTGAGCATTACACCGATGTGCCTGTGTTGGGTGCGATCGGTCATGACCCCCGTCTGGCGGTGGTCGAGCGACATCTTGGACTCATGCCCAACCATGAACTGGATGACGCCGCGCAGCGTGTGCGCGCGATGGGTGAACTGATCGCGGCGCAGGTTGACTTGCCGCAGGTGTTGCGCCTGGCTGCCAACGCCACACCACTCCCCCCGCAACCCGCAGCCGTCGCCGTGGCGCCCCCGCAGTCGCGCGTTCGCATCGGTCTGGCGCGCGACAAGGCATTTGGCTTTTACTACCCGGATGATCTGCTGGCCCTGGAACAGGCCGGAGCCGAGATCGTACCGTTCAACACCCTGCAAGACGCCGGCCTGCCCGAGGTGGACGGCCTGTTCATCGGCGGCGGCTTTCCGGAAATGTTCATGCCTGAATTGCAGGCCAATACCGCGATGCGTGACAGCATCCGCGCTGCCATTGAAGCCGGTCTGCCGGTCTATGCCGAATGTGGCGGCCTCATGTACCTGGCACGCACCCTGCAGTGGGAGGATCGTGTGTACCACATGGTGGGCGCACTTCCCACGGATGTCGTGATGCACGAGCGCCCCGTGGGACGTGGCTATGTGGAACTGGAAACCACAGCCGATGCACCCTGGCCCGCCTCTGCGAGTGCCGCGCCGCAAATGCTACGCGGACATGAGTTTCACTATTCCAGCCTGGAAAACATGGCACCCGACCTGAAGTTCGCCTATCGCGTGCTGCGCGGACATGGCGTGGATGGCCAGCACGACGGCATCGTCTATCGCAATGTTCTCGCTTCCTACGCCCATCTGCGCAGCGGGGCGGGGACAGACTGGGCACCGCATTTTGTAGCCTTTGTCCGCTCGCACAGTGTTGCCTCGACGCTACCGACCACCGCAGCGACGCGAACTGTGTTGGTCAATGACAAGCCGGTGGCCACCGACGTCGAAGGCTACTTGAAAAACCTGGACGATTGGTCTGAAGACTTTGCACGGGCGCAGGCCAAGGCGGAAAACCTGGAACTGACCGAGGAGCATTGGCAAGTCATCCACTTTTTACGCTCGTATTTCGAGGAACATCGGGTGCAGGCGCAAGTCCGCGCAATGATTTGGCATTTTGCCAAAGCTTGGGGGCCGGAGCGCGGCAATAATCACTATCTTCACGCGCTGTTTCCCAAGGGGGGGCCGCAAAAGCAAGGCAACCGTTTGGCCGGCCTTCTTAAGACCAAGGGCGAACATTAGAACTGAAGATAGCTAGCTCTGCCCCCCAACTGATTAGGAGTACCACATGTTTACATTGACCAGCGCCGCTGCACGGCAAATCCAGCAAGCAGCAAGCTCCAGCGGAGCCCAGGAGATGGCCCTGCGCATCGCCGCCAAAGTCGATACCGACGGCTCGATGCAATACGGCATGGGTTTTGACGACCCGAAAGACGAGGACATGAAGCTGGACCTGGACGGTGTGGCGGTCGTGATCGCCGATGAATCGCAGGAATTACTGGTTGACACCGTGCTGGATTATGTTGAGTTGAACCCCGGGGAGTTCAACTTCATTTTCATTGATGGCCGCCAGTCCCAAGACACGCCCGAACAAGCGTCGCCCGGTGGTTGCGGCAGCGGGGGTTGTAGCGGTGGCGGCTGCAGCACAGGACGGACGCATTGAAAATCGACACTAACCACATTCTGCCCCGTGCCGGACGCGTCTATTTGGTAGGTGCCGGCCCCGGTGACCCCGAGCTGTTGACCCTGCGAGCCGTGCGCCTGCTGCAGCAAACAGAGGTAATCGTCTATGACCACTTGGTGTCGAGCGCGGTGTTGGACTTTGTGTCACCCACCGCCGAGCGCATCTATGCAGGCAAGCGTCGCAATGAGCACACCATGCGGCAGGAACAGATCAACGATTTGCTCGTCAAACTTGCCATTGAGGGCAAGCAGGTGGTGCGCCTCAAGGGTGGCGACCCGTTCATCTTTGGGCGCGGCGGCGAAGAGCTGCAAGCGCTGGCGGCACATGGCATTGGCTTTGAGGTAGTCCCCGGTGTGACTGCGGCGTCTGGCATATCCAGCTACGCCGGCATCCCGTTGACGCACCGCGACTATGCGCAAAGCTGCCTGTTTGTGACCGGCCACCTCAAGGACGGTACGGCCGATCTGGACTGGCCCAGCCTGGTCAGACCACACCAAACGGTGGTGATTTATATGGGCTTGGGCGGCCTGCCGGAGATATGCCGCCAGATGATGCGGCATGGCGCTGCCCCTACCCTGCCGGTGGCTGTGGTGCAGGACGGCACGATTACGACCCAGAGAGTCGTCACCGGAACCTTGGCCAACATGTCTGCGCGCGTAGCACAAGCGGGCCTGAAATCACCCTGCCTGACAATCATCGGCGAGGTCGTCAAACTGCATGAAGCGCTCGCGTGGTTCAAGCCCCTCGTTTCAGCCGCAGCCCTTTGACCGGCGCTGCGCTGTTCCGTCCTCAACCTTTGGTTTTGTGCCCAGTCTCACCAGCCGTTTTGATCCCGTCCGGCGAACTTCGGTACTCAAATGCAAATACCGCGGCTTCAACCCGCGAGCGCAGGTTGAGCTTGTCCATGATGTGGCGCACGTGCAGTTTGACGGTGTTGTGGCTGATGTCCAGCGCCTTGGCAATGACCTTGTTGCTCTGGCCGCTTGCCACGTGGTCAAGCACCTGGCGCTCACGCTCGGTAAGCGAGGCCACCAAATCGCCCTTGACCGACCCCCTGGGACCAGACTGCAGTATTTGCGCCAGTTTCAGTGTCATGGCCGAGGCCACAACCATCTCGCCACGCGCTGCCCGACCGATCGCATCAATCACCTCCTCGGGCTCCATGTCTTTGAGCAGGTAGCCACGCACACCGGCGCGCAGTGCCGCAGCCATATCGTCTTCGCTGTCGCTCATGGTCAGTATGACAACCGGGGTTTCGCAACCTTCCGCGCGAATCAAACGTAGCACGCTAAGGCCATCGGTCGTGGCCAGACGCAAGTCCAGCACCATCAGGTCGGGCAGGTGTTCACGCAGCAGCGGCACCACCTTGGCAGGGTCGCCCGTGGCACCCACCACCACCATGCCACCCCGGTGTTCCAGTAACTCGGTCAGGCCGCTGCGACATAGCGCGTGGTCGTCCACCAGCATGACCCGGGTCTTGGCTGTCATGCTCAGCGCTCCGCCTGGGCCGGACTTGCGGGCAGCACCAGGCGCACCCGCGTGCCGCCACCATCATTCATGCCCACCTCAATACGGCCCCCCAGTCGCTGCGCCCTTCCCTGCATGATTTCCATTCCAAAATGGCTGGGTGGTGCCAGCCCTTGCGCCATGGTCACAATGGTTGACACGGACGGCGCGGACATGCCCAGTCCATCATCTTCAATCACGATTTCGATCTGCCGCGATGTCTTGTCAATGGTCAGCACGGCATGTCGGGCCATGGAATGCTTGGCGATGTTGGCCAGCGCTTCTTGAACAATGTGAAACACCTGAACCTCCTGTTCGTCGGTCAAGTGCAGATTCTGCGCCGAATTCCTGATTTCCAGTGTAATGCCGGTGCGGCCAAAAAAACCGTCGGCGATGCCCTTAAGCGCATGCAGCAGGCCCAACGGATCCATGCGGGTACGGAAGTAGGTCATGACTTCGCGCAAATTATCATGCACCTCACCCATGGCCTTCTTGACATCGGAGAAATACTTGAGCGAACTCTGGTCGTCGTGGGCCAGCATGGCGTCGTTCAACAGGGGCAAACGCATCCTGACGTAAGCCAGCGTCTGCGCAATGGCGTCATGTACCTCATTGAGCATTTCCTGGCGCTCTTTCATCACCGTCACGCGCAGACGTTCGCGCTCAATCCGGGCGTTGTGCAGCGCCAGCCCCAACAACTGGCCGATCAGGCGCAATATGGTCTGCGTCTGCGGATTAATGTGGGCATTGGTTTCAAAGAACAGGTTATAGACCCCCAGTACCTGGTCACCGTGGGGCAAGGAGATGGCCAGCACACGCTGGCACTGCAGACCAAAATAGGTTTCCGTACCGTGCCGGGCACAGGATCGCACGTCGGTCACCCAGCCCAGCACATCGGTACCAGCGGCAATACCACACATGCCACAGTCGCGCTCCACCAACCGCTCGGCGGTCAGCACGTGCGGTGGCAGCCCTTGCTGTGCCAGCAGTCGCATATGTTGCCCATCGTCAGTCAGAACCCGCACGGCCCCGGCCTGAGCCCCGGCCAGCGCAACGATGGACACCAGAAAACGCTCCAGAAGCGCCTCCAGATCACTACCAGCCGCAAGTTCTGTCGTCAATCCGGAGACGACAGCGCCCGCATCCGCGGAGGTTGCGGGGGTCGGCAGGTTGAACAAGGTATGGATCGGCGTCATGGTGCGGTCGCAATCCTGCCATGCTAATACATTACCCGGAACTGAACTATCGTGAAAACCCGCAGACGCAATGAAATGATCTGAGAGTGCCAGGGTCGGAGTCCAAAATCCGGCTGGGCAACGTAAACCCGTCACGCTACCCATTTGGGTTACACCGGCTTACCCGTGTCGGCTATAGACGGGGCCGGGTGCCCTTGCCTCTAATAGGGTCACTCTGATAATCCTGCCCATGCACTCTTGTGATGGACAGTTTGCATTGCCCCTTTGTTGACCCGCCAGCGAGAAAAGCACCCTCCGCATGTCTGCCACACCGCTTCACGACCCAACCACCGCGCCACTGGCTGGCGCCACCACCGAAACCCGCAACACAACGTGCTACATGTGTGCCTGCCGCTGCGGCATCCGGGTGCACTTACGCAACGGCGAAGTTCGCTATATCGAGGGCAACCCAGAGCATCCACTGAACCAGGGTGTAATCTGCGCCAAGGGCTCCTCCGGCATCATGAAGCAGTATTCGCCGGCGCGCCTGACCAAGCCGCTGCTGCGCAAACCGGGCAGTGAGCGTGGTGAAGGTCAGTTCGAGGAGATCGAATGGGAAGCAGCCTTCTCAATGCTGGAAGAACGGCTGAAGAAGATTCGCGCAACAGACCCGAAGAAATTTGCCTTGTTCACCGGGCGTGACCAGATGCAGGCGCTGACCGGGCTGTTTGCACGCCAGTTCGGCACGCCCAACTACGCCGCGCACGGCGGCTTTTGTTCCGTCAATATGGCGGCCGGGATGATCTACACCATCGGCGGCTCGTTCTGGGAGTTTGGCGGCCCCGATCTGGAGCGCGCCAAACTGTTTGTGATGATTGGCACTGCAGAGGACCACCACTCCAACCCGATGAAAATGGCGCTGTCCAAGTTCAAGCGCAACGGCGGCCGCTTCATTTCCATCAACCCGGTGCGCACTGGCTACTCGGCCATTGCCGACGAATGGGTGCCCATCAAGCCCGGCACTGACGGCGCGCTCCTGCTGGCGCTGATCCACGAACTCATCAAACTGGGCCTGTATGACCGCGAGTTCCTGGCGCGCTACACCAATGCCGGCCAACTGGTGAATCAGGACGTCGCCAGCGACGACTTCGGCATGATGCTGCGCAACCCCGAGGGTGACGTTGTCAACCCACTGCGTCCAGCCAATTTTCATTGGTGGGACCGGTTGGGCAATCAAGCTGTCGCCGACCACACGGAAGGCACCGACCCGGCGCTGCTGGGACACTTCACCATGCCCAATGGCACGCCTGCGGTGCCGGCTTTCCAGTTACTGGAAGAACGCGTCGAATCCTACACGCCAGAGTGGGCCGCTGGCATCACCGGCATTCCCGCCGAGACCATCCGTCGTCTCGCCCATGAAATGGGCATCACCGCGCGTGACCAGAAAATCGAGTTGCCCATCGCCTGGACCGACTGCTGGGGAAAACGCCACGAATCGGTCACGGGCAACCCGGTCGCCTTCCATGCCATGCGTGGCTTGGCGGCGCACTCCAATGGCTTTCAAACCATTCGCTCGCTGTCGATTCTGATGTCGCTGCTCGGCACCATCGACCGTCCCGGTGGTTTCCGGCACAAGGCCCCCTATCCGCGCGCCGTGCCACCGAACGCCCGCCCACCCAAAGGGCCGCAGGCGGTCAGGCCGGATACGCCACTAGACGGCGCACCGCTGGGCTGGCCCGAGAGCCCAGATGATCTGTTTGTGGACGATCAAGGCCAGCCAGTACGCATCGACAAAGGCTTCTCCTGGGAACACCCCTTGTCCGCCCACGGCTTGATGCACAACGTCATCACCAACGCCTGGCGCGGCGACCCCTACCGCATTGACACCTTGCTGATCTTCATGGCGAACATGGCGTGGAACTCCACCATGAACACCTCCGAAGTGCGCAAAATGCTCAACGACAAGCACACCGACGGCGAGAATAGCGGCGAGTACAAGATCCCCTTCTTGGTGGTGTGCGATGCGTTCCAGTCGGAGATGACGGCCTTTGCCGATCTGATCCTGCCTGACACCACCTATCTCGAGCGGCATGACTGCATGTCCATGCTGGACCGCCCGATCTCCGAATTCGACGGCCCGGCGGATTCGGTACGTATTCCGGTGGTCGCACCCAAAGGTGAGTGCAAGCCTTTTCAGGAGGTACTGGTTGAGTTGGCCGGTCGGCTCAAGTTGCCGGCCTTCACGCACGCCGATGGCAGCCGCAAGTTTCGCAACTACCCGGATTTCATCGTCAACTACGAAACCGCGCCGGGTTCCGGCATCGGCTTTCTGGCGGGCTGGCGCGGCAAAGGTGGCGAGAAATCCATGCGCGGCGAACCCAACCCCAAACAGTGGGAAATGTACGAAAAAAACAATTGCGTTTTTCACTATGCGATGCCGCCGGAACACCAGTACATGCGCAACTGGAACCGCGGCTACATGGAGTGGGCGCAAAAGGTTGGCATCCGGCGTGACAAGGATCCAATCGTCATTCACATCTACTCCGAGTTCTTGCAGGGTTTTCGCCGCGCGGCCCAGGGTAAACGTCCTGGCAAGCAACCGCCGGATCATCTGCGCAAGCGGGTGGAGACCTATTTCGATCCGCTGCCGTTTTACTACGTGCCGCTGGAAGAGCAGGCCACCGACACCGCCAAGTACCCGCTCAACGCGATCACCCAGCGTCCGATGGCGATGTACCACTCCTGGGACTCGCAAAATGCCTGGTTGCGCCAGATTCACACGCACAACTACCTGTTCGTCAACACCAAGACCGCCAGCGCCGCGGACATTGCCGATGGCGGCTGGATGTGGGTGGAGTCACAGTGGGGCAAAGTGCGCTGCATGTGCCGTTACTCGGAAGCGGTCGAACCCGGCACCGTCTGGACCTGGAACGCCATCGGCAAATCTGCCGGCGCCTGGAACCTGACCCCCGATGCCAATGAGTCACAGCGCGGCTTTTTGCTCAATCATCTGATCTCGGAGGAATTGCCACCATCCAGTGCCGGCGCGTCACTATCCAACTCCGACCCCATCACGGGCCAGGCCGCCTGGTACGACGTACGGGTGCGCATCTACAAGGCGCAAGACGATGAGCCCGCGCAAACCTGGCCCCAGTTCAAAGCGGTACCTGCAGCACCCGGAGTGCGGCAAATACTCCCGCGCTTGCAGGCCTATTTTGCGGGCAAGGGAGACAACAAATGACCCAATTAGCCCTCGTCATCGACCTGAATGTGTGCGTCGGCTGCCATGCTTGCGTGACCAGCTGCAAGCAGTGGAACACGTCCGGCACGGCCGGTGCGCTGGTGGACCTCAACCCTTATGGCGCCGATCCGAACGGTACCTTCTTCAACCGGGTGCAGACCTTTGAAGTGGGCGAGTTCCCAAACACGCAAACTGTGCACTTCCCCAAGTCCTGCCTACATTGTGAAGACCCGCCTTGCGTGCCGGTGTGTCCCACGGGCGCCAGCTACAAGCGCGCCGAAGACGGCATTGTGCTGGTGGACTACGACAAGTGCATTGGCTGTAAGTACTGTACCTGGGCCTGCCCCTACGGCGCGCGAGAATTTGACGAACAGCGCAAGGTCATGACCAAATGCACGCTGTGCGTGGACCGCGTGACCGACACCGCGCTGCCGGAACCCGAACGCAAACCGGCCTGTGTGCTGGCCTGCCCAGCCAATGCCCGTCTGTTCGGCGATGTACACGACCCCGAATCGGTCGTTTCCAAGGCGATTGCCGACCGCGGTGGCTATCAGCTCATGCCCGAATGGGGTACTCGTCCGGCCAACCACTACCTGCCCCGGCGCAAGACAGAAATCCGCATTCACCCCGAAGACCTGGAGCGCGTGGACAACCCGCTGAAGATCGACGGCAAGCAACCCGAGCACGCGAACCGTGATCTGGGGCGCGAAGACTTTGCCACCTGAACCCCAACTCTGCACACTATGCAACCCGCTTTTTCAGTCATCTTTCTGACAACTTTGATCGGTGCCGCGCAAGGACTATTTCTCGCGCTTTACGGGACCGAGATCCTGGGTACAGGTGGACTCGCCCCGCAGGACAGCCAGCGCTTTCTGGTCTTGGGCAGTCTGGTAGCGCTGGTGCTAACTGCACTGGGTCTGCTCGCCTCATTTTTTCACCTGGGTCGTCCAGAACGTGCTTGGCGTTCCGCAGCCATGTGGCGCACCTCCTGGCTGTCGCGTGAGGTCATCGCCCTGCCACTGTTCATGCTGGGTCTGTTTCTCTATGGGGCAGCCCACTTTCTTGGATGGGGCTACACCACGCTGATCGGTGCCTTGACCGTACTGGCATGCCTGGCCCTGTTCGTTTGCACGGCCATGATTTACGCCTCGGTCCGCTTCCTGCAAGAGTGGGCCAGCCCGCTGACCCTGGTCAACTACCTGCTGTTGGGTTGCGCCTCAGGCCTGACGCTGGCCACGCTGTTGGCGGCGGTCTTGGGCATGCCTGGGCTGGTAGCAACCTACGCACTCGCAGCCACGGTGCTGACTTTACTGGCTTGGGTCACGCGCAGTGCCGCACTGGTGCGCAACGCCCGACTCAAACCAAAATCGACCCTGCAAAGCGCCATCGGCATCAAGCATCCGCGCATCGTACAAAAGGCACAGGGTTTCATGGGCGGCTCGTTCAATACGCGCGAGTTCTTCCACGGCCGCAGTGCCGCGATGCTGCGTTCAATCAAGTGGTCTTT
>DAITMI010000075.1:0-2109 GCA_036835225.1 Rhodoferax sp. | reverse complement strand
TGCCCTGGTGGTTCTGGCCACTGGCGCTGTTTGTCACCTGCTTCTTTATCGGCATTGTGGCGGTGCCGGCGGGCATTGGCGGTGGCACCTTGTTTGTGCCGATCATCGGGGGATTCTTTCCGTTCCATCTGGACTTCGTCCGTGGCGCGGGTTTGTTGGTCGCCTTGGCCAGCGCACTGGCGGCCGGGCCGATGCTGCTACGCGGTGGCTTGTCCAGCCTGCGCTTGGCGCTGCCGCTGGCGCTGCTTGCCAGCATGAGCTCCATTGTCGGCGCCTTGCTCGGGTTGGCGCTCCCGGCCTCGGTGATTCAGACGGCACTGGGCATGATCGTGCTGGGTATCGTGACGCTCATGCTGGTGTCTAAAAAATCAGAATTCCCGCACGTCGCACAGCCCGACCGCCTGTCCTCCGCACTGGGGATTAATGGCGTCTTTATCGACGGCGCTTCCGGGCGTGCCATTGACTGGCAAGTGCACCGCACTCCTTTGGGCCTGGTGCTGTTTCTGGCCATCGGCGTCATGGCCGGCATGTTCGGCATCGGTGCGGGCTGGGCCAACGTGCCGGCATTGAACCTACTGATGGGCGCACCGCTGAAGGTCTCGGCGGGCACTTCCGGGTTGGTGCTGTCACTGGTGGACTCTTCGGCCGCTTGGGTGTACATCAACCGCGGCGCCGTTTTGCCGATGATCGCCGTACCCTCGGTGGTGGGCATGATGCTGGGCGCGCGTATAGGTGCCCGCTTGCTGCATGTACTCAAGGGCTCGGTCATTCGCAAAATGGTAATTACCCTGTTGTTGTTTGCGGGCATTCGTGCCTTACTCAAAGGCTTGGGGATATGGATCTGAAATCGAACGACTGATGAATACAGCTAACTCTACCAAGGCCCAACAACAACAAGCCGAGGCTTTGCGCTACGCTTTTTTACTCGATTGGGGCACGCGCATCGGGCTGATTGCGCTGGTACTAAGTTTTGCCGCCTACATGTTCGGGATTTTGACCCCGCATGTACCGCTGGCTCAACTGCCCAGCGTCTGGAACCAGCCGGTGGCCACCCATTTGGAGCTCACCGCAACGCCCACCGGCTGGGGCTGGCTGGCTTTGGCGCACACGGGCGACTTATCCAACATGATTGGCATTGCGCTGCTGGCGAGTTGTTCACTGCCGCCCTTGCTGGGCTTGATTCCGCTGTATTTAAAACGCCGCGACTATGTTTATGCCGGGCTTTGTGCCTTGATCGTTCTGGTCCTCGCATTGGCCGCCTCCGGCATTTTGACGGGAGGACATTGAACATGCCTCCGCTGTTTACGCGTCTGTTACTGGCGACCGAGCGCAGCGAGTACGACACCGGCGCCGAGGCCATGGCGTTGGCATTGGCGCAGCGCTGCCAGCTGCCGCTAGTCATGGTGGTGCCGCTGGTGAGCAATCCGGAATATGAAGCACTGGCACCGCAGATTGCGGCGCAAGCCGAGCGCGACGCTGCGACCAAGATCGCCGAGTTGCGCGCGCAAGCCGATGCCGCCGGTGTGGCGATTGACCTGCGCGTGCGCCGCGGTGAAGAACCCTACCGCGAAATCGTGGACGAAGCCAAGGAACAAGGCAGCGACCTGATCATCATCCGCCGCCGTGGCAAGCGGGGCTTTCTGGCGAATCTGCTGGTGGGCGAAATGGTGAGCAAGGTGGTGGCGCACGCCCCCTGTCATGTGTTGATCGTGCCGCGTGGAGCCCGCCTGTGGCACCAGCGCGTGCTGGCGGCTGCAGAGCCTACGGCGCAAGGACGCCAAGTCGTTGCCACGGCGGTAGCGGTCGCCGCCCAATGTGGACTGCCGCTGCATCTGGTGAGCGTTATCCCGGCCGAGGGACTGCGCCCACAGGCGGAGGCCTTCATCAGCGAGATGCTGAGTCAGGCCCGACTGGGGGGCGTGCTTGCCCAGGGCGAGGTATTGAGGGGCAAACCGTTCACGCAAATTTTGACCGCAGTAGCCAGCAGTCAGTCTGACCTGATCGTCATGGGCAGCCGCGGTGACAGCCGCATTGGCCGTGCCCTGCTCGGTGGCGTGGCGCAAAAGGTGCTGGGGCTGTCCGAACACCCGGTGCTGGTTCTGCATTCTC
>DAITMI010000074.1:0-14190 GCA_036835225.1 Rhodoferax sp. | reverse complement strand
GCACGCCGCGTTCGTCATAGCGCACACTGACCGGCGCTTGGAGGTGCGTCAGGGTTAGCGTCACCGAGCGCTGTGGCTGCTTGGTGTGGATGTACCAGGCGGCTGCCGCCGCGGCGGCCACGAGCAGCGCGGCGAGCAGCAGGGCGGAAATTTTCAGGGCGAGTTTCATCGGGCTGACTCCATTTTTGTTGTGCTTCTCCGTGCCGGCTCACCAGCGTCCAGCCCGACCGCCTGGGCGGCCGCCATGCCACTGCGTACCGCCCCTTCCAGCGTGGCCGGGTAGGGGCCCGCCACATAGTCGCCACAGACTGCCAGCCCGGGCGCAATGTGCCGGGCAGGCCGCTGCAGACCCGGTGTGCAGGCAAAGGTGGCGCGCTTTTCCACCACGGTTTGCACGCCTTGCAGCGTCAGACCCAGTTGCTGCTCGGCCTGCCGAAGCACTTGCGCCTGCAACGCCTCGCGCTCCCCCGCACTGGCGCTGACCACGAAGGCGAGCAAGCCGCGCGGTCCGCCGAGTTGGCCGCGGTCGAACACAAACTGCGCCGGCGCGGGTGTGACCGTTGAGGTGGGGGTGGCGGCCGTGCTGCGCAGGGTCAGCATCGGCTGGGGCAGGGCGGCGCCAGCGCCCCAGGCATAGACGGTGGTGATGGCTTCAAACTGCAGGGCGCGGCTGATCCGGCTCCATTCGTGCATTTTTGTTGCTATTGAATCAGGAGCTACTTGCGCACTGTTTTCGAGGGCTCGAGTCGATTCTGATGCGGAAGTGGCGAGAATCACGGCGTCAAACACCTCGCCTTGCACTTGCCACTGCGCGCCGTGTGGCAAGACCGCATCCACCCGCGTCCCCAGGCGTAGCTGGCCGCCATGCTGGCTGAGCCAGCGCGCGGCAGCGGCGGGAAACAGCGCGGACAGATCCAGCCGCGGCAGCAGCAGCCGGGAGCCCCCCTGCACGCCAAACAGGGCGTCGCGCAGGACGCGCAAAAACACTTGGGCGCTGGCCCGCTCGGCCGGGGTGTTGAGGGCCGATACACACAGCGGTTCAATCAGCTCCGCCAGTACGCGCGGGCTCAAAGCTTGACACAGGTGCGCCACCGAGGTGCTGGCGTCACACCGAAAACCTTGTCGCTGCCAGCCGCTGGCGACGCGCAGCAACGACCATTTGTCGGCCAGGGTCCAGCCGCGTGCCGCCACGATGCCGGCGACGGCGTCCAGCGGCGTCGGCCAGGCCGGAAAGCGCAAGCCCCGACCGTCCGGAAAGAGCAGCGTCATGGGCAGACGCAGCAGCGCCGTGGCCGGCGGGACGCCGACTTGGCGCATCAGGCGCAGGGTCTCGGTGTAGGCGCCAATCAGGATGTGCTGGCCGTTGTCCAGTAGCACCGGGGTACCGTCAGGCAAGGTGCCATTTAAGGCTCTAGCCCGCCCACCGATTGCGCGGGATGCTTCAAAAACAATAGAGGTGTGGCCCGCTTGCGTGGCTTCCACGGCCGCAGCCATGCCGGCCCAGCCAGCGCCGATGATGGCGATTTTCATTTATTGATGCGCCGCCGCGCCGGGCCGCCCCAAGCAAGGCACGGCCCCCTCGGGGGACAGCGCAGCACACGCAGTGGCAAGCGTGGGGGTAAGTTTCGTCGCCGGGCCGCCCCAAGGCGAAACAACCCCCTCGGGGGGCAGCGCAGCACACGCAGTGGCAAGCGTGGGGGTCATATGCTGCCGAAGGCTTGCACCTTCCAGGCCAGCCACAGCTTGCGCAAGGGGGTGAGGCTGACGCGCTGGTGCAGCACCTGGAACTTGTCGCGTTCAATTTCTGTCAGCAAGGCGCGGTAGATGCTGGCCATCATCAGCCCCGGCTTCTGGGCGCGGCGGTCGGCGGCTGGCAGCAGGGCCAACGCCTCGTCGTAGAGGCCCTGGGCGCGTCGGGCTTGAAACTGCATCAGCGCGGTAAAGCGGTCCGAGTACGTGCGATTGAGGATTTCATGCGCTTTGACCTCAAACTGCTGCAGCTCGTTGATCGGCAGGTAGATGCGCCCGCGCAGCGCGTCTTCGCCGACGTCGCGGATGATGTTGGTGAGCTGCAGCGCCTGGCCCAGCTTGTGGGCGTAAGCGATGGTTTGCGGCTGGGTCTGGCCGAAGATATTGGCAGCAACTTCCCCCACCACGCCGGCCACCAGATGGCAGTAGCGCTGCAGGCCGGGGTAGTCGAGGTAGCGGGTTTGCGCCAGGTCCATCTGGCAGCCGTCAATCACCGCCTGCAGGTGGCGTTGCTCGATGTGGTAGTCGGCCGCCAGCGGCATCAGCGCCTGCATCACCGGATGGCTGGGCTGGCCGGCAAACGACTGCGCCACCTCCGCCTGCCACCAGGCCAGTTTGGTGCTGGCCACACCGGCGTCCACCATCTCGTCCACCACGTCATCGACTTCACGGCAAAAGGCATAAAAGGCGGTGATGGCGGCGCGCCGGGGTTTGGGTAAAAACAAAAAAGCGTAATAAAAGCTGCTGCCGGAGGCAGCGGCCTTTTGCTGAACGTAGTCTTGGGGCGTCATGAATGGTTCGGGTTGAGGCGCCTAGTTTAAACAGGGCGAGTGACGTCAGACCGCACCAGCCAATCGGGTCACCCCATGCGCCAGGCGCGCCACAGCAAAAGCGGCAGATCCCGCAGCCCGACCTTCGGTCGCGCCCGCCAGGTCTGATGGTTCATGGTCGCCATCTTGTCCAGGATGCGCAACCCGCCTTGCACCACCAGCCGCAGCTCCCAGCCAGCCCGGCCCGGGATCCGGCACGCCAGTGAGGCACCGTTTAGCATCATGGCCCTTGCATTCATTGCGTAGTCAGCTATTAGTTTTGTAGCGTTTTCAGAGCGGCTGGCAGCCTGCAGGTCGGCATCCTGCACCGCATGCTGCTGCATGGCTTGCACACTGGGGTACCAGCGCGCCCGCGGCACATCGACGCTCAGGTCCTGCCAGAAGTTGATCAGTTGCAGCGCGCTGCAAATCTGGTCACTTTGCGCCAGTGAGGGGGCGTCGTTGATGCCATACAGGTGCAGCAGCAGTCGGCCCACCGGGTTGGCCGAGCGCGTGCAATAGTCGAGCAACTCGGCGTCCGTCTGGTAGCGGCGCCCGGCGGCGGTGAACCGCACATCTTGCTCAAACGCCGCCAATAGTTGCTCCAGCAGGGCAGTTGGCAGCCGGAAATCGCGCAAAACCGGGCTCAGCGGCTCAAACACATCAGGCCAGCGGCCGCTGTGCGGCCGGGCAGCAGCGATGGCGTGCAGGTCACGGCGAAAGGCGGCCAGATCGGCCAGGCGCACGGCCGGGGCGGCGTCACCCTCATCGGCGATGTCGTCGGCGCTGCGGGCAAACCAATAGATGGCGGCAATGGCCGGGCGCAGGTGGGGCGGGCACAACCAGGAGGCGACCGGAAAGTTCTCATAGTGGTCCACGGGCTTGGCGTTGGGGGAGGGGATTGGGGTCACGTTGCGGTCAATTTGGGGGATTGTTGTTTGACAAGCCTGGGAATCACTCTAAAATTACTAACCATCTGGTCATTAATCTAATTCTGTGTCTGTGGAACGAGTCCTGTCATGAATCCTGTCAAGTTTGTAAAGTCATGGTCCACCGGGGTGCTCCCGTTGGCGGTCGTGCTGGTGCTGGCTGCCTGCACCAAGCCCGCGCCACTGGAAGAGCCGGTGCGCGCGGTCAAAGTGGTGACGGTCGGCATGCAGAGTATGCAGTCTGCGCCCGAGTTTGCCGGTGAAGTGCGCGCCCGGGTCGAGTCCCGGCTGGGTTTTCGGGTGGGCGGCAAGATCAGCCGGCGGGCGGTCGAGCTGGGTCAGCGGGTCAAGGCCGGGCAGGTATTGGCCCAATTGGACCCGCAGGATTACAAGCTGGCGGTCGATGCGGCCAGGGCGCAACTGGCGGCGGCTGCCACCAACCGCGATCTGGCCGCGGCTGATTTCAAGCGCTTCAAAGAGCTGAAGGACCAGAATTTCATCAGTGGCGCCGAACTGGAGCGGCGCGACGCCAACCTCAAAGCCGCCCAGGCGCAGTTTGAACAAAGCCGCGCCCAGTTGTCGGGGCAGGGCAATCAGGTGGCCTATGCCACGCTGGTGGCAGACGTGTCCGGCGTCGTGACGGCGGTCGAAGCCGAGCCGGGCCAGGTGGTGGCGGCAGGGACGCCGGTGGTGCGCATTGCGCAAGACGGGCCGCGCGATGTGGTGTTCTCCGTGCCGGAAGACAAGGTGGCGCTGATCACGCCCGGCTCCGGCGTTGAGGTGCGCCTGTGGCCGGCGAGCACAACTCTGAAGGGGCTGGTGCGCGAAGTCGCGGCCAGCGCCGACCCGGTGACCCGCACCTTTGGCGTCAAAGTGTCGCTGGGCGCGGACCTGGCCCCGGCCTTGGGGACGACGGTCACGGTGCTGCCGCAGGCCTTGGCGCGTGGCGGCGTGCCGGTGATCAAGTTGCCCACCAGTGCCTTGCGCCAGGATGGCAATTCGTCCGCCGTCTGGGTGCTGCAGCCCGCCAGCATGACGGTCCGGCTGCAGCCGGTGCAAATCGCCACGGCCGATGGCAATGAGGTGGTGATCGCCAGCGGCTTGCAGCCCGGGATGCAGGTGGTGGTGGCCGGGGTGCATGTGCTGTCGCCCGGTCAAAAGGTCACTGTTTATAAGGAAAAACTGCCTCTAGCCCCCGTCAATACTGCGCAGACAGCTATTAATTCAGGAGCGACTGCAGGCAGTCCGAATTCGCCGGCGGCAGTGACGGCGCCCACGGTGGCGGCGCCTGCCAGCGCCGCCGCGTTGAAGTGAGCCGCGCATGAAGCAAGAACAAGCCAAAGAGAGTTTCAATCTCTCCAAGTGGGCGCTGGACCATTCGGCGTTCACCCGTTACTTGATGATCGTGCTGGTGCTGCTGGGCTCAGCGGCCTATTTTCAGCTCGGCCAGGACGAAGACCCGCCGTTCACCTTTCGCGCCATGGTGGTGCGCAGCTATTGGCCGGGCGCCACCGCCCAGCAGGTGGCCGAGCAGGTGACCGACAAGATCGAACGCACCTTGCAGGAGGTGCCTTACGCCGACAAGATTCGCAGCTACTCCAAGCCGGGCGAGTCGCAGATCATCTTCCAGATCAAGGATTCCTCGAAAGCGAGCGATGTTGCCAATATCTGGTACAGCGTGCGCAAAAAGGTGGGCGACATGCGCGGCACGCTGCCGGGCGGTGTGCAGGGGCCGTTCTTCAACGACGAATTTGGCGATGTGTTTGGGGTGATCTACGCGCTGGAATCTGATGGTTTCAACTACGCTGAACTCAAGACCTTTGCCGACGAGGCGCGCCAGAAGCTGTTGCGCGTGCGCGACGTGGCCAGGGTCGAGCTGTTTGGCGCGCAGGACGAGAAGCTGTTCGTTGAAATCTCCCAGAAGCGCCTGGCCCAGCTCGGGCTGGACATGACGCAGGTGCTGGCGCAATTGGGTCAGCAAAACGTGGTGGAATCGGCCGGCGCGGTGCAGACCCCGCAGGACGTGGTGCAGGTGCGCGTGGCCGGGCAGTTCAACGCGATTGAAGATCTGCGGGCGATGCCGATCCTCGGCAGTTCGGGCAAGCAGTTGCGTCTGGGCGACATTGCCGTCATTCAGCGCGGCTATGTGGACCCGCCCAGCGTCAAGGTGCACCACCAGGGCAAAGAGGTCATCGCGCTGGGCGTCTCGATGGCCAAGGGCGGTGACATCATTGCCCTGGGCAAAGCGCTGCAGACGGCCACGGGCAGCATCGACAGAGACCTGCCGGCGGGTGTCCGCCTGGTGCAGCTGCAAGATCAGCCGAAAGCCGTGGCACGCTCGGTGAACGAGTTCGTGAGCGCGCTGATTGAGGCGGTCGTGATTGTGCTGGCGGTGAGTTTCATCGCGCTGGGCTTTCACCGCCGACCCGGCCAGCACCCCTGGTACAAGCGTTGGTACATCGACATGCGCCCCGGTCTGGTGGTGGGCATCACGATCCCGCTGGTGCTGGCGTTCACCTTTTTGGCCATGAATTACTGGGGCATCGGCCTGCACAAAATCTCCTTGGGCTCACTCATCATCGCTTTAGGTCTGCTGGTGGACGACGCCATCATTGCCGTGGAGATGATGGTGCGCAAGATGGAAGAAGGCTACGACAAGGTGCGTGCCGCCACCTTCGCCTATGAGGTCACCGCCATGCCCATGCTGACCGGCACGCTGATCACCGCCGCCGGCTTTTTGCCCATCGGCATGGCCCGCTCGACGGTGGGTGAGTTCACCTTCTCCATCTTCGCCGTGACCGCGATTGCGCTGGTGTTGAGCTGGCTCGTCTCGGTCTATTTTGTGCCATATCTGGGCACCTTGCTGCTCAAGGAAAAACCAAAATCAACCGACGGGGCCGGTCATCAGGAGCACTTCGACACGCCGTTTTACAACGGTTTTCGCCGCGCGGTGAACTGGTGCGTGCAGCACCGCTGGCTGACCATTGGCGCCACGATTCTGACCTTTGCACTCGGCATCGTCGGCATGGGCCAGGTGCAGCAGCAGTTTTTCCCGGATTCAAGCCGACCGGAAATCATGGTGGATATCTGGTTCCCCGAGGGTACCTCGTTCGCCGCCAACCAGCTGGTCGCAAAGCGCGTGGAAGAGCGCTTCATGCGCGAAGAGGGCGTCACCAGCGTCAGCGCCTGGATCGGCTCGGGCGTGCCGCGCTTTTACTTGCCGCTGGACCAGGTGTTTGCGCAAAGCAACGTGACGCAGTTCATCATCGTGCCCAAGGATTTGAAGGTGCGCGAGACGCTCCGCATGAAGCTGCCGGCCTTGCTGGCGACCGAGTTTCCGGAGGTGCGTGGCCGTGTCAAGCTGCTGGCCAACGGGCCGCCAGTGCCCTATCCGGTGCAGTTCCGGGTGCTGGGCTCCGACCTGACTGGCTTGCGCGAGCGGGCTGACGAAGTCAAGGCCGCCCTGCGCGCCAGCCCCAACACCCGGGGTGTGAATGACAACTGGAATGAGTCGGTCAAAGTGCTGCGCCTCGAGGTGGATCAGTCCAAAGCCCGTGCGCTGGGCGTGACCAGCCAGTCGATCGCCCAGGCCGCCCGCACCTTGCTCGCCGGCTCGACTGTCGGCCAGTTCCGTGAAGGCGACAAGTTGATCGACATCGTGCTGCGCCAGCCGCTGGAGGAGCGCAATGCCATCACCGATATTGGTAACGCCTATTTGCCCACGGCGTCGGGGCGCTCGATTCCGCTGACGCAAATTGCCAAGCCGGTCTTTACCTGGGAGCCCGGCGTCATGTGGCGCGAGAACCGCGATTACGCCATTACGGTGCAGAGTGACGTGGTTGAAGGTCTGCAGGGCGCTACCGTGACCAAGGAGTTGCTGCCGATCTTGAAAACACTGGAAGCCAAGTGGCTGGCCGCTGGGCAAACCGGCTACCGCATCGAGGTGGCGGGGGCGGTGGAGGAAAGCTCCAAGGGCTCGAGCTCGATTGCCGCCGGTGTGCCCATCATGCTGTTCATCACCTTCACATTGCTGATGTTGCAACTGCACAGCTTCAGCCGGGCCATGCTGGTGTTCCTGACGGGGCCGATGGGGATTGCCGGGGTGGCAGGCGCCTTGCTGGTGCTGAATCGGCCCTTCGGCTTTGTCGCCTTGCTGGGCGTGATTGCCCTGATGGGCATGATCCAGCGCAACTCGGTCATTTTGATTGACCAGATTGAGCAGGACCGTGCCAAAGGTGTGCCGGCCTGGGAGGCGATTGTGGAATCGACGGTGCGGCGGGCGCGCCCGATCGTGCTGACCGCCGCCGCCGCCGTGCTGGCGATGATTCCGCTGTCGCGCTCGGTTTTCTGGGGGCCGATGGCGGTGGCCATCATGGGCGGCCTCATGGTGGCCACGGTGTTGACACTGCTGGCCCTGCCGGCCATGTACGCGGCCTGGTTTCGGGTTCGGCGGGAGGCGCCCGCAGCAGGTTAAAATAAGCAGTTGACCGATTTCACGGGGGTGGTCTGAAAGACCGCCCCCTTTTGTTTTTTGCGCGGGTGGCGAAATTGGTAGACGCACCAGGTTTAGGTCCTGACGTCCGCAAGGATGTGCGGGTTCGAGTCCCGCCCCGCGCACCACTTCTGAGAATTTGCGGGACAGTCCGCCGTCGCGTAGCGACAAGCGCTGTCCCCAACTGTTTTGAATTTAGGAGAACCACTATGGCTGTTACCGTTGAAACTCTGGACAAGCTGGAACGCAAAATGACGCTGACCTTGCCCGTCGGCACGATCCAGTCTGAAGTTGAGTCGCGTCTGAAGAAGCTCGCACGCACCGTCAAGATGGACGGCTTCCGTCCTGGCAAAGTGCCCATGAACGTGGTGTCGCAGCGTTACGGCTACTCGGTTCATTACGAAGTCATGAACGACAAAGTCGGTGAAGCGTTTGCCACTGCCGCCAATGAAGCCAAGCTGCGCGTCGCCGGCCAGCCCCGCATCACCGAAAAAGAAGCTTCGCCTGAAGGTGAAATGGCGTTTGATGCCGTGTTCGAGGTCTATCCCGAAGTCAAAATTGGCGATCTGACCACGGCCGAAGTCGAGAAAATCACGTCTGAAGTCACCGACAGCGCGATCGACAAGACGATTGAAGTCCTGCGCAAGCAGCGCCGCACCTTTGCCCAGCGTCCGCAAGACGCCGCCGCGCAAGACGGCGACCGCGTCACCGTGGACTTTGAAGGCAAGATTGAGGGCGAAGTGTTTGCTGGCGGCAAGGCGGAAGATTTTCAGTTCATCATCGGCGACGGCCAGATGCTCAAAGAGTTTGAAGACGCCACCCGTGGCATGAAGTCGGGCGAAAGCAAGACGTTCCAGCTGGCCTTCCCCGCCGACTACCACGGCAAGGACGTGGCCGGCAAAACCGCTGACTTCATGGTTACCCTCAAGAAGGTCGAAGCCGCCCACCTGCCCGAGGTGAACGAGGCACTGGCCAAGTCGCTCGGCATTGCCGACGCTACAGTGGACGGTTTGCGTGCTGACATCAAGAAAAACCTGGAGCGTGAAGTCAAGTTCCGCCTGCTGGCCCGCAACAAGCAGGCCGTCATGGAAGCGCTGGTGAGCAAGGCCGAGCTGGATCTGCCCACCACCAGCGTGCAAGCTGAAATCAACCGTCTGCTGGAAGGGGCCCGCGCCGACCTCAAGCAGCGCGGTGTCAAGGATGCTGACAAGGCTCCGATTCCTGACGACGTGTTCCGGCCACAAGCCGAACGTCGCGTGCGGCTGGGCCTGGTGGTGGCCGAGCTGGTTCGCTCCAACAATCTGCAAGCCACGACCGAGCAGATCAAGGCGCACATTGAAGAACTGGCGGCCAGCTACGAAAAGCCGGTTGACGTGATGCGCTGGTACTACAGCGACAACAACCGTCTGGCTGAAGTGGAAGCTATCGTGATTGAAAACAATGTGACTGAATTCGTCATGGCCCAAGCCAAAATCAGCGAAAAGACGGTGTCCTTTGATGAGCTGATGGCTCAAAACTGACGCACAAACCGCTTCCGGGCGGCGGCGATGGGGCTTGTGACGGGCTTGTAGTCTTGCGTCCAGGCCCCATTTTCTTTGTGGCGCTTATTTTTCGGTACAGTACAGGCCTATTTGGAGACAACATGAACGTGCGATTTGGTGCAACGGAGACGCAAGCTTTGGGCATGGTGCCCATGGTGATTGAGCAATCAGGTCGCGGCGAGCGGTCTTATGACATTTATTCGCGCCTGCTGAAAGAGCGTGTGATTTTCCTGGTGGGTCCGGTCAACGACCAGGTCGCCAATCTGGTGGTGGCGCAATTGTTGTTTCTGGAGAGTGAAAACCCGGACAAGGACATTTCGTTCTACATCAACTCACCGGGCGGCTCGGTCAGCGCTGGCATGGCGATTTTTGACACCATGAACTTTATCAAGCCGGAGGTCTCTACCCTGTGTACTGGCATGGCGGCCAGCATGGGTGCGTTTTTGCTGGCAGCCGGGGCCAAAGGCAAGCGCTTCTCTTTGCCCAATTCCAAAGTCATGATTCACCAGCCGTCGGGTGGCAGTCAGGGCCAGGCGACCGAGATCGAGATTCAGGCCCGTGAGATATTGAAAACGCGCGAGCAGCTGAATAAAATTCTGGCGGAGCGCACCGGCCAGCCGCTGGAGCGCATTGAACGGGATACCGAGCGTGACTATTACATGTCCGCGGATGAATGCAAGGAATATGGTCTGATCGACCAAGTCATTTCGAAAAGGGCATAGTCTCATGGCCGAAAAAAAAGGCTCCTCCAGCGAAAAAACGCTTTATTGCTCTTTTTGCGGCAAAAGCCAGCATGAAGTCAAGAAGCTGATTGCGGGTCCGTCCGTATTTGTCTGTGACGAGTGCATTGATCTGTGTAACGAGATCATTCGCGATGAGCTGCCTGCCAGCACCGAAGCGCGCGGGGCGGGGAGTGATCTGCCAACACCTTCAGAGATCAAGGCCAATCTTGACAATTATGTGATTGGTCAGGAGCCGGCCAAACGGACACTGGCGGTGGCGGTTTACAACCACTACAAGCGGTTGCAGCACAAAGAAAAAGCCAAGAAAGACGATGTCGAGCTGGCCAAAAGCAATATTCTGCTGATTGGTCCGACCGGATCTGGCAAAACGCTGCTGGCGCAAACCCTGGCCCGCATGCTGGATGTGCCTTTTGTCATGGCCGATGCCACCACATTGACTGAAGCCGGTTATGTGGGCGAGGACGTTGAAAACATTGTGCTGAAGCTGCTGCAAAGCTGCAATTACGAAGTCGAACGCGCGCAGCGTGGCATTGTCTATATTGACGAAATCGACAAAATTTCGCGCAAATCCGACAACCCTTCCATCACGCGCGACGTCTCGGGCGAAGGCGTGCAGCAGGCGCTGCTCAAGCTGATTGAAGGCACCATGGCCAGCGTGCCGCCGCAAGGCGGGCGCAAGCATCCGAACCAGGATTTTGTGCAGGTGGATACCACCAACATTCTGTTCATCTGTGGCGGTGCCTTTTCTGGCCTTGAGAAAGTCATCGACAACCGTACGCAATCATCGGGTATTGGCTTCGGTGCCTCGGTCAAAAGCAAGGAACAGCGCAGTCTGACCGAAGTCTTCAAGGACGTGGAGCCAGAAGACCTGATCAAGTTCGGCCTGATTCCGGAGTTGGTGGGACGTATGCCCGTGGTGGCAACATTGGCCGAGCTCAGTGAAGATGCGCTGGTGCAGATCTTGACGGAGCCTAAAAATGCGCTGGTCAAGCAGTACGGCAAGCTGTTGGCCATGGAGGGCGTTGAACTTGAAATTCGTCCCTCGGCCCTGAAGGCGATTGCCAAGAAGGCGCTGGCCCGCAAGACCGGTGCCCGTGGCCTGCGCTCGATTCTGGAGCAGGCCTTGATCGACACCATGTATGAGTTGCCCAATTGCTCCAACGTCGATAAGGTGGTGGTGGATGAGTCCACCATCGACGAGAACAAGCCGCCGTTGCTGGTGTACCGCGAGGCTGCCAAAAAGGCTTGATTTGGCCCGTCTTTGCGGGCGTTCACTCCAATTTGAGGCACTCGTAGCCGGTCAATAATCATTGGCGGGTTGAAAATCCGCATTTCTGATCCATATTTAACAGGTAACGAAAAGGTTTCCCCATGTCTGGTCATACCCCTCTGCCTGCTACTCCCATCGATTTGCCACTGCTGCCGTTGCGCGACGTGGTTGTTTTTCCTCACATGGTGATCCCACTTTTTGTGGGCCGGCCCAAAAGCATCAAGGCGCTGGAAGCGGCCATGGAGTCCGAGCGCCGCATCATGCTGGTGGCGCAAAAGGCCGCCGCCAAAGATGACCCGCTGGTGACTGACATGTTTGATGTCGGTTGTGTCTCGACCATCCTGCAAATGCTTAAACTCCCGGACGGCACGGTCAAGGTGCTGGTTGAAGGCCAACAGCGCGCGCGCGTCAACAAGATTGAAGAGGGTGAGCTGCATTTTTCTGCCAATGTCACACCGGTGGAGGCAGTCGCAGAGCCTGAGGCCAAGCCGCGCGGCAAAGCCAGTGAAATCGAGGCCCTGCGTCGCGCTGTGATGCAGCAGTTTGACCAGTACGTCAAGCTCAACAAGAAAATTCCACCCGAGATCCTCACCTCCATTTCAAGCATTGATGATGCTGGTCGTCTGGCCGACACTATCGCCGCGCATTTGCCGCTCAAGCTCGACAGCAAGCAGGCCGTGCTGGATCTGGCCAGCGTCAAAGACCGGCTTGAGAACCTGTTTGAGCAGATCGAACGGGAAGTTGACATCCTGAACGTGGACAAAAAGATCCGTGGCCGCGTCAAGCGGCAGATGGAGAAAAACCAGCGCGACTTCTACCTGAACGAGCAGGTCAAGGCGATCCAGAAAGAACTGGGCGAAGGTGAGGAGGGCGCTGACATTGACGAGATCGAGAAAAAGATCAAGTCCGCCAAGATGCCCAAAGAGGCGCTGAAAAAGGCCGAGGGTGAGCTGAAAAAACTCAAGCTCATGTCGCCCATGTCGGCAGAAGCGACCGTGGTTCGCAATTACATTGATGTGTTGACTGGCTTGCCATGGGCGGGCAAGACCAAGATCAAGCACGACTTGGGCAATGCCGAAAAAGTACTGAACGAAGACCATTACGGCCTTGACAAGGTGAAAGACCGCATTCTTGAGTATCTGGCAGTGCAGCAACGGGTCGAGAAAGTGAAAGCCCCCATTTTGTGTCTGGTCGGGCCTCCTGGCGTCGGCAAGACCTCGCTCGGGCAGTCCATTGCCAAGGCCACTGGGCGAAAATACGTGCGCATGGCCTTGGGCGGCATGCGCGATGAGGCCGAAATTCGCGGTCACCGCCGCACCTACATTGGTGCCATGCCGGGCAAGGTGCTGCAAAGCCTGTCCAAGGTCGGTACGCGTAACCCACTGTTCCTGCTGGACGAAATTGACAAACTGGGAACCGACTTCCGGGGCGATCCGTCCAGTGCTCTGCTGGAGGTGCTGGACCCGGAGCAGAACCACAAGTTTGGCGACCATTACGTCGAAGTTGACTTCGATTTGAGCGACGTCATGTTTGTGGCCACAAGCAACTCCATGAACATTCCGCCAGCCTTGCTGGACCGCATGGAAGTGATTCGTCTGGCCGGCTACACCGAAGACGAAAAAGTCAGCATCGCGGTCAAATACCTGCTGCCCAAGCAGTTGAAGAACAACGGTGTTCAAGAAGAGGAACTGCTGGTCGCGGAAGATGCGATACGCGACATCGTGCGCTACTACACCCGCGAGGCGGGCGTGCGCTCGCTGGAACGCGAGCTCTCCAAAATTTGCCGCAAGGTGGTGAAGGGCCTGCAACTCAAGAAAATGGTGCCGCAGGTCAAGGTGACAGGCGAAAACCTCAACGATTTTCTAGGGGTGCGCAAATTCAACTATGGTCGCGCCGAGCAGCAGAACCAGGTGGGGCAAGTGGTTGGACTGGCGTGGACCGAAGTTGGTGGCGATCTGCTGACGATTGAGGCCGCCATGATGCCGGGTAAGGGTGTCATCACGCGCACCGGTTCACTCGGCGATGTGATGAAGGAATCGGTCGAGGCCGCGCGCACGGTAGTGCGCAGCCGCTCGCGTCGGCTCGGCATCACGGACGAGTTTTTCGAGAAGAAAGACATTCACATTCACGTGCCGGACGGCGCGACACCGAAGGACGGCCCCAGCGCCGGTGCCGCCATGACAACTGCCTTCGTTTCGGCCATGACCGGCATTCCGGTGCGGGGGGATGTGGCCATGACCGGCGAAATTACTTTGCGTGGGGAAGTGACCGCCATTGGCGGTCTGAAGGAAAAGTTGCTGGCGGCCTTGCGTGGCGGCATCAAGACGGTGTTGATCCCCGAGGAAAATGCCAAGGACTTGCAAGACATTCCCGAGAACGTGAAAAACGGTCTGGAGATCGTGCCGGTGCGCTGGATCGACAAGGTGCTGGAAATCGCACTGGAAAGAATGCCAACGCCCTTGCCGGAGGATGAGCCGGTGGTGGCGGCCGCTGCAGCGGGCACGGTGCCTGCGCCGCAGTTGGCGGGGTCGGTTAAACACTGAGTGCTTTTCGCGCAGGCCTTCAAAAGGCCTGAATAAATGCGATATAATTCGAGGCTTGAAACGCGGGAGTAGCTCAGTTGGTAGAGCGCAACCTTGCCAAGGTTGAGGTCGAGA
>DAITMI010000073.1:0-14541 GCA_036835225.1 Rhodoferax sp. | reverse complement strand
CCAGCACCTGGCGCATGATGCGAAAACTGGACGGCACCAGGCCGCTGGCATCGCCTGAATGCACGCCTTCGGTCAAGATTTCCACCTTGAGTACGCCGCTGGCCATGCCACGCAGGCTGCTGGTCAGCCAGAGCTGGTCGTAATTGCCGGCGCCCGAGTCCAGACACACCACCAGGCCAACGTCGCCCAGGCGGGTGCGCAGCGCGTCAATGTAGGGCAGCAAGTCGTACGAGCCGCTCTCTTCACAGGTCTCGATCAGGCCGACGACGCGCGGATGCGCCATGTGTTGGCTTTGGAGCACCTGAATGGCGGCAATGCTGGCATAGACCGCGTAGCCGTCATCGGCACCACCGCGGCCGTACAACTTGCCGTTTTCGTACTTGGGCGTCCACGGCCCGAGGTCGTTGCGCCAGCCGGTGAATTCGGGCTGCTTGTCGAGATGGCCGTACATCAAGACGGTTTGCTTGGAGGCCGCCTGGGCCGGGTCACGCGCGCCGCCGCCCGCTGAGGCCGGCACCTCGAAAAAGAGCACCGGGGTGCGGCCCTCCAGCCGGATGATTTCCAGCGTCAGCCCCGCCACCTGCTGCGCTTCGACCCAGCTCGCGGCATTGCGCACGACCGTGTCGATGTAGCCGTTTTGCGCCCAATCGGCGTCAAACGCGGGTGACTTGGCCGGGATGCGGATGTAGTCTTCCAGCCGGTGGACGATGTCGTCATCCCAGGCGCGGCTGACCTGGTCCAGCGCTTGCGCGGTATTCAACGTGGATTCGGGTACGCGGGCATTCATGCAAGGCTCCTTGGCGGTTAGTCAACACGGCCGCACATCATGCCACCAACGTCACAGCCAGGGCTGCAGCCAGCCCAGCCCGGCGGAGGTGCCGCCAGCGTGCATCCCGGCTCGGGGGCGGTACTCGCAGCCGACCCAGCCGGTATAGCCCAACTCGTCCAGCACGGCAAACAGGTAGGGGTAATTCAGCTCGCCCAGATCAGGCTCATGCCGCTCAGGCACGCCGGCAATCTGAATGTGACCCACCTTGCCAGTCGGCAGGTATTGACGCAGTTTCATCGCCACATCGCCTTCCACAATCTGGCAGTGGTACAGGTCCATCTGCACCTTGAGGTTGGGCGCCGCCACGGCCGCGATGATTTCGTGCGCGTGGTCCTGCCGGTTCAGGAAGTAGCGCGGCATGTCGCGCAGGTTGATCGGCTCGATCAGCACTTCAACCCCCTGCTTCGCCGCCTCATGCGCGGCCCAACGCAGGTTGGCCGCAATGACGGGCAGCAGCGCCTCCCGTTCCGCCTCTGCTGGCAACAAGCCGGCCATCACATGAATGCGTGGGCAGTCCAGTGCCCCGGCGTAATCGAGTGCCTGGTCGATGCTGGCGCGGAACTCGGCTTCACGCCCGGACAAGCAGGCCAGACCGCGCTCGCCGCCAAGCCAATCACCCGGCGGCGCATTGAACAGCACTTGCTGCAGGCCATGCGCCTGGAGGCGAAGCTTCAGTTCGCGGGGATCAAAAGCATAGGGAAACAGGTACTCAACCGCCTTGAAGCCGTCTTGGGCGGCGGCCTCGAATCGGTCAAGAAAAGCAAGCTCGGGGTAGAGCAGGGACAGGTTGGCGGCGAAGCGGGGCATGGTCGAGTTCGTACTCCCGGAGTCGGTGAAAAGGCGGTGCGGTTGAATCACTTGAATTATCAGTTCTTCTCGCCAAACGCCCAAGTGGCCGCAGCCAGCCGTGTTGCAGTGGCGCAGACAGACCGCGAAACGGAATACGGGTGACCCACTGTTTGCGCAGTGATCCAGACTTGGCAAGGGCCAAATCATGGAAAATCGACACCTATTCACACTATTCGAAACTGAAGATAGCCATGACCGAAACCACCCAACGCCCTCCCCTGCCCGACCACCTGTCCAGTGACGCCCGCAGCCCGCACCACGTCGCGGCCGTGTTCGAACATGACATCGGCATCCGATTCAATGACCAGGAGCGTTTCAATGTCGAGGAATACTGCGTCAGCGAGGGCTGGATCAAGGTGCCTGCCGGCAAGACGCTGGATCGCAAGGGCCACCCGCTGTTGATCAAGCTGAAGGGCAAGGTCGAAGCGTTCTACCGATAAGCGGCGTCCAGATCAACTCGGCAGCAGGCCGCGCTTCCTGAGCATGGGCGCCACTTTCGGATCGCGCCCCCGGAACGCGCGAAACGCCGCCGCTGGCTCCTGGGTGTTGCCCGCGCTGTAAACATGGCGCAGCAAGCGCGCCGCGGTCTCCGGGTCAAACGGGTTGCCGGTTTCGGTAAAGGCTTCGAAGCCGTCGGCTTCCAGCACTTCGGCCCACATGTAAACGTAGTAGCCAGCGGCATAGCTGGCGCCGGAAAACAGGTGCTGAAAATGCGAGAGATGGTGACGTTGGCCAATGTCGGGCGGCACGCCAAGCAGTTCACGTTGGGTCGCCTCGAATTCAGCAATATCCACCGGGGTGCCGTTGGGCAGCGAGTGCAAGGCCATGTCGATCAACGCCGGGCCGACGTACTGCACGGTTTCCCAGGCCTGGTCAAACTGGCGCGCGGCCTTCAGCTTGGCCAGCAGGGCCGCCGGAATGACCGCGCCGCTGGCATAGTGAGACGCGTGGCGGGTCAGGACCTCGTCTTCTTCCGCCCAGTTTTCAAACAACTGTGAGGGCAGCTCGACATAGTCGCGCAAGACGCTGGTGCCTGCGAGCCTTTCGTACTTCACCTGCGACAGCAAGCCGTGCAGGCCGTGGCCGAACTCATGGAACAGCGTGCGCACATCGTTGAAGCTCAACAGCGTTGGGCTGGCCTTGGCGAAGTTGTTGTTGTTGATAACGATGGGCAAGGTGCCGCCGTTGTGGCCCGATTGGCTGCGAAACACGCTCATCCAGGCGCCGCTGCGCTTGGTGGCACGGGCGTAGTTGTCGCCAATGAAGATACCCACCAGTTCATCCTGGCGCCCGCGCACTTCCCACAGGCGCGCATCGGGGTGGTGCAACACATGACCGTGTTGCTCCACGAAGGTGATGCCGAACAGGCGCTGCGCACAGTCAAACATGGCCTTGATCATGTTGTCGAGCGCGAAGTAGGGTTTGACCTCGGCGTCGTCCAGGTCGTAGCGCTGCTGGCGCACCTTTTGGGCCAGATAGCGCCAGTCCCAGGCGGCCAGGTCCATCGGCTCGCCCAGCGATTGCGCCATCGCCAGCAAGGCCTCCCGGTCAGCACTGGCCTGCGCTTTGGCCGGCTCCCAGGCCTGGGTCAACAGGTCAATCACGGCGCCGGGGTGACCCGCCATGCGGTCCACCAGTTCATAGTCGGCGTAACTGGCATAGCCGTGCAGGGCGGCCTGCTCCTGGCGCAACGCCATGATGCGGGCCGCCACCGGGCGGTTGTCGTGACTGCCGTCCTGCGCGCCGCGCGCGACCCGGGCATGCCAGATGATTTCGCGCAGGTCACGGCGGGCGGAAAAAGTCAGGAAGGGATCGGCCATGGACGGCGAGAGCGTGATCGCATGGCGGCCGGCCGGCAGGCCACGCTGGACTGCGGCCGCCTGGGCGGCAGCCAGCAGAAACGGCGGCAGACCGGCCAGATCGGCCTCGTCCTTGAGCGCCAGCGCAAACCCGGCCTCGTCGGCCAGCACATTTTGGCCAAACTGCGCACACAGGCTGGCCAGCTCTTCCATCACGGCACCGTAACGCTGGCGCGCCGCTGGCGGCAGCTTGGCGCCGGCACGCACAAAGTCCAGATGCACGCGCTCCAGCAGGCGCAGCTGCTGTGCGTCCAGGCCGGCTGAACTGCGAGTTTCATAGAGTGCATCAATGCGCTTGAATAGGGCCGCATTCATGTAGATGGCGTTGTCGTGCGCCGCCTGCTGGGGCGCCATCTCGCGTTCAACGGCTTGCAACGCGGGCGACGTTTCGCTGGCGGTCAGGTTATGAAACAGCAGCTCGATGCGCGTGCGCAGGCCCCCGCTCGCGTCAAACGCTTGCAAGGTGTTGACAAAATTGGGCGGCTCGGGGTTGCTGACAACGGCGTCGAGTTCCGCCAGCTGGGCCGGGAGGGCGACCGCAAATGCCGGTAAAAAATGGCCGGGTTGTACCGTGCCGAACGGGGGCAGACCGTAGGGACCGGTCCAGTCCTGCAATAGGGGATTGATGGCGAGGGTGTCGCTGGTCATGAAAGCGGCTTTCGATGGAATCGGAAAGACCGCATGTTACTTGCACCCGTCCATTCGTCGCACCAAAACGCAGTTCTTCGCGTCAGGCCGCAGTTCGTCTCAATGCCCGTGCAATGCGCAGGCGGCGTAACTACATTCCCTTCAGCAGTTCACATCGGACTGGTTTTAAGGAGAAGCAAAAATGTCGTATGCAGTCCAGGGTTTGCACAAAGTCGTCGCCGGTGTGGCGGCCGTTGCCATCACGGCCCTGCTCCAGGGCGCCATGCTGGCCGGCTTTGACGGGATGGCAAGCGAGCCCCAATGCACCGTGGTTGCCAAGCCCGCAGAACATGACGCACGCCCGGGCGTCGTGCCGCGCAGGTTCACAGCGTAAACGTAAAGTCCTCAATCAACGCACCCGGCGTTCGTGATCCGCCCAAAGCGCGATGCGAATACGTTCCAACGGCGGGGTCGATCTCGGCTTGATTCGTCAGCGCGATCAGCTTGGACCCCAGCGCATCGTACAGGCTCTCGTCCCAGCGCAGATCATTGATGGGGCCGATGATCTCGCCACCCTCCACCCAGAAGCAGGCATACCGCGTCATGCCGGTAACACGGGCCGACACGAGGTCACTCCAGTTGAGGTAATGCAGGTTGGACAGATACAGGCCCGTGCCCAGTTCCTGCAAAATATTGCTTTCCGCCAGCGTGCCCGGCTTGACGTCCAAAGCGCGTGGCGCTTCTGACTCGGCGGCCGCGTTGGCCGGCATGCCGTACTCTTTGGCCGTACGCGAGCTAACCAGCATCTCTTTGAGTTCACCCTGTTCAATGAGTGCCACCGTGCTGGCAGACACTTCACCCAGGCTGTTGAACCGCGGGACCAGGCCCATCCCAAAATTCTCGTAAACGCTTAACAAGGGTGAGAGCCGCGCTTCTTTTTCCGCGAGTTTTTTGAACGGGCTGCGGCCTTGCTTCCAGGCCGAGGCCGAGAGCGCATGCCAGCCCAGCATGCCCGTCAGATCAGAAAACGCGCGTGGCGCCAGGTAGGTTCGGTACTTGCCAGGCTTGACGCTCTGGATGGGTTGCTTGAGCAGTTGCAGCAACTGGCTGGTGCGGCCAAGGTTGGCCGCCCACTCGGACGGGTTCCAGCGGGCACCGGCATAACATCCCTTGGCCGCTTGGGGGCCGTTGTACAGCGAGTAATCGAGGAAAAAAGACTCGCTGGCAAACCAATGGTGCTGTCCCCTGGAGTTTCGATTGGCGCGAATGACCACGCCACCGGCATAGAGTCCGGCCAAGTCGCAAGCCCCGGCCGGACCCACCACGGCGCTGACGATATGTTGCGGCGCCAGCAAGGCGCCCCGGAATTCTTCATCGCTTGAGCCATTGTTCTCCATCGGCACCTGATGGGGGTCGGGTGGGAGCACCGTTATTTCCCGGCGGCAGCTCTCCAATAGGCGCTGCATGGCGGCACGATCAACTTCCGGATCGCCGGACAGGGTGCGCGAATGTTCCACCGTGCGGCCCTTGCTTTGCAGCCGCAAGGCCACATCGATTTGCGCCACATCGGTATTCTGGCGAACGCGATTACCGTTGAAGCGCACAAACAGGGTTTCTTCTGCGCTGAGATTAAGAGTGGCTTCTTCGCCCGCCTGCAGCAGGCCCAGCAGCTCGGTGGACACCCGGTCAAAATGCTGGCGTACCCGGCTGATGAAATCGGGCTGGCTCATGACTGACCTCCGAACACTTCAACATTGCGAAACAGACACGCGGGGGACGAGTGCCCGACGCGGATCACCTGGCTGGGCTCGCCCTTGCCACAAAAGGGCGTACCGTGCGTGGTTTCTTCCCGGCCGACACCGGCCAGCCGATTCCAGAAGTCCACGGTGACACCCCGGTAATTGGGGTTGCGTACCACCTTGCCGAGTTTGCCGTTCTCGATCAATTGGCCTCGCTCGCAGCCGAACTGGAACTTGTTGCGGTAATCGTCGATGGACCAGGAGCGGTTGGCGCTCATGAGAACGCCGTTTTGGACCGCGCCGATCAACTCCTCCAGAGTTGACGTACCCGGCTCCAGATTGATGTTGGCCATGCGGTCAATCGGCGCGCGGTTCCACGATGCCGAGCGAAAATTTGCCACGCCGGGCAAGCCCGAGCGTTGCTGCGATTCGAGCGCACCCAAACCTCTTTTCAACACCCCGTTTTCAATTAGGAATTCGCGCGTGGCCTGATGGCCGCCGTCGTCGAACGCGTAGCTTGCAAAGGCATTGGCCTTACCCGGATCGAAGGTCACATTCATCAAGGCCGAGCCGTATTGCAGGCTGCCGAAATCGGCCGGCTTGACGAAGCTCCAGCCAGCATAGTTGCGCTCGTCACCCAGGATGCGATCGAGTTCCAGCGGGTGACCAATCGACTCATGGATCTGCAACATCATCTGGTCCGGCATCAAAATCAGGTCCATGCGCCCGGATGGACAGTTGGGCGCAGCCAACAGTTCCAGCGCCTCGCGTGCCGTGCGCTCGGCGTGCTCGGCGAACGTCAGGCGCTTGAATACTTCGGCACCGAACTGGCCGGTCTGCGACCAGCTGCGGCTCTGGGACTGAAGTCCTTCGGCTGCCGTTGCGGCCAGCCCAATGTCCACCATGTCGAAGCTCTGGCGTGTCTCCGAGCCATTCGATGAAAAGAAGTCAATCTGCGTCTGGATGGTCATGGCACGCGCGCACCGATTCACCACGGAATCGGACAGGTTCATGGCGTGCGAGCCCACCAACAGGCAGTCGGTAATCTCTGCCAGCGCGGTGTCGTCGAGCTTTTCCTGGTACGGGCTCTGGTAGGTCCCTCTGGCCAGCGGGCGCTCGCGGGTGGCGAACGAATGCACCTTGTGCCGACTGGTAGCGCGCGTCGTGGCAAGGGCGCGCTCAAAGGCGCGTTGCAAACCTTCACCGCTGACGTCGGCGGTGGCGGCATAACCAAAGTGGCCATCTACCAGAACCTCGCACATCGCACCCTCATCAATGGCGCTTTCGTTCTTTTCGGGACGATCATTGCGCACCACCCGTTGACTGGTGGTCTCGCGGACGTACCGCAGGCCCGCCCAGTCGGCGGATTGTCGTGCACGCTTCAGTGCGGCTTCAGGAGCCCGGATGGGGTTTGGCATGGCTTGGTTTTGACGCTGGCACAGCGTTCGTAAAAGTGAATGGGGTCAGGGTGGAGAATTTACCATTCGCTGGCGAGCGCTGCCAAGCCTGAATCGGGCTGGCCATCCTGTTTGGGGGCGCGCGCGGGTGCGCACCACTGCCTTCCACTAAGATCCGCGGTTTCAGACATTCTCAAGAGGAGTGAATTAGATGCGTGGATCGTTCAGCTTATTCGCAGCAGCACTGACCCTCAACCTGCTCGCCGGGGCCCCGTCTCTGGCCCTTGGCCAGCCCCTGCCGGCCGGCATGACCCAGGTGACGTCGGTGGAAGGTGTGGACGAGTACAAACTGGCCAACGGCTTGCAGGTGCTGCTGATTCAGGACGACAGCAAGCCCACCACCACCGTCAACGTGACCTACCGGGTCGGCAGCAAGCACGAAAACTATGGCGAGACCGGCATGGCGCATTTGCTGGAGCACCTGCTGTTCAAGGGCTCGCCGGGCCACAGCACGGTGTGGGCCGAGTTCACCAAGCGCGGCCTGCGCGCCAATGGCACCACCTGGCTGGACCGCACCAACTACTTTGCCAGCTTCTCCGCCAATGAGGAAAACCTGCAGTGGTACCTGGGCTGGCAGGCCGACGCCATGGTCAACAGCTTCATCGCCCGCAAGGACCTGGACACCGAGATGACCGTGGTGCGCAACGAGATGGAGCGCGGCGAAAACAACGCCGGGCGCATCCTGTTTGAGCGGGTCATGAGCACCGCCTACCAGTGGCACAACTACGGCAAGAGCACGATTGGCGCGCGCACCGACGTCGAAGGCGTCAACATCGAGCGCCTGCAGCAGTTCTACCGCACTTACTACCGGCCCGCCAACGCGACGGTGATCGTGACCGGCAAGTTTGACCCGGCCCAAGTGCGCCTGTGGATTGGTGACTACTTCGGCCCGCTGCAAAACCCGAAGGCCGAGTTACCGCCGCTCTACACGCTGGACCCGGTGCAGGATGGCGAGAAGAGCATCACGGTGCGCCGCGTCGGTGGTTCGCCCAGCCTGTATGCCCTGTACCACGTGCCACCCGGCGCGCACCCGGACTACGCCGCCATTGCGGCGCTGAACCTGATTCTGGGCGACACGCCGTCGGGCCGGCTGCACACCCGCATTGTTGAGAAACAGCTGGCGGCGGCGGCCTTCAGCTTCTCGCAGGGCTTGCAGGACCCCGGCTTCACGCTGATGGGCCTGTCGCTGGCACCGGGGCAGGACATGGACAAGGCGCGCGAGGTGATGCTGCAGACCATTGAGTCGCTCGGCACCGATCCCGTCACGCAGGAGGAACTAGACCGCGCCAAGGCCAAATACCTGTCCGGCTGGGACCTGCGCTTCACCAACCCGGAGCAGGTCGGGGTGGCCCTGTCCGAATCAATCGCACAAGGCGACTGGCGCCTGTTCTTTTTGAGCCGCGACAAGATGCGTGATCTGAAGCTGGCCGATGTGAACCGGGTTGCTACCAGCTACCTGCTGCGCGACAACCGCACGCTGGGCACCTACATCCCGACCGACAAGCCGGTGCGCGCCCTGCCCCCGGCCACGGTCGATGTGGCGGCACTGGTGAAAGACTACAAGGGTGACGCCGCAGCGGCGCAGACCGAAGCGTTTGATGCCTCCCCCGCCAACATTGACCAACGCACGCAGACCACGGTGCTGGCCAACGGCATGAAGCTCGGCCTGTTGCCCAAGGGTGCGCGTGGCCAGGCGGTCAGCGGCAGCATCAGCCTGCATTTTGGCGACGAGAAGAGCCTGTTCAACCAGGAGACCATTGGCGCGGCCACCGCGGCCATGCTAAACAAGGGCACGCGCACGCTGAGCCGCCAGCAGATTCAGGACAAGTTCGACCAGCTCAAGGCCCAGGTCAGCTTTGGCGGCGGTGCCACCGGTGCCAGTGTGGGCATCAAGACCACCCGTGACAACCTGCCGGCCGTCATTGCGCAGGTGGGTGAGGCGCTGCGCAACGCCAGCTTTCCGGAGTCGGCGCTGGAGGAATACAAGCGCCAGCTGCTCTCCGGCATTGAAGAACAGCGCAAGGACCCCGAGGCCATTGTGGAGACCGAGCTGGGGCGCTATGGCAACCCTTATCCCAAAGGCGATGTGCGCTATGCCGCCAGCTTTGACGAAATGGTGGTGAACACCAAGAGTCTGACGGTGGCGCAGCTGCAGGCGTTTCATCGCCAGTTTTATGGTGCCCAGTTCGGGCAGGCGGCGTTTGTGGGTGACCTGGATGCGGCGCAGGTAAAGACCGCCGTCAGCACGGCGCTGGGCGACTGGAATTCAGCGTCGGCCTACACGCGCGTGCCCAACCCGCTGGTCGTGGTCAAGCCAGAGCGCCTGGTGTTCAAGACCCCGGACAAGCAAAACGCCTTCATGCAGGTGGAGCAGCCGATTGCCGTGAGCGACAACGACCCCGACTACGCGCCATTGACGCTGGCCAACTTCATGCTGGGGCAAGGCGGCAGTTCGCGGCTGTGGGTGCGCATTCGGGAAAAAGGCGGGCTGAGCTACGACGTGCGCAGCACTGTCGCCTGGAGCAATTACGAGCCCCACAGCCCCTGGACAGCGACTGCCATCTTTGCACCGCAAAACCGCGCCCAGGTCGAGACTGCGTTCCGCGAAGAGCTGGCCCGCATGCTGAAAGACGGCTTTGACGCGCAGGAGCTGGCCGACGCCAAGCAAAGCCTGTTGAGTTTTCGCCGCCTGTCGCGGGCGCAAGATGGCAACCTGGCCGGCGGCATCGCCGCCAACCTGAAGCTGGCGCGCACTTTTGCCATTTCACAGAAGGTGGATGAGCAGATTGCGGCGGCCACGCTGGAGCAGGTCAACACGGCCATCCGCCAGCACCTCAAGCCGGAATCGTTCGTGTTTGGTTTTGGCGGCGATTTCAAGGACTGAGGGGGTTCTGGTGGCGCTGAGGGGGGCAGCGAAGGCACCCGGGAGGGTGGCGATGAACCTTGCAGTTGCTATGAAGTCAGGAGCGGCTTGCGCAGAATACACGGGGGCTGGAGGCCTAAAATGCTTGAATTTTTTGGCGACCCGCCCAGCGTCCACTGATCAATCGGGGAAAGTTGTTCAAACAAGCGGCGCCAGTTCTAGGCGCAGCTGATCAATGACAGGTTCGCAGCGGCAAGAGTCATTCGGGGTTGGTGCGCAATGACAAGTCCCGACCTTGGATTCAATCAGTCTTGCTGCAGGAACAGAGAAATTCAACTTCGTTGGAGTGCAGCCGTCGGCATCGAATGCCTGACTGGTGAAAAAAGCAAGCCTCAACTCAGCCCTTCTCAGAAGAGAATTCGCCGAGCCAAGGAGTTACTCAATTGCGTTTCGGAGCCCGGTTATGTCTTTTTTCAAAGCGGCTATCGAACTCTCGGCACCAAGAGGGGCATTTTCAATAACGTTGTCCATCATTTCGGAAAACACCTTTCGTGATTCCATCAACTCGACCTTGAGTCCTTGGGCGAATTCAACACCCGTGCGACTAACGAGACTGACTAGGTGCTTGCCATAGACAGCGGATTTCACTGTCAGCGCCTGAAGCTGTCCAACTTGCAGGTTCAACAATTCGTTCACGTCTTTGGCTGCCATAAGCGCTCGAACGTGACCAACGGACTCATCCAGGATTTCCCTACATGCCGACATGTTTAACCTGAGCAGCTTTTCCAGCCCGGCATACGCTTGACCTGTCAAATCCTCCAACTCTTGCACTTCAACTCTACTTGCCACAAGGGCATGTTCGACCGTGTTTGCCATTTCAATTTCCTCTGAAGCGTCATTTTCGGAATATCAGCCAAACCTTGGTTTGAGAGCCCTTTAAGCCAATGCCCCAAAAATGACATTTCACCACCTGGCAGAAATCATCCGATTGCGGATTCGCAAAGAGCTTGGCACTGAGAGGACTGGTCGGCGAGCAGCTAAGGCTCAGAGATGAACGGCGCTAAGCGATCAGTAGCCACCCAATGAATTAAAACCCTCAACTTCCGAACAACTCCTAATGCGTGCCTGAGCGCACAAAGTTGATCCAGTTGGCCTCAAGCAGGTAGATCAGCAGGAAATCGCCTCTGATGTGGCATTCCCTGTGGTCAGCCCACTCCCCTTTCAATGGGTGATCCCGCCATTCGGGGCCAAGCGGCGCATCATTGGCCATCAATAACAGCATCGCCTCCTTGAGCCGCACCATGTCAAAGCGTCCTGAGTGCGACAGCCGTTGCCAGTCTTTCAGAAACACGCGAGCGTAGTCGGCACCACCGCCCACTTTTCGCCCCGGGCAAACCCCTAGTTGCAGCGCGGCACATGTATTGCTAGCATTCAAACCAGAACTTGACTAAACGGTCAGTTTCCAGGTTTCTGGTTTATTACTGCGTCACTACGACAGGAGTTGCCCGCGTGTCCACTTCAACTTCACCTGATATTCAGGCCGGCCGTCTGAGCGCTGCCGACTACGCCAAAGCCTTCGCCGATGCCACGCCGCGCCTGACGCAAGCGCAAGCCGTGCTGGAGGCCGAGCGCTGCCTGTATTGCTACGACGCGCCCTGCGCCACCGCCTGCCCCACCCGCATTGATGTGCCGTCGTTCATCAGGCGCATCGTCGACGGCAACCTGCGCGGATCGGCCCGCGCCATCCTCGAAGCCAACCCGCTGGGTGGCATGTGTGGCCGCGTCTGCCCGACCGAGAACCTGTGCGAGGCGGTATGCGTGCGCACCACGCAGGAGGGCAAGCCGGTGGCGATTGGCCGCCTGCAGCGCCACGCGGTGGATGCGCTGATGGAGAGCGCGCAGCCGCAGCTTTTCACCCGCGCTGCGGCCACTGGCAAGAAGGTGGCGGTGGTCGGCGCCGGCCCGGCCGGCCTGGCCTGTGCCCACACGCTGGCGCGGCTGGGGCACGACGTGGTGGTCTTTGATGCCCATGCCAAGGCCGGCGGCCTGAACGAATACGGACTGGCCAGCTACAAGACCCCCGACCACTTTGCTCAACGCGAAGTGCAGTGGCTGCTGGCCATCGGCGGCATCGAGATTCGCACCGGCTGGAAGCTGGAGACGGCTGAACAGCTCAATGCCCTGCGCCAGGGCCATGACGCCCTGTTCCTGGGCATGGGTCTGGCCAGTACGCACCGGCTCGGCGTGCCCGGGGAAGAGCTTGCTGGCGTACAGGACGCCACCGCCTTCATTGCCACGTTGCGCCAGACGGATGACCTGGCCACCCTGCCCATCGGCCGCCGGGTGGTGGTGATTGGTGGCGGTATGACCGCGGTGGACGCGGCCGTGCAGTCGAAACTGCTGGGTGCTGAAAGCGTGCACATGGTGTACCGGCGTGGGCCGGAGACGATGTCGGCCTCGACCGCCGAACAAGAGGGGGCGCAAACCCAGGGCGTCACGATTCACCACTGGCTGGCACCGGTTGAAATTGTGGACACCGACAGCGCGCGCGGCAACAGAGACGGTGACCAAGATGACGCCGTCGGTCACGTCAGCGCCGTGCGCTTCGCGCGCCAGACCAGGGTGAATGGCAAATGCATGGCCACCGGCGAAATCGAAACCCTGCGTGCCGACATGGTGTTCAAAGCCATTGGTCAGCAACTGGGCAACCCGGTGCTGGCGCAAGCCGGGCTGGCGCTTGAAGGCGGCCGTGTTGCCACCGATGCCGTGGGCCAGACCAACCTGCCCGGCGTCTGGGCCGGCGGCGACTGCCGCGCCGGTGGGCTGGCCCTGACGGTGCAGGCGGTAGCGCACGGCCAGCAGTCGGCACGAGCCATCCACGCCCACCTCAGCGGCGCCTGAGTCGCCCGCTCGGCCAACCCTACACACAGCACTCGGAGTTCTTCATGGCCAATCTGCGAACCTCTTTTGCCGGCATCCAAAGCCCCAACCCGTTCTGGCTGGCCTCGGCGCCACCGACCGACAAAGCCTACAACGTCAACCGCGCGTTTGAGGCCGGCTGGGGCGGTGTGGTCTGGAAGACGCTGGGCGAAGCCGGGCCACCGGTGGTCAACGTCAACGGCCCGCGCTACGGTGCGCTGCTGACGCCGGATCGGCGCCTGCTCGGCTTCAACAACATCGAGCTCATCACCGACCGCGACCTGGCTTTGAACCTGAGCGAGATCACCCAGGTCAAGCGCGACTGGCCGGAGCGCGCCATGGTGGTGTCGCTGATGGTGCCCTGTGTGGAGGAATCTTGGAAGGCGATATTGCCCCGGGTGGAAGACAGCGGCGCCGACGGCATTGAACTCAACTTTGGCTGCCCGCACGGCATGAGCGAGCGCGGCATGGGCGCGGCGGTGGGTCAGGTGCCGGAGTACATCGAGATGGTGACGGCCTGGTGCAAGCAATACAGCAAGCTGCCGGTCATCGTCAAGCTGACGCCCAACATCACCGACGTGCGCCTGCCCGCCCGTGCGGCCAAAAAGGGGGGCGCGGATGCGGTGTCGCTGATCAACACCATCAACTCCATCATGGGGGTGGACCCGTACACGCTGACCATGAGCCCGTCCACCGGCGGCAAAGGCTCGCACGGCGGCTACTGCGGCCCGGCCGTGAAGCCGATTGCGCTGAACATGGTGGCCGAGATTGCGCGCGATCCGCAAACCGCCGGCCTGCCGATTTCGGGCATTGGCGGTGTCGGCAACTGGCGCGATGCGCTGGACTTCATCGCGCTCGGCGCCGGCAACGTGCAGGTGTGCACCGCCGCCATGGTGTATGGCTTCAAGATCGTGCAGGAAATGAGTGATGGCTTGTCCAACTACATGGACGAGATGGGCTTCCGCGCGCTGGACGATTTCCGCGGCAAAGCCGTGTCAACGGTGTCCGACTGGCGCTACCTCAACCTGAACCATATCGCCAAGGCGGTCATCCAGCAGGACGCCTGCATCCAGTGCGGACGCTGCCACATTGCCTGCGAAGACACCTCGCACCAGGCCATCACCAGAACCAAGAATGGCCTGCGCCACTTCGAGGTGAAAGAGGATGAATGCGTCGGCTGCAACCTGTGCGTGCTGGTGTGTCCGGTGCCGGCGTGCATCACGCTGCGCGAGCTGCAACCCGGTGAGTTGGACAAGCGCACCGGCAAAACGGTGAGCGCGGCGCACGCCGACTGGACCGGTCACGCGAACAACCCGCTGCGGACTTGATTTTTGAAACATTTAAGCATCAAAATGGGCTCTAGCCCCCGTGTTGATTGCCTTAGTAGCTATATTTTCAG
>DAITMI010000072.1:0-14780 GCA_036835225.1 Rhodoferax sp. | reverse complement strand
TCTTGGCTGTGCACTGCCAAATGCTCCAGCTCGCCGGCCCGCTGTGCCACCGTCATCGAACCGAGCATCGCCATTGACTGCCACAAGAGGACAGCCAGGAGGATGAGTGCGCGAAGACTGCGTGACATGGGGTTGGATTTTAAGGGAAACACCGTGTTTGGACGTCAATGGGGCTATCACAAACGGCAGAATCAAAGCCACAGCGGCGCGAACCAGATCCAGCACCGCGCGATGCGGCAGGCGTTCTGCCAAAGCCGACGCTACAGGCGCAACCCCCAATATAAGCCAGCATTTTGATGGCAAGTGCGGTCTCAAAGACGGCGCCGGCGTTCGCACCGGCCAGGTCGAAAGCCAGCAGGCCCAACGCGACGGTGGCCAGGCCTGTGCCCAGCATCGCGATGACTTGTGCGAGGAACAGGTGCCGATAAGTTCGATTGGCGAGGACTTCTAGCATATTTGAATTCACCAAAGAGTTGAAAATACCTGCATGACCTGCCAAATGGCCTGGTTTCTGACGGGGGATTCCTTGACTTTAGCCTATCCTGGGAGGTAGGATATGACATGTCTGATAAACACCTTCATACAGCGCATCCCGACGTGGTAAAACGCCTGAAACGCGCGCACGGACATCTGCAAAATGTGATCGCCATGATCGAGGACGAGCGGCCTTGTCTTGACATTGCCCAGCAACTTCACGCGGTGGAGCGTGCCATCAGCGCGGCGAAGAAGCTGGTAATCCACGACCACTTGGATCACTGCCTTGAGGAGGTCGCGAGTGCAGGTCCTGCCGCGATGCGTTCGTCCGTTGCGGAGTTCAAGGACATTACCAAGTATTTGTAAATGTGCAGATCTGCTCGGACCATTCTGTCGTTGTTAATGCTTGTCTTCCTGCTGACGAGCATGGGTGCGCGCGGATACCATTCAAAAGAATTGGTTCACGACCTTGACCATCACGGTCAAACAAGCATTGTGACGCTGGGCAGCGCCCACACGGGTGTGCCTGAGACCGGTGAAAATCCGAAGTCAGCAGAACCGCTCGATGAAATAGAACACCAGCTATTTCACGCTGTCAGTACGTCGTACCTGCTGGCGAGCGCTACTGCAAGTTTCTTCTGGGATGTTTCCGCCCAGATATTGGTGCCTGCCTCAAGTTCCCCTAGTCTGCCAGTAGCGGGGCTTGAGTCTCCTTTCCGACCTCCCCGAAGCTCCGCCTTCATCTAACTCCGCCTGCACCGCGGAGTTTCTCGCGCTTTTTCATTCTCCTGCTCGTCGAGCGGCGTAGCCACGTTTGGCACGTCTTCACACTATTTGAGGTTAGCCATGAGACTAAAGAATCCGTCCTTCCGGGTCCGCGTATACGCGGGTGCCGCAGCGGCGCTGTGCGTTTTCACACTTTCTGCGCAGGCGCAGAACCGGCCGGCCAAGTTTGTCGTTGCCAATGCGCAGGTGCAGGCTCTTGGTATCCAGACAGTTCCACTGCAAAATCAGGCAGAGTCGGTGCGAACCAGTTTTCCAGCGCAGGTGGTGATCCCACCAAATGCGGAGCAGGTGATCAGTTCGCCAGTAACTGGCCTGATCTCTCAGCTGTTAGTGCAGCAAAACCAGATGGTGCGCGCAGGCGTGCCCTTGGTCCGCATTGCCAGCCCGGAACTTGGTCAACTGCAGCTGCAACTGCTGCAGTCGAATACGCGTGCAACACTTGCAAGGCAGGCGGCCAAGCGTGAACAGGATCTGTTTGGCGAGGGCTTGATTGCGCAGCGCCGCGTGCAAGAGGCTCAAGCTGCTTTGCAGGAAGCTGAGGCGACATTGAAACAGGCCAAAACAGCATTGCGCCTGAGTGGTATGTCGATGTCAGTCATAGACAAGGTGGCGGCGTCTGGAAATCCTCAGGACAGCCTGCTGCTGACCGCAACGCAGGCGGGCGTTGTGACCGAGATCAAGGCCAAACCAGGCCAGCGGGTCGACTCGACCACGCCTCTCATGCATCTGGCCCAGACCGGCACGCTTTGGCTCGAAATTCAAGTGCCAGTTGCCGAAAGCACGAGTTGGGCACCGGGTACCAAGCTGAAAGTTCAGGGGCGCGACATCACGGCACAGATCATGAGCAGCAGCGCCATGGTGGCATCCGGCAGCCAGATGGTGGTGATGCGTGCCCTTGTTCAGGGAAACGCAGGCCAGGTACGCCCCGGCGAGTTGTTGACCGTCGAACTGCCGGTAGCCGCTACGGCGGGCGCATGGGATCTCCCTCTGTCGGCCGTAGCGCATGACGGCGATCAGGCCTACGTGTTTGTGCGCACGCCGCAGGGATTTGAAGCGAGACCTGTCAAAGTCGCGGCCAGCTCAGGTCAGCGGGTTCGGGTTCAGGGGCCCGTCAAGGCGGGCGAAGACGTCGCGGTCAGCGGCGTAGTGGCACTCAAGGGTGCATGGCTCAATGACAAGGAGAGCAAGTAATGCTTTCCCGCCTTGTTCAATTTTCCCTGGCACAACGCCTGTTCGTGCTGCTGGCGACCCTGATGGTGGCCGGCGCGGGCTGGTACGCCTTGCGCGGATTGCCGATTGACGCCTTTCCTGACGTTTCAAGCACGCAGGTCAAGATCATCATGAAAGCGCCCGGGATGACTCCGGAAGAAGTCGAGAGCCGCATTGCGGTGCCGATTGAAGTCGAGATGCTCGGCATCCCGAAAACCAAAATTCTCCGCTCCGTCACCAAATACGGCCTGGTCGATGTCACGATTGACTTCGAGGACGGCACCGACATTTACTGGGCGCGTCAACAGGTGAGCGAACGTCTGGGCGGCCTGACAGAAAACCTTCCGACCGGCATCTCCGGTGGTATGGCTCCGGTCACGACCCCGCTCGGAGAAATGTACATGTTCACGGTGGAGGGCGAGACGCTGTCCCTGGCGGAAAGGCGCAGCGTACTCGACTGGGTCATCCGTCCCGCGTTAAGAACCGTGCCGGGCGTTGCAGACGTGAATGCGCTAGGGGGAGTTGTCAGAGCCTTTGAAGTGGTGCCCGATCAGGCCAGCATGGCGACGAGCGGCGTGACGATCACCCAGTTGAAGGAAGCGATCGGGGCGAATAATCGCAACGATGGTGCGGGCAGGCTTGGTGAAGGGGACGAAGTCTTGCTGGTCCGCAGCGAGGGCAGCATTACCAGCCTGGAGGATTTGCGTGCCATCGTGGTGACCATGAAGGACGGCTCACCCGTTCGCCTGGGTAACCTGGCCGAGGTCAAGATCGGCACCGTTACCCGCTACGGTGTCGTCACCCAGAGTGGACGCGGCGAGGCCGTGCAAGGGCTGGTACTGGGCCTGGCCGGCTCCAACGCGAAAATGGTGGTGGAGGGCGTGCGCAAGAAGCTGGCGGAACTCCAACCGACCTTGCCGGCAGGCGTCGAGATCAAGACCTTCTATGACCGCGCTTCGCTGGTTTCCAAGGCCGTCAACGCAGTCTCAGCCGCACTGATTGAAGCAACGGTGCTGGTGATCGTGCTGCTCGGGTTGTTCCTGGGTAACATACGCGCGGCGCTGACGGTGGCCATGGTGCTCCCCTTGGCGGCACTGATCACTTTCATCCTGATGCGGACCTTCGGCATGTCGGCCAACCTGATGAGCCTGGGCGGCCTGGCCATTGCGATCGGCATGCTGGTCGATGCGGCCGTGGTCGTGGTGGAGAACATCGTGCAGCGTCTGGCGACCGATCCCACGGCCGGCAAGCTGCCCCGGCTGCACACGATCTATCGGGCGGTGCGCGAAGTAGCGGTTCCGGTCACCGCCGGGATTTTGATCATCATCACCGTCTTCCTGCCATTGCTCACGCTGCAAGGCCTTGAAGGCAAATACTTTGTGCCGGTGGCGCTGACCATCGTTTTTGCCTTGGCCGGCTCGCTGGTGTTGTCGCTGACCATCATTCCGGTGTTGGCGTCCTACCTGTTGCGCGAAGTCAAGCACGAAGACCCGTGGCTGCCGCGCAAGCTCCTGAAGCTCTATGAACCAGCGCTTGTCTGGGGCCTGCAACGGCAGCGTGTGGTTGCGGCGGCGGCGGCGGTCATGCTGTTGGCGGCCGGATTGATTTACACCCAGGTGGGGAAGACCTTCATGCCGACGATGGACGAGGGCGACCTGATCGTCGGTATAGAGAAACTCCCGTCCATCAGCCTGGAACAAAGCGCTGCGCTTGACCTGAAAATCCACCGCGCGCTCATGCAAGCCATCCCGGAAGTGCATGGCATCGTGGCCCGTGCCGGCTCCGACGAAATCGGCCTTGATCCGATGGGACTGAACCAGACGGACACCTACTTGCTGTTGAAGCCGCAAGGCGAGTGGCGCATGAAGAACAAGGAAGCGCTGATGGACGAAGTGCGCAAAGTCCTCGATCCGATGCCTGGTATCGAATACAGCTTCACGCAACCCATCGAAATGCGGGTTTCCGAAATGATCATCGGCGTGCGAGGTGACCTCGCAGTCAAGATTTTTGGCCCCGACCTGGACAAGCTGAACGAGTATGCGAGCCAGGTAGAGACGCTACTCAAGACCGTTTCTGGGAACCAGGACGTATACACAGTGCAGAACGACGGCGTGCAGTACCTGCGGGTGGCGGTGGACCGTCTGCAAGCCGGACGACTGGGTTTGAGCGTCGAGGAAATCCAGGATGCCCTGCGTACGCAAATCGAAGGTCAGCGCGCGGGCGTCGTCATTGAGGGTAACCGCCGCACGCCCATCGTCTTGCGTGGTGCTGAAAGCGTTCGGATGTCGCCAGCCGATTTCGGTGCCATGCGCATTACGACCAAGGATGGCAATACGGTTCCCTTGACCAGCGTCGCAAAACTTGAACGCGCGGCCGGTCCGGTCAAGATTGACCGGGAAATGGGAAGCCGTTACAGCGTGGTCATTGCCAATGTAGCCGGACGAGATCTGGTGGGTTTTGTTGAAGAGGCGAGGACGCTGGTGACCCAGAAAGTGCCGCTGGACACGGGCTACCGGGTCAGTTGGGGCGGCCAGTTCGAAAACCAGCAACGCGCCGCAGCCCGGCTTACTGTTGTTGTGCCGGTCGCGCTGGGGTTGATTTTTGTGCTGCTGTTTTCAACCTTCCGTTCCGTGCGCCAAGCCCTGCTCATTTTGAGCATCATCCCGTTTGCGCTGGTGGGTGGAATCGTTGCTTTGTGGGTAACCGGCGAATACCTGTCGGTGCCCGCGTCAGTGGGCTTCATCGCTTTGCTGGGCATCACTGTCCTCAATGGTGTGGTTCTGGTGAGTTATTTCAATCAGTTGCAAAGTGAGGGAATGAAACTGAGTGAGGTCGTTTTGCAGGGAGCGAAGCGCCGGCTGCGACCGGTGCTGATGACGGCCTCCATCACCGCCTTTGGCTTGATTCCGCTGCTGTTCGCAACTGGCCCAGGGTCCGAAATACAACGCCCGCTGGCCATCGTCGTGATCGGTGGATTGATCACTGCCACAGCCCTGACTTTGATGTTGTTGCCCATCCTGTATTTACGCTTTGCGTTCCCGAAACGAAAGGTTTCCGATGTCTGAACTTTGCTTAACCATCCTTTGTCCGCCAGCCGTCGAGGAAAAACTGCTCGACCTGCTCCTTTTGTCACCCAACGCGGCCGTATTTACAAGTGCTCCGACGGCTGCTCATGGCTTGGCTTTCGGCAGCCTTAACCAGACTGAGCAGGTGCTCGGCCGCGCTTTTGCGACGCAAGTGCAAGTTGTTATTCCTGAAGCCGACCGGCACGCACTGCTGGGCGATATCCAAGAGCAGTTTTCTGGTGCTGGCCTGCGCTACTGGATAATGCCGGTCATCGAGGCGGGAGAAATAGCATGATGATTCGACTGCTCTTGGCATCCCTGATCATGGTGGTTGGTTCTGCCTACGCACTACAGCCACCGAACGCCCCCGGCCTGTTGCCCACAGAGATCGCGCGACCTCTGCTAGAGCAGGACCCACGTGTCGCTGCGGCGCGCGCAGGTTTGGAGGTCGCAAGGCAAGAGGCCAGCATTCTTGACAAGTCACCTTACGAATGGACTGGCAAAGCACTGGGGCAGCGGCGATCTCTCGACACCGGGCCACGCTACCGCGAGTGGAACGTCGGCATTGAGCGGACCATCAGACTCCCAGGTAAGGGCTCAACCGACCGCAATATTGGAAAAGCCACCATCGAAGAGTCTGAAGCACGCTATGGAGAAGCATTGCATGAATCGGCCCGTGAGTTGGTTTCGCTGTGGCTGGATTGGCTTGCTGCGGAACGCGGGCGCGAACTGGCTGCAATAAATCTCCAGGCGGTGCAAGAGAACCTGAAATCCGTAGACAAGCGCACCCGCGCTGGTGACGCGTCCAAACTTGATTTCAACCTCGCCGGGGCCGAGTTGGCAGAGCAAAAACGGATGGACAACGATGCTCGGACACAAGCATCGGCTGCTTGGGCTCGACTGTCGGCCCGCTTCCCGGGCATCAACCGCCAAAGTATGCTTTTTCCTTCCCCGATGTTGATTGCTGAGGATGAGGCCCTGTGGCGTGATCGAATCATTGCCGAAAGCGACGAGCTCAAGGTCGTGCAGACCCAGTTGCGGATAGCGCAAGCCCAAGCTGACCGTGCGCAGGCTGACCGGGTTCCCGATCCGACCTTCGGTGTTTACACAGCATCGGAGGTCGGTGGACGCGAAAGGATTTCCGGCATCACCCTCAGCATTCCGCTGCCCGGCGGCTTGCGCGACTCACGCAGTTCCAAGGCTCTGGCGGCCATCGAAGTGGCCCGTAATGCCGTTGACCTCAAGAAACGTGAGCTCGAAACCGAGATCGCCTCGGCGTTAGTCACTGCCCGGGGAACCTATGAAAGCCTGCAGATTGCCAACGAGGGCGCTCTCGCCATGCAGGAAAACGCCAAGCTGGTGCAACGCGCTTACGCGCTCGGTGAGGGAGATTTGCAAACTTTGTTGCTGGCGCGTCGGCAGACCACCGCTGCTACAAATAGCGCATTGCTCGCGCAGGTCAGTGCTTTGAAGGCGTACTACGGTCTGCTGATTGACGCCCACTTAATATGGGGTTTGGAAAGTGAGTAACGACAAGATGATTTCACAAGTGACGAAGCGCAACGAGCCGACGGCTGTTGCGCCAAGCGTCTGGCCCCATATCAAATTGTTTGCGAAAGAAAACCGAATGAAGCGATCATCCAAATATTTGCTGCTAACGCCTTTTCTAGTCGTTCTCGGCGGTTGTCAGACCATTTATGAAGGCAAGTATGACTGGGACGCAGGTTGGCGCCCCGGCACGGTGCTTGAAGTGGGTTCGGCGGATCAGGTTACCCTCCATTCAGTGTATGCCATTGGTTGTTAGATGATTTGAAGGCGTGTGCGGACTCACACCGGTCGTACCGGGCATTCGTGATGGTCGGCTGCCGCTGCTCAAGAGTCGGATGCATACTGGCAGTGCCTGGTTTCTCAGGCTGAACGACCGCAATGGAGATTTCGGTTCGGCGAATGGCCGTTATGGAGCAGCAACCCCGAATACCCGCTGTTGGTCGGAAATCGACGGACGGGACGGTGCCCCTTGCGGTCAATCGACAGTACCCAAAGCGGAAGTTCGACCAATGCACGCTTACGCTTCAACGCGATATGGCGGGGCGCAATATCATCATCGACTTGAGCATATTGCTGACGCCGCGAAGCAAGGAGTCGGTCGTCCCGTGCGCTCACTTGGTGCCGGCATCTCCTGACGCGGGCGGCATGCGTTGCATCATCATGTCCATCATGTTCTGCATCATGTCCATGCGCATCTCCATCATTTGCTGACGCGGGGACAGGTCCGCCGAGCCGGCGCCAGGGTTACCCATTCCAGGCATGCCCCCCATGGACTTCATGCCTTGCATCATGTCCATGCCTTCCTGCATCGCCTTCATATGCTCGGCCATCAGGGCCTGTCGCTCAGCCGGAGTTTTGGCCGAAGCCATCCTGGCGCGCAGCGCCTGCATGGTGGCCATGTGCTGCTGCATGTATTGTTGCATCTGCGGCATCGAAGACATGCCCATGGGCATGCCGGCCTGAGGGGTGACCTGCTGAGTCGCGGTATTCACAGGCGAGGTGGCAGGATGGTGCTGGGTGTGTTCTGTGGCCTGCTGCGCTGAAGCAGCAAACGTGATACCGGTGACTGCCACCGCCAGAAGTGCTTGGATTAACTTGGACATGTCAATTTCCTTTGAGTATTAGACTCTGGCGGGATTGCCAGAGCAGGCATGGAGCTGATCGTCGACCATGTGGTGTGCGTCTGCACCCTCACGCCATGCGGTCACTGTAGGACTCAGATGGGGTCAACAAGATAACCCGGAGATGACAAAAAAGTCAGGATCAGCGCTGGTACTGCTTGCTCGCTTGGCGGTTTATCTCGTCGTGGTGGGTCTGTATTTCTGGCGACCATCGAGATTTGATCCAGGACAAAACGGCCACGATGTCGGCGTCGCTCAGCGAATCGCCGAAGGCAGGCATGTTGGAGGCGTAGTCCGTCAGGCCTGCGGCCCTGGCCACTCCCTCTTTGGTGAGACGAATCAACACATCGTCGGGGTGGTGCCAGGTGTGCCCGTTTTGGTCATGGGGTGGCGCTGGTAAGCGCCCGTCGATACCCCTCTCGCGCCAGTTCGCCTGACCTTCCAGCTTCGCGCCGTGACAACTGGCGCACCGCGCTTGATAGATCTGCTCCCCCCGTTTGAGCATCACAGCGTCATCAAGGCGAAGCACTCCCGGTGAGATCGACCCGAAAGGATCGGCGAATCGCCACCAGAAAAAGGCTGCGGCAATCCCCGCAAGTGCAAGGCCGGCCGCAGCAAAGCGGAGAGACTGAGTTCGAAGAATCACTTCGCGGGTTGGATGTCGGTCACCGTCATCTGGCCGTTCTCGTTCGTGACCATGAACTGGATCTTGGTGCCGACGGCGGTCTTGTCCAGCAAGGCCTTGTCCTTGACCACGAAGACCATGGTCATCCCAGGCATGTCCATGTGCTTGATGTCACCGTGCTTGATGGTGATCTTGCCCGCTTCCTTGTCGATCTTGCGGACTTCGCCGTCGGTCATGCCGGGGGTTGCCGCCATGCCCATTTTTCCGTGGTCCATGTTCATCTGCGCAAATACGGGGTTGCCGACGAAGGCTGTGAAGGCCAATGCGGTTGCGCTCAAAACCAGTTGCAATTTCATTGTGACTCCTTGAGATGTTGAGATAAGGTAAGGCTGTGTTTGATCAAATTCCGCTTACTTGGCCGCCACCTTGATTTGGCCCTTCATACCGGCGTCGTAGTGGCCCACATGCAGGCAGGCGAAGTTCACCACACCGGGTTTGGTGAAGCGCCAGATCACTTCACCCTGCTTGCCAGGCTTGAGGGAAACCTTGTTGGCTTCTTCGTGCTCCATGTTCGGAAATTTCTTCATGACCTCGTAGTGCTCCTTGAGCTCCTTTTCCGTGCCGAGGCTGAACTCATGGGGCACCTTACCGGAGTTCTTGATGACAAATCGGATGGTTTCGCCCTTCTTCACCGACACGTTCGAAGGTGTGAAGCGCATGCTGTCTGCAGCATCTACCTCGATCGTGCGCGAGACGTTTGCAGCGACGCCAGGCTCTCCGATGGGCGACTCGTCGTGCCCGCCGCCATGGGCGCCTCCTGCAAGGGCGGCAGATGCAGCCAAGGCTGCAGTAGCAAAAACAAAACCGGAACGCGAGACGATATTGAACTTGTCGAAATTCATTGGACTTCTTTCGGGGTTGGGTTGAAAAACGGTTGAAGAAAGCTGTGTTTAGGTTGCGCAGTCGGGTCAGTGAGACATGCCTTTGGCGGTGGGCTTGATCGCTGTGGCCGTGGCCGGGCTCGTGTCTGCGCTGGCCTTTGGTCTGACGGCGGGTAACGGTGCTCCTGTCCATTCCTGAGCGACCGTGCCTTCGGGAAACTTGTAGTGACCCGGGTCTTTGTAGTCGCCAGGTTTTTGGTCCTTTCGGACCTTGAAGACAGTGAACATCCCGCCCATCTCCAGCGGGCCGAACTGGCCGGTGCCGGTCATCATGGGCGCTGTGTTGTCAGGAATCGGCATCTGCATCTCACCCATGTCGGCCATGCCGCGCTCTCCCATCAGCATGTAGTCGGGTGCGACCTTCTGAATCTTCTTGACCAAGCCTCGGTGGTCCACGCCAATCATCGTGGGAACATCGTGCCCCATGGCGTTCATGGTGTGGTGGCTCTTGTGGCAGTGCATGGCCCAGTCGCCTTCTTCATCGGCGATCAGTTCGATCTGGCGCATCTGTCCCACTGCTACATCCGTGGTGACCTCGTACCAGCGGGTGCTGGGCGGGGTCGGGCCGCCGTCGGTGCCTGTGACCAGAAATTCGTGCCCATGCAGATGGATCGGGTGGTTGGTCATGGTGAGGTTGCCGACACGGATGCGCACACGGTCGTTCAATCGAACGTTCAAAGTGTCGATAGCTGGGAACACCCGGCTATTCCAGCACCAAATGTTGAAGTCCAGCATCGTATTGATTTTGGGTGTCTTGCTGCCGGGCTCAACATCGAACGCGTTGAGCAGGAAGCAGAAATCACGGTCCACCTCGCTGATGTGTGGATGTTTGGTCTTGGGGTGGGTCACCCACATGCCCATCATGCCCATTGCCATCTGCACCATCTCGTCCGCATGCGGGTGGTACATGAAGGTGCCAGGACGCCGTGCTTCGAATTCGTAGACGTAGGTCTTGCCCACGGGAATGGCGCGCTGGTTCAAACCGCCCACACCGTCCATGCCACTGGGCAGGCGCTGACCATGCCAATGAATGGTGGTGTGCTCGGGCAGCTTGTTGGTCACGAAGATGCGGACGCGGTCACCCTCTACCACTTCGATGGTGGGCCCCGGGCTCTGGCCGTTGTAACCCCACATGTTCACCTTGAAACCCGGCGACACCTCGCGCACCACGGGCTCGGCCACGAGGTGGAATTCCTTGACGCCATCCTTCATGCGCCAGGGCAAGGTCCACCCATTGAGCGTAACCACCGGGTTGTAGGGCCTTCCGGTTGAAGGAATGAGTGGCGGTGCGGTGTCGACAGATGTCTGGATAACGGGCTCTGGCAAACCAGCCAGGGCGGAGCGGGCCACTGCCAGGCCGGCCACGGATGCGGCGGCGCCAGCAAAAAACTGTCGTCTTGAGTTGTTGTTTGTCATGAATTCTTTCCTTTCAATGTGCTGCTGTAGGGGCCTCTCCACCAGCGCCCCCCAACGATACGAAGCTGTCGGGCTCTCCACCTTGCAAGACCCACTGAAGATCGGATTCAGCGATCCAGAAATCGCGCTGCGCGCTGAAGGCATCTACCGTGGCTTGTGACTGGTTACGAACTTCGTTCAGAAGGTCCCAGACGCTCTTGAGCATGCCGTTGTAGCGAAGAACGGTTTCTTCGGTGATGAACTCCCGGGTCTTCAGCACCTCACCCTGGCTGTCCTGCGCCAGCGCATGGGCTGCCCAGTAGGCACTCATGGCCCCCTTGGCCAGCGCCCGATTGCGCAGGCTCTCCGCATCAGGCAGCTGATTGCGAATCGCATCGGCACGCTTTTGCAAATCGGCCTCAGTCATGGTCTGCGCCGGGATGGCTGGAAGTTGGTCCGGGAGCGAAAAGCCATCCTGAAGGCCCATTTGGCCCATTGTCTTGACTAGATTGCTTTGGGCCAGGGCTGCGGCGTGCTGCGCGCGCCGCAGATTCATTCGGGCGTTCAACGCAGCCAATTGAACTGGCGAAAGCTGTAACTTGCTCCAGTTGCCCACCGTCACCATGCGCTGCCCGAGCTCACTGGCAGCCTGGGCGGCCTCCAGCATGTCACGCTGGTGCTTCAAGACCTGCTGAGCCGCCACAGCCTCAATCCAGGCTTTGCGCCCCGCTGCGGCAACTTCAAGTACCTCGTCCATGTCTTTGACGCGGCGCTGGAGACTGGGGTCGAGTTCTGTCCACCGGCCCTCCGCAATCAATTGCTCGTTCTGAGGGCCCAGCCGCGCCAATGGACTGGCCAGATCGCGATGGACTCGCCAGGCCATGCGAACCGCTGTTTCGGCTGACGGAATGGCAACGTCACTGGCGCTGACTGGTCCTTTTTTGTCGGCAACCGGATTGGCTTGCTCCCACTTGAGCACGTCGGCATGGCCACGTTTGAGAGTGCCCACCGCATCATTTGCGCGACGCCATTCGGGCTCTTGTGGAGGGCTGGTCGTCTGTGCTGACAACGCAAGCGGTAGTGCAACAATGCCTGCCACCAGCAGATGGCTTGTGGCACGGACAAAAAATGAAGATATCACTGCAGTCACTCCTTTTTGATATGAATCAACCAAACTGAATTTTGGCGGCTCCATCTCGTCATTTCCCTGTCCGTTAAATTACAAAAATGTCATGTATGGCCGCGTGGGCATGTACGCAGGCAAACTTGGGGGTAGGAGCAATACCATGAAAATTCTGATTGTTGAAGACGAGCCGAAAGCCGGCGACTATTTGAAACAGGGCCTGCGTGAGGCGGGCTACGCCGTAGATCTTGTGACCAATGGCGTGGATGGCCTACACCATGGCATGGAGGGCGACCACGACCTAGTGATTCTGGACGTCATGTTGCCCGGCATGGATGGGTGGCAGGTTCTGAGAAACCTGCGCAGCCAGGGCCGTCAAATGCCCGTGCTCTTCCTCACGGCGCGTGACCAGGTGGAAGACCGCGTCAAAGGATTGGAACTGGGAGCAGACGACTACTTGGTCAAACCATTTTCTTTTGCCGAGTTGCTGGCCAGGGTCAAGACCATCTTGCGTCGAGGCCGCTCAGGTCTTGAAGCCACCACCATTAAGGTGGCCGATCTGGAGTTAGACCTATTGCGTCGGCGGGTGACACGATCCGGCAGGCGCATTGACTTGACGGCCAAAGAGTTCGGCTTACTGGAGTTGCTGATGCGGCGCCATGGCGAAGTACTCCCGCGCTCTCTGATTGCATCACAGGTTTGGGACGTGAACTTTGACAGCGACACCAACGTGATCGAGGTTGCAATGCGTCGACTACGAGCCAAGGTAGATGATAATTTTGAGCCTCGGCTAATCCAGACCGTTCGCGGCATGGGCTATGTCCTGGAAGCGCAGGAGGATCCAAACTGATGTACGGTCGACTGTCTTTGACCGCGCGCTTGACTGCCCTTTACACCTTGGTATCGGCCACTGTTCTGGTCGGGCTGGGTATCTTGGTTGTACTTGCGACGAGCCGGCACTTTGTAGAACTGGATCGCAACTACCTGCAAGACAAGATCGGCCTGATTAAAAAGATCGTCCGTGAGTCGCCTTCACCGGACTTGCTGTCCAGCCGGCTGGATGAACTGCTGGGCAGCCACCATGGACTTTTCATCGATCTACGCCAAGGCGATCTTGTGGTGTACGGAATCCAGGGCAATGTGTTCCCTCCGGTCCTTGAATCAACGGATTCCGGCGCCACTCCCACCGACTGGACGGAAGGCAATCTAACACTGCGAGGCATGAGTGTGCGCATTGACGCCCAGACCCTGCCACGCGTTCCCGGTCCCAGTGGACAGCCCATGCAACTGCTGATTGCACTTGATATCGGACATCACATGCATTTCATGCATTCCCTGAGGCAGACGCTGGCGTTGTATTTGTTGGTGGCGATCCCGCTCAGTGGTCTGCTGGGCTGGTGGGCCGCTCGCAGTGGCTTGGCGCCACTTCGTATCATGAAAGAGCGGGCCATGACGGTCACAGCTCACAAGCTCGATCAGCGCATGCCCGTCGAGGCTGTGCCGGTGGAGTTTGCCGGCCTGGCCCAAAGTCTTAACACCATGCTCGGGAGACTGCAGGCCGACTTTGCGCGTCTGCAAGAATTTTCCAGTGACCTGGCTCACGAACTGCGCACCCCCATCAACAATTTGCTGACCCAGACCCAGGTTTCGCTCACAAAGAGGCGAGATGTCGATGTTTATCAAGACATCCTCTCCTCCAATGCAGAAGAGTTCGAGCGCCTGGCGCGCATGGTGTCCGACATGCTTTTCTTGGCCAAGACGGAACATGGGATCGAACTTCCCCACCGGGAAGTGATTTCACTCGACCACGAAGTGCTGTCGTTATTTGATTTCTATGATGCGGTCGCCGATGAAAAACACATCCGATTGAAGGTCACCGGCGAAGCAAAGATCATGGGCGACCGGCTGATGGTGCGGCGCGCGCTCAGCAATCTGGTGTCGAATGCTCTTAATCACGCGCCTGCGAGTACCGAAGTCCTTGTTTCCATTCAGAATAACCGCGACAGCATCGCGCTCTGTGTCCGCAACAGCGGGGCAACCATCGCACCCGAAGATTTGTCTCGCTTGTTCGATCGGTTTTACCGTGTCGACAAATCACGCAGCCATCCAGAAAGTGACGGCACGGGCCTGGGCTTGTCTATCACCCAGGCCATTATGGCGGCCCACGGGGGTTCCGTTTCCGTCACTTCGACTCACGGGCAGACCGCCTTCTGCCTGCTGTTTCGTAACACCTCAGCCATCTGAGCCGGATGAAATATTTCGCTCTAACTGGTCTGACTTCTTGTGAGAGGCATCCAAACTACGGCAAACAACGCACGGCAGGCAAGAGCAGACCATTCAGGTTGCATCGAACGTTTGAATTCAAGCTGCAGACCTGTCTCAGACTTCCCCGCTGCCAGCGTCGGCAATGTAAAACCGTCGAGGTGACTTGAAGGGCAGCTGTCACTGACCGCCGTAATGGAGCCACCGATGTTCGGCGTAATGGAGCCACAA
>DAITMI010000071.1:0-14781 GCA_036835225.1 Rhodoferax sp. | reverse complement strand
CCATGATCTGGCGCGGCCCCATGGCCACCCAGGCGCTGGAGCAGCTGCTGCGCCAAACCAACTGGCGTGATCTGGACTATCTGATTGTGGACATGCCGCCCGGCACCGGCGACATTCAGCTGACCCTGTCACAGCGCGTGCCCATGACCGGCGCCGTGGTGGTGACCACGCCGCAGGACATCGCGCTGCTGGACGCCAAAAAAGGCATCAAGATGTTCGAGAAAGTCGGCGTCCCGATTCTGGGCATTGTCGAAAACATGGCGGTGCACGTCTGCAGCAACTGCGGCCACGTCGAGCACATTTTTGGCGCCGATGGCGGCAAGAAGATGGCGGCTGAATACGAGATGGATTACCTGGGTGCCTTGCCGCTCGACATGCAGATTCGTCTGCAGGCCGACAATGGCAAACCGACGGTGGTGTCCGACCCCGATGGCGACGTTGCCGCTATTTACAAGGCGGTGGCGCGCAAGGTGGCGGTGTCGATTGCGGCCAAAAACAAGGATTTTTCCTCCAAGTTTCCGTCCATCAAGATCTCGAAAGATACCTGATCTGCGGCGGGCGCGGTGGCGTCGACCCGGCCCGGCCGTCTGTCATGCGCAGCGGCCGGCGCGCGCTAAGCATGTCGCAAAAATATAAACATAATATTGGAGACAAGCATGTCAAGTGCCACCCCAGGTATTTTGGATAAGGAACGGATCATTGCCGGGCCGGGCTTTAACCGCTGGCTGGTGCCGCCGGCAGCACTGGCGATTCACCTGTGCATCGGCATGGCTTATGGCTTCTCCGTGTTCTGGCTGCCCCTGTCCAAAGCTCTGGGCATCCGGGACGCCATCAAGTGCGGTCCTGAAGTCGGTTTTTTCGGGCAACTTTTCACCACCAGCTGCGATTGGCAAATCTCCACACTGGGCTGGATGTTCACGCTGTTTTTCGTGCTGCTGGGCGCCTCTGCCGCCATCTGGGGCAGCTGGTTAGAGCATGCCGGACCCCGCAAAGCCGGCGTGGTATCGGCCCTGTGCTGGTGTGGCGGCATGCTGATCTCGGCGCTGGGCGTGTACCTGCACCAGTTCTGGATGATGATTCTGGGCTCGGGGGTGATTGGTGGCATCGGCCTCGGCCTGGGTTACATCTCGCCGGTATCGACGCTGATCAAGTGGTTTCCGGATCGCCGCGGCATGGCCACCGGCATGGCCATCATGGGCTTTGGTGGTGGTGCCATGATTGGCTCGCCGCTGGCGGCTGATTTGATGAAGGTTTTTGCCACGCCGACCAGCGTCGGTGTGTGGCAGACCTTTGTGGTGCTGGCGCTGGTGTACTTTGTCTTCATGATGGCCGGTGCATTTGGCTACCGCGTGCCCGAGACCGGCTGGAACCCGGCCGGCTGGACACCGCCACCCGCGCAGGTCAACAACAACATGATCACGCAGCGCCATGTGCATGTCAGCAAGGTCTGGGGCATCCCCCAGTTCTGGCTGATCTGGATGGTGCTGTGCATGAACGTGAGCGCTGGCATTGGCGTGATCGGTATGGCCTCGCCCATGCTGCAAGAGGTGTTTGGCGGCTCGCTGATTGGCGTGGCCAAAAAGTTCGGTGAACTTGACAAAACGCAACTGGCAGCCATTGCCACCGTGGCCGCAGGCTTCACCGCGCTCTTGAGTTTGTTTAATATTGGTGGACGTTTCTTCTGGGCCAGCCTGTCCGACAAGTTGGGTCGAAAGATGACTTATGTGGTGTTTTTTGTGTTGGGTGGCGTGCTGTATTTCAGCGTGCCGGGCAGCGCGGCGGCGGGCAGCATTGTGCTGTTTGTGTCGGCGTTTTGCATCATCTTGAGCATGTACGGTGGTGGTTTTGCCACGGTGCCGGCCTACCTGGCCGACCTTTTTGGCACGCAGATGGTGGGTGCCATCCATGGCCGCCTGCTCACCGCCTGGGCTACCGCTGGTGTGCTCGGGCCGGTGGTGGTGAACTACATGCGCGAGTACCAGTTGAGCCTGGGCTTGCCGCGTGAGCAGGTGTACAACCAGACCATGTACATCCTCACCGGCATGCTGGTGGTGGGCCTGATCTGCAACCTGATGGTGCGCCCGCTCAACCCCAAGTGGTTTATGACGGACGCTGAGTTGGCCGAAGAAAAACGCCTGGCGCACGAGAAAGCAGCGGCTTCGGTGACCGTGCGTGGCGGCAACGGCAACGGCAACGGTAGCGCTGATGCGGTAAGCCCCGTGGTGGTGGCGCTGGCGTGGGCGGCAGTCGGTATGCCACTGGCCTGGGGTGTTTACCGCACCCTGCAAAATGTCGCAAAGTTCTTTGCCTAGCGATTAAATATATTCAGCCAAGCAGGCCGTGCGGTGTGGGCCGCGCGGCCACAGGTGAGTCCATATGAATACTTCCAGTCAATCCGGTGAGGTCGTGGCGCTAGCCTCCGTGGCCGATATGCGTGAGCGCATTCGCCGCAAGAGCCAGCTTAAAGGCCGTCAGGCTGACGATGCTTCGTTATCGGAGGTGCGCGCACTGATCGGTTCGGCGCCACATCGGCGCGACCTGTTGATCGAACATCTGCACAAGCTCAATGACGCCTACCGTTGCCTGTTTGAGCGCCATCTGGTCGCCTTGGCGAAAGAGATGAAGCTCCCCATGGCCGAGGTGTATGAGGTCGCCACCTTCTACCACCACTTCGAGGTGGTGACAGGTGATGCCAAGGCGCCCGGCTTGACGGTGCGGGTGTGTGCCGGCCTGAGCTGCGAACTGGCTGGGGCCAAAGATTTGCTGGCGCGCTTGCCGGCTTTGCTGGGCTTTGACGTGCGGGTGATCGCCGCGCCATGTGTGGGGCGTTGCGAGCAGGCGCCGGTGGCGGTGGTGCAGCAGTGCCCGGTGCCACTGGCAACGCCTGATGCTGTCAAATTAATGGTTAATTCGGCTGAAGCCCTCGTCCCTATTGCGCAATCAGCTACTAATTTTGTAGCATCGTCGTATGCGGAGAAAAGCATTTCTCCGGCCCCGCAGGCGATGCAAGCCACGCCCGATTACGCGGGTTACGACACCTACCGTGCCCATGGTGGTTATGCGCTGGCGGCGGCGCTCGTCACCGGAGCGCAAGCCGCCGAGACCGTTATCAAGGCGATGGAAGATTCCGGCTTGCGTGGCTTGGGTGGGGCGGGTTTTCCGGCCGGGCGCAAGTGGCGCATCGTGCGCGAGCAGCCGGCGCCGCGCCTGATGGCGGTGAATATCGACGAAGGCGAGCCCGGTACTTTCAAAGACCGCACCTACCTGGAGCGGGATCCGCACCGGTTTCTGGAAGGGCTGCTGATTGCCGCCCAGGTGGTTGGCATTGACGCCTGCTATGTGTACCTGCGCGACGAATACCATGACTGCCGGGCAATTCTGCAGACTGAGTTGGCCAAGCTGCAGGCCAATCCGCCATTCCCGTTGCCCCGCATTGAGCTGCGCCGGGGCGCCGGCGCCTACATCTGCGGCGAAGAGTCCGCCATGATCGAGAGCATCGAAGGCAAGCGCGGTGAGCCGCGCATGCGCCCGCCCTACATTGCCCAAGTGGGCTTGTTTGGTCGGCCCACGCTGGAGCACAACTTTGAGACCCTGTACTGGGTGCGCGATATTGTGGAGAAGGGTGCCGACTGGTTCAGCGGCTTCGGTCGCCATGGCCGCAAGGGGCTGCGCAGTTTCAGTGTCAGCGGTCGGGTCAGGCACCCCGGTGTCAAGCTGGCGCCGGCGGGTATCACGCTGCAAGAGTTGATTGATGAATATTGCGGCGGTATGTCTGAAGGCCACACGCTCTACGCCTACCTGCCAGGGGGTGCGTCCGGTGGCATTTTGCCCGCTAGTTTGAACACTATTCCGCTCGACTTCGACACGCTGCAACCCTATGGCTGCTTCATCGGCTCGGCCGCCGTGATTGTGCTGAGTCAAAAAGACCGGGCGCGCGATGCCGCCTTGAACATGATGCGGTTTTTTGCGCACGAGAGTTGCGGCCAATGCACGCCGTGCCGGGTCGGCACCGCCAAGGCGGCGCAGCTGATGGAAGCGCCGCTGTGGGACAACGCGACACTGGAAGACCTGAACCTGGTCATGACGGATGCGTCCATTTGTGGTCTGGGGCAGGCCGCACCGAATCCGGTGCGCTGCATCCAGAAGTACTTTCCCCAGGAGATCGCTTAAATGAACGCGCCCGCCGCACTGGCTGAACGCACGCTGCCAACGGTGGCGTTCCAGCTCGACGACCAGACCCTTCATGCGTTTGAAGGTGAAAGCATCCTCAATGCCGCCCAACGCCACGGCGTCGATATTCCCCACCTTTGCTACCAGGACGGCTTGCGGGCAGACGGCAATTGCCGCGCCTGTGTGGTGGAAATCAAGGGCGAACGCACGTTGGCACCGAGCTGCTGCCGCAGCGCCACGGCGGGTATGGAGGTGCAAGCCAGGAGCAAACGCGCCGTCAAGAGCCAGACGATGGTGCTGGAGCTGCTGCTGTCCGACATGCCCGATGTGGGCTACAAGTGGAACGAAAAAGATGAGTCGCGGCAACACGGCGAACTCAGCGACTGGGCGGCGCGCATGGATGTCTCGGTACGTCCCGAACTCAGAGCCCTGCGCCGCGAACCGCCCAAGGCCGATGTGTCGCACCCTGCCATGGCGGTCAACCTCGACGCCTGCATCCAGTGCAAGCGCTGCGTGCGCGCCTGCCGCGAAGAGCAGGTCAACGACGTCATTGGCTATGCCCGGCGCGGCGCGCACAGCGAGATCGTGTTTGACTTGAACGACCCGATGGGTGACAGCACCTGCGTCGCCTGCGGCGAATGCGTGCAGGCCTGCCCGACCGGCGCGCTGATGCCCAAAACCCAGATCGGCTCGCAGGTCGTGGATAAAAAGGTGGACTCGGTTTGCCCGTTCTGCGGCGTGGGTTGCCTGCTGACCTACAACGTCAAGGACAACAAAATCGTCAGTGTGGACGGGCGCGATGGCCCGGCCAACCACAATCGGTTGTGCGTCAAAGGCCGCTTTGGTTTTGACTATGCGCATAGTACGCAGCGTTTGACCGTGCCGCTCATTCGGCGCGCAGGTATTGCCAAGGACCCTGCCGCCCTGCAAGACCTCAACCGCGATACGGCCGATTGGTCGGCCGTATTCCGGGAAGCCACCTGGGAAGAAGCGCTGAGCTTGAGTGCGGGCAAGCTCAAGGGCTTGCGCGACACCCACGGCAAGAAGGCACTGGCCGGCTTTGGCTCGGCCAAAGGCAGCAACGAAGAAGCCTATTTGTTCCAGAAACTGGTGCGCACCGGCTTTGGCAGCAACAACGTGGACCATTGCACCCGGCTGTGCCATGCCTCCAGCGTCGCGGCGCTGCTCGAAGGCGTGGGCTCGGCGGCCGTGAGCAACCAGGTCAATGACGTGGCGCATTCGGACCTGATTTTTGTGATTGGCTCCAACCCCACATCCAACCATCCGGTCGCCGCCACCTGGATGAAAAACGCCGCCAAAAACGGCGCCAAAATCGTGCTGGCCGACCCAAGGGTGACCGACATCAGCAAACACGCCTGGCGCACGCTGCAGTTCAAGGCCGATACCGATGTGGCCATGCTCAACGCACTGATCCACACCGTGATCGAAGAAGGCCTGACGGACCAGGATTTCATCGCCAAACGCGTCAATAACTTCGAGGCCCTGCGCGAAAACGTCAAAGGTTACAGCCCCGAAGCCATGGCGCCGATCTGTGGCATCCCGGCGCAAACCCTGCGTGAAGTGGCGCGCGAGTTCGCCAAAGCCAAAGCGGCGATGATCTTGTGGGGCATGGGCATCAGCCAGCATGTGCACGGCACCGACAACGCCCGTTGCCTGATTGCCCTGGCCACCGTGACCGGCCAGATTGGCAAGCCCGGTTCCGGCCTGCATCCGCTGCGCGGCCAGAACAATGTGCAGGGTGCCAGTGATGCGGGCCTGATCCCGATGATGTTCCCCAACTACCAGCGCGTCACCAACAAGGCGGCGCACGACTGGTTCGAGAATTTCTGGGGCATGCAGCTCGATGACCAGCCCGGCTACACCGTGGTCGAAATCATGCGCAAGGCGCTGGCGCCGGACAGCGACCCGCACAAGGTGCGCGGCATGTACATCATGGGCGAGAACCCGGCCATGAGCGACCCCGACCTGAACCACGCCCGTCACGCGCTGGCCAGTCTGGAGCACCTGGTGGTGCAGGATATTTTCATGACCGAAACCGCCTGGCTGGCCGACGTGGTGTTACCCGCCACCGCCTGGCCCGAGAAAACCGGCACGGTCACAAACACCGACCGCATGGTGCAACTTGGCCAGCAGGCGATCGACCCGCCGGGTCAGGCTAAATCCGATTTATGGATCATCCAGCAGATCGCCAAGCGCATGGGGCTGAACTGGAATTACCAAGGTGAGCACCACGGTGTGGCGGCGGTCTATGAAGAAATGCGCCAGGCCATGCATGCCGCCATCGCCGGCATTACCTGGGAGCGACTGCAGCGGGAATCCAGTGTGACCTACCCCTGTCTGAGCGCGGATGATCCCGGTGCGCCAACGGTCTTTCTTGATCACTTCGACACGGAAGATGGCCGCGTGCATCTGGTGCCTGCTGACATCATCCCCGCCAACGAGCGGCCGGATGCTGACTACCCGTTTGTGCTGATCACCGGGCGCCAGCTGGAGCACTGGCACACCGGCAGCATGACGCGCCGGGCCAGCGTGCTCGACGCCTTGGAGCCGATGGCGACCGCCTCGCTGTGTGGTGACGATCTACTGGCCCTGGGGTTGGCGCCGGGGGATGTGATCACGGTGCAATCGCGTCGCGGCCAGGTGGCCATTCATGTGCGCCGGGACGATGGCACGCCGAGTGGCGCCGTGTTCATTCCGTTTGCCTATTACGAGGCGGCCGCCAACCTGATGACCAACGCCGCGCTGGATCCGTTTGGCAAGATTCCCGAGTTCAAGTACTGCGCGGTCGCCATTCGCCGAGGCGGAATACCGGCGCAGGCGGTGGGTTACGGCACAGGCGCCGTGACGCCATGATCGAGGCGATCCACTACCATTGCTCCTGATATGGTTACACCTCGTCCCTTTGTTGAAGTCGCTGTCGTCATGCGCCGCGAGCGCATCACCGGTCCGGCCAGCCGCTGGCAGCCCTGGCGCTGGGTGCTGGCCGAGGTGGTGCCGCAGGAGGACGGCTTTGGCACCACGCCCCGTCTTCTTTATAAAAATGATAGCGAAGAACGCTGGCTGCACCCGGGCTACTCGGTTGAATTGTTCAAGGATGATGCCGAGGGCTACTACCTCAACGTCACCACCCAAGCACCCTGCTGGTTTGTGTTGTGGCGCATGGAAGAAGAGGCCGGTATGGCGGAGGAGCCTATTGCCAAACCCGAGAGGGTGAGTTTGAGTTACTACGACGCTGGCCGCTGGCTGGATGCGCAAGAGACGGTGGAGCAGGTGCCGGCGCCAGCGCCGGTGCTTGCATGGCTGCAGGCATTTGTGGATGAACACCATGTGGCGGAACCCAAGCGCCGCAAGCGGCCGGAGAGTTTCCGCTCCTTAACCGACCGCTTTGGCAATCCGGCGTCGATCAGCACCGACAAGAAATCGGGCGGTGGGCGTGGCTGACGGTTTTCTGGGGCGCTGGTCGCAGCGCAAGCAGGCCGTGCGTGCGGGCAAGGTGCTGGACGAACCCGTCGCCAAGCCCGTCAGGGCTGATATTGATGTTTCCACTGCTAATGGCAAAGTAGTTTCCGTTCGCCCTGAGCTTGTCGAAGGGAATGAAGGCTTCGCCCCTTCATCAGGCTCAGAACAGGCCAAGCTCGGCCCGAATGGCGTAGTGAGCACTGGAGCGCTGAAGAGTTCAGCCGAGTCCCCACCACCGCCGCCATCTCTGGAAGACGTGCAAGGTCTCACGCCCCAGTCTGACTTCAAGCCCTTTGTGGCGCGTGATGTCGCGCCGGAAGTCCGCAACGCCGCGATGAAGAAGCTGTTTGCCGATCCGCACTACAACGTGATGGACCGCCTGGATATCTATATTGACGATTATTCCAAGCCTGACCCGCTGCCTGAATCCATGCTGCGCCAAATGGCCAGCGCCAAGTTTCTCAAGCTGTTTGAGGACGAGGAACAAGACCAGGCCAAGTCCGGAGTGCGGGATGATGCCAATACTCCCACGGATCATTCCGTGGCACAGTCCGCGCAGTTGCCAATAACAGGCGCTGAAAACATCCCACCGAACAAGCTCCAAGAGCAGGGCACCGACCATGACCACACTGATTTGCGACTGCAACCAAACCATGCCGCTGGACCCCAACCGCCTGGGCGCGGCACTGAATGAAAACCTGACGCTGCATTCCACCTTGTGCCGCCGCGAGGCGGGCGCCTTCATCAAGGCCATCCAGTCGGGGGAGGATGTGGTGGTGGCCTGTAGCCAGGAAAAGCGCTTGTTTACCGAGCTGGCCGAGCAGGCCGCTGGGGCCGAGCGCGGGGCATCTGGCTACGCCCCGATCCGGTTCGTGAATATCCGCGAAACCGGCGGCTGGAGCCAAGATGCGGCCCTTGCCAGCCCCAAAATTGCCGCCCTGTTGGCCGCGGCGCATCTGCCCGAACCGGAACCGGTCGCCACGGTCACGTACAAGAGTGCCGGACGCTTGCTGATCATTGGCGAATTGGGCGCCGCCGAGCGTGCCGCCGAGTTGCTGGGCGAGGAGCTCGACATCACCCTGTTCACGCAAGGCGCCGGTGACTTGGGCGCGATGCAGGAGCGGCGTTACCCGGTGCTGGGCGGGCAGATTCAGGCGCTCGCCGGCTGGCTGGGCGCCTTCGAGCTCAAGTGGCTGCGCAACAACCCGATCGATCTGGACCTGTGCACACGCTGCAATGCCTGCTTGGTGGCGTGCCCCGAAGATGCGATCGGCCTGGATTATCAAATTGACTTGGATGAATGCCAATCGCACCGATCCTGCGTCAAGGTGTGCCAGGTGGCAGGTGCGATTGATTTCAGCCGCGCACCCGAGACTTCGAGCGAAACCTTTGATCTGGTCCTCGACCTGCGCGCCACGCCGGCTTTCAGCCAGCACGCCTTGCCGCAAGGCTATCTGCGCTGGGATGGCCGGGACGCGAAGCCCCTGATGCAGTTGCGCGCGCTGGTGGGTGAGTTTGAAAAGCCGAAGTTCTTTGTTTACAAACAAAAACTGTGCGCCCACAGCCGCAATGAAAAAACGGGCTGCCATGCCTGCATCGACGTGTGCTCGGCGTCCGCCATCAGCAGCGAGCGCAGCCAGCAGCGGGTCTTGGTCAATCCCAATCTGTGTGTGGGCTGCGGCAGCTGCACCACCGTCTGCCCCAGCGGCGCCTTGACCTATGCCTATCCGCGCGCCAGTGACCAAGGGGTCAAGATCAAAACGATGCTTGGCACCTATACCCGCAGCGGCGGCAGAGATGCGGCGCTGCTGCTGCACAGCCAGGACGGCGGCACACGCCTGCTCGGCGATCTGGGTCGTGCCGCGCAACTGGACCGCGCTACGCATGGCGTGCCGGCGCGCGTACTGCCGATCGCACTCTGGCACACCTCGTCTGTCGGATTAGAGGTCTGGCTGACGGCGATTGCCTACGGTGCTTCACAAGTCTGGGTGCTGATGACGGCTGAGGAAGCGCCGCAATACCAGGAGGCGATTCGCAGCCAGATGGCGGTGGCGCAAGCCATTCTGACCGGGCTGGGTTACCAGGGTGAACATTTCCGCGTGCTGCATGCCCGGGATGCCCGCGACCTCGCGGCGCTCGATGGCGATTTGCAGGCTGTGGCAGCCCAGTGCATCAGCCGCAGTGCGGGTTTTGCCGTGCAGACCGACAAACGGGCCACGCTGGAGCTGGTGCTGGAGCACCTGATCGAGCACGCCCCGGTCAAGACGAATGTCATTGCCTTGCCCGTTTACGGCTCGCCGTTGGGGGCGCTCAAACTCAACAAAGACGCGTGCACCCTGTGCCTGAGCTGCATCAACGCCTGCCCGGCCAGTGCCCTGCAGGACAACCAGGAGTCGCCCCAGCTCAAGTTCATCGAGAAAAACTGTGTGCAGTGTGGCCTGTGCGTCACGACCTGTCCGGAAAAAGCGCTCGCCCTGGTGCCGCAGCTGAACCTGAGCCCGCAGCGCAAAGAGGCGGTCGTGATCAACGAGATGCAACCCTACGCCTGTGTCCGCTGCAGCAAGCCGTTTGGCACGCTCAAGGCGATTGAAGCCATGCTGGGCAAGCTCAGCGGCCACAGCATGTTTCAGGGTGCAGCGCTGGAACGCCTGAAAATGTGCGGCGACTGCCGGGTGATCGATATTTACTCGGCGCAGAACGAAACCAAGATTACGGACCTGTGACCATGATGCCCGCGCCCACCTCCATGCCAACCCGTGCGCTCGACGAAGAAACCGCCCGTTCCGAGCTTTATGGCCTGCTAGCCCTTTTGTACTATGCGCCACCAGCTACTGAATTGATAGCGCAACTGCGTGTCGCCGCCACCGAGGCGCCGGCCGCCGGCGCCTTTCTGGAGGCGCCCTGGCGTGCCCTGGTCGGTGTTGCCCGCGAGATGACGGAGCAGGCCATTCAAAGCGAATACGACACCCTGTTTGGCGGCATCGGCAAGCCCGAGGTTTATCTTTATGGCTCCCATTTTCTGAGCGGTTTTCTCAACGAGAAGCCGCTGGCCCGGCTGCGTACCGAGTTAGCCAGCCTGGGCCTGGCGCGTGATGACAACATGTCCGAGACCGAAGACCACGTTGCCTACCTGTGCGAGGTCATGCGCTATCTGATTGCGGGTGAGGATGTGATTGTCGCCAACCTGACGCGCCAGCGCGAATTCTTTTCGGCCCACCTGCAGCCCTGGGTGACGATGATGTGCGATGACCTTCAGAAGCACCCCAAAGCTCATTTTTATGCCGCACTGGCCGAGCTCACCCGCGCCTTTATGGGGGTTGAAGCCCAAGGTTTTGACATGCTGGCCTGAGGCTTGTGGCTGATCCGTGCGTTTTTTGGGGCGAGTGCGCGTTTTCCCTAGGTCAATAAGGCTTATTTTTCTGAGGATGCTCATTGCGGCGCCACCCGGTTCTCCCTACACTATGAAAAGAATTACATAGCAGCCAGCATTCCTTGGAGACCACTATGCAGGACAGCACGCCCAAAGCCTCCCGTCGCGGATTTTTTCTATCGGCCTCCGTGGCCGGTGCTGCCGTCGCGTCGGCCACCTGGTTGAAGACGCCGGCGCCAGCGGTGGTAACCGAGTTGCCAAAGCCGGCGCCGGAAAAAGGCGGCGGTTACAGCCTGAGTGCCCACGTCAAGCAGTATTACAAGACGACGCGCGTCTGATTTCCCGCAAGCACACCGCCTTACGCTGATTCAGCTCCGAATCACGCCGACCTTGGAGAGTCCCATGTTGTTGACCAAAAAACCCAGTTCACCCGACACCGCTGCCCGTTCCCCGTTTGTGCACAGTCTGCGCCGCGGCTTATCCCAGGCCTTGCCTACCATGGACCGACGGGCATTTTTGCGCCGCTCCGGTCTGGGGGTGGGCGTCGGGCTCGCCGCCTCGCAGTTGACCTTGGTGAAGAAGGCGGCTGCGGCACAAGGTGGCGCGGCGGTGGGTGAGGGCAAAATCGAAATCAAGCGCACGGTGTGTACCCACTGCTCGGTCGGTTGCGCGGTCGATGCGGTGGTGGAGAACGGCGTCTGGGTGCGGCAGGAGCCGGTGTTTGATTCCCCGATCAACCTCGGTGCCCATTGCGCCAAAGGGGCGGCCTTGCGTGAGCACGGGCATGGCGAGTACCGCCTGCGCTACCCGATGAAGCTGGTCAATGGCAAGTACGAGCGCATCAGCTGGGACACGGCCCTGACGGAAATCAGCGCCAAGCTGATGGATCTGCGCAAGGCCAGCGGGCCGGATTCCATTTACTGGGTGGGCTCTTCCAAGCACAACAACGAGCAGGCTTATCTGCTGCGCAAGTTCGTCAGTTTCTGGGGCAGCAACAACTGTGACCACCAGGCCCGCATTTGCCATTCCACCACGGTGGCGGGTGTGGCCAATACCTGGGGCTATGGCGCCATGACCAATTCGTACAACGACATGCAAAACAGCAAGGTCGCGATGTACATTGGTTCCAACGCGGCCGAGGCGCACCCGGTGAGCATGCTGCACATGTTGCACGCCAAAGAGTCGGGCTGCAAGATGATTGTGGTGGACCCGCGCTTCACCCGCACCGCCGCCAAGGCCGACGAATATGTGCGCATCCGCTCGGGCTCCGACATCGCCTTTTTGTTTGGCATCCTGCACCACATTTTCAAGAACGGCTGGGAAGACAAGCAGTACATCAACGACCGCGTCTTTGGCATGGACAAGGTCAGGGAAGAAGTGCTGGCCAAGTGGACACCAGACAAGGTGGAGGAGGCCTGCGGTGTCAAAGAGGCACAGGTGCTCAAGGTCGCGACCATGCTCCATGAGAGCCGTCCCGGCACGGTGGTGTGGTGCATGGGGCAAACCCAGCACACCACGGGCAACGCCATCGTGCGCGCTTCGTGCATTTTGCAGCTGGCCTTGGGCAATGTCGGCAAGTCCGGCGGCGGCACCAATATTTTCCGCGGTCATGACAACGTGCAGGGCGCCACCGACGTCGGCCCCAACCCCGATTCACTGCCCGGTTACTACGGCATTGTGGAAGGCTCGTGGAAGCATTTCGCCAAGGCCTGGGGTGTTGATTTTGAATGGATCAAGGGACGGTTTTCCTCACCCGCCATGATGAGCAAGCCCGGCATTACGGTGTCGCGCTGGATTGACGGCGTGCTGGAGAAGAATGAGCTGATTGACCAGGATTCCAACTTGCGGGGTGTGTTCTATTGGGGCCATGCGCCCAATTCCCAGACCCGGGGGCTGGAGATGAAGCGCGCCATGGACAAGCTCGATTTGCTGGTGGTGGTGGACCCCTATCCATCGGCCACGGCGGCGATGGCGGCGATGCCGGGCAAGGCCGAGGATTTGAATCCGAATCGCGCGGTGTACCTGTTGCCGGCCGCCACCCAGTTTGAAACCAGTGGTTCGGTCACGGCGTCCAACCGTTCGATTCAATGGCGCGAAAAAGTGATTGAACCGCTGTGGGAGAGCCGCAGTGATCACATGATCATGCAGCAGTTCGCCGACAAGCTCGGCTTTGGCAAAGAGTTGTCCAAGAACTACAAGATGCAAAAAGTCAAAGGCATGGACGAGCCCATGCCGGAGGACATCCTGCGCGAAATCAATGCGTCGGTCTGGACCATCGGCTACACCGGCCAGAGCCCGGAGCGGCTCAAAGCGCACATGCGCAACATGCACCTGTTTGACGTCAAAACGCTCAAGGCCAAGGGTGGCAAAGACAAGGAAACCGGTTACGATTTCACCGGTGATTACTTTGGCTTGCCCTGGCCTTGTTATGGCACCGCCGCGCTCAAGCATCCAGGTTCACCCAACCTATATGACACCTCCAAACATGTGATGGAGGGCGGCGGTAACTTCCGCGCCAATTTTGGCGTGGAGCGTGACGGCCAGAACCTGCTGGCCGAGGACGGCTCGCATTCCCTGGGGGCCGACATCACCACCGGCTATCCCGAATTTGATCACGTCTTGCTGAAAAAACTGGGTTGGTGGGACGACCTCACGGAGGCTGAGAAAACGGCAGCCGAAGGCAAGAACTGGAAGACCGACATGTCGGGCGGCATCCAGCGCGTGGTGATGCAAGTGCATGGCTGCCATCCCTTTGGCAATGCCAAGGCGCGGGCCGTGGTGTGGAACTTCCCCGATGCGATTCCGCAGCACCGCGAACCCTTGTATGGCATCCGGCCCGACCTCGTGGCCAAATACCCGACCCACGACGACAAGAAGGCGTTCTGGCGTCTGCCCACGCTGTTCAAGACGATTCAGCAAAAAAATATCGCCGACAAGGTGCACGAAAAGTTCCCGTTCATCATGACCTCGGGCCGACTGGTCGAGTACGAAGGCGGCGGCGAAGAGACCCGTTCCAACCCGTGGCTGGCCGAGTTGCAACAAGAGATGTTTGTCGAGATCAATCCCAAGGTGGCGGCGGACAAAGGCATTCGCAATGGTGAGCGGGCCTGGGTCTCCACCCCCACCGGGGCGCGCCTCAATGTGCAGGCGCTGGTGACCGAACGTGTCGGGCCGGACACCGTGTTCATGCCGTTCCACTTCTCGGGTCGCTGGCAGGGCGCCGACATGCTGGCCTATTACCCCACGGGTGCGGCGCCGATCGTGCGCGGTGAGGCGATCAATACGGGGACAACCTATGGCTATGACAGCGTGACCATGATGCAAGAAACCAAAACCACGGTTTGCAACGTCGAGAAGGCATAAGGAGAAAAATATGGCACGTATGAAATTTGTCTGTGACGCCGAGCGTTGCATTGAGTGCAACGGTTGCGTCACCGCCTGCAAGAACGAGCATGAGGTGCCGTGGGGCGTTAACCGTCGCCGTGTCGTTACCCTGAACGACGGTGTGCCCGGTGAAAAATCCATCTCGGTCGCTTGCATGCATTGCAGCGATGCACCGTGCATGGCGGTGTGCCCGGTCAACTGCTTTTACAAGACCGACGAAGGCGTGGTCTTGCATGACAAAGATGTGTGCATCGGTTGTGGTTACTGCTCTTATGCCTGCCCTTTTGGCGCGCCCCAGTTTCCGTCGCAGGGCACGTTCGGTGTGCGCGGCAAGATGGACAAGTGCACCTTCTGTGCCGGCGGCCCCGAGGCCAATG
>DAITMI010000070.1:0-14822 GCA_036835225.1 Rhodoferax sp. | reverse complement strand
CAGGAGTATTCAACATGCGTTTAAGTACCAAAGGCCGTTTTGCAGTGACGGCGATAATTGACGTTGCTTTGCGAGGAAAGTTCGGGCCGGTATCTGATTTTCGGCCCCCGCACTACTGCGGATACGAATTGGCGTTGGGAATTTTCCTGCCGGACAGCGGTCATTGGTGACCGACGGCAGATGGTCGAAAACGGGTGCAGTGGTTATCGAAATCGACGCCACATTGCTGACGGGCAGTGACTGGGGTGAATGTCGGGTATCGAGCGAGCATTTTTGGCATATCTATGTCAGCAACCGCTGCTCAAGAGACAGCCAAACCGAAAGTTGATGCCTGGTCTTCGAATGTCCGCTGTCTTTTTCCCAAATCGAAAATGAATGTCAGCTCTGTCTTTCCGCGGCTGGCGGCAAAGGGCACATTGCCGAATGCCACGAACGGCGTCTAACTGGAGTTGAACTGGACAACCGGAAAGCGGCCTGTCGTGTACGACTCTTGTGGGTCTGTTCTTGACGATGGCGGCTACGCCGAACGGTTTTCCAGGTCTATACCGACTTCAGACACAAAGCGGGTACTCACCGAAACAACATGTCGGTCGGGTCAGTGCCCTTACCCGACGGTCGCGCGCCTGTACCTGAGTGGCGGCAATGTGAGTCGAAGTTGTCGTTCAATCTCTAAAAAATGGCCGCCAAAGCAGAATCAAACTTGGGGGTATCAATGGATTTCTAAAAGAAGATCCACCCAAAGGTCATAGCACTTTGAAAGCGCTGCGACACATTTCGTCGCGCACCTGCTCCATAGTCTCTCCCAATGCAAATTAAATCGGAGCGCCCTAATGGATCGTCGTCAATTGCTTCATGCCGTTAATGCCATTGGTGGCGGTGCTGCCTTGCCCAAAGCCGCATTTTCTAGCGCAGATATGTGTGGCGCACCATCGCCGTGGTCAGCGCAACGCAGCGGGAAATATCCGGGGTTGCCTGAATGAACAGAACACCTCCTTGGGTGATTGTCCATGTTCCGCATGACTCAACGAATATCCCATGGGCAACTGCTGCACGTCCGAGCTGGTGTTGACCACCTCGGCGGGGATGTCCAGGTAGGGCTCGTTCTTCTCGGCCTCGTCGGTGTTGGCCGCCTTTTGCAGCAAGGTTGCAATTTGGGCTTTGAGTTCTGCTTCAGTCGTTTGCATGCGACCATAGCTCATGGACTTGTGGCGGCTGGCGTTGGCCTTGATCTTGGTGCCGTCCACCGCAATAGTCCCTAGCTTGACCTGCGCGCCGACAGTGAGTTTGCCGATGGCGCAGCGATACTTTTTGTTTTGAACGAGGATGCGGGGAGAAAAATATGTGGGGTCTACCGCGGCTGGATGCGTTCCCGGATCCAATGCGCAAACGAGGTTTCATCCATTTCACCAGCCGCCACCGCCAGCACGGCCAGTGTGGCCTCGACCTGCGTTGCATGGAGCCGGTAACCATTCACAGCCAGAAACATACCGACAGCCAGAAAGGCAGCCCGCTTGTTGCCGTCGACGAACGGATGATTCTTGGCCAAGCCAACGCCATAGGCGGCAGCCAAACCAGCAAAGTCGGGCTCTGTGTAAACCACCAGATTCAGCGGACGCGCCAGCGCAGAATCAAGCAAGCCGTCATCGCGCAAACCCGGGGCGCCGCCGTGTTCTGCCAGGCTCTCGTCATGCAGCAACAACAGCACTTGCCGGTTAACCCACTTCCAGCCGCTCATTTGGCAAGTTGATGAAAGGTGTCACGGTAGTCATGCATGAATTCGCGCCCCAGCTTGAGTTGATCCTCCAGCTCCGGGTCATATGGCGTCAACATCACGCCATTGGCAGCCTCGGTCCAGAACAGGCTGTCACCTTTCTCCAGTTTCAAACGGGTCAATAATTCCTTGGGCAAAATGACACCGACCGAGTTGCCAATTTGTGTGAGTTTGAGTGCTGCCATGGTGAATCCTTCGGGTTATAACAACCGTTATATTATCCCGTCTTCACCGATTCGATCAAGCGCAGACCCATGCCCCCCACCATCCTGAACACTAAATCCGCGTATTCCCCTGCTAGACCCAATACTGTTCAGATAGAGGTTTTTCGTTAATAATCCGTCCCCATCGAAACTTCGATGGGGGCAAGCGATGGCCAGAACCCGAAAGTCGCTAGCGGCGAGAGTTGACGTTGCGCATCTGATCAGCACCGGGGTGCTGGCCAGCGTGTGCCCGCGGGCATTGATCGAGGAAGTTCTTGCCGATACCGGCAAGGCCAGCCAGCGCGAACGGTTGCTGCCGGCACCGGCAGTCGTGTACTACGTGATGGCACTGGCTCTGTGGCGCGAGGCGCCGCTGGAGGAGGTGCTGCGAGTAGTGTGCGAGGGCCTACAGTGGCTCGGTGGCGGCGAGGCTGGTGCGGTGCAAGCCAGCAAATCCGCGATCTCCCAGGCGCGCACGCGGCTGGGATCACAGGCGATGCGCCAATTGGCTGAGCGCGTGCTGCGTCCACTGGCCGCACCGGGGGCGCCGGACGCGTGGTACCGGGGGCTTCGCGTCATGGCCCTGGACGGCAGCTGCATGGATGTGGCCGACGAGTCGGCCAATGCCACGTTCTTCGGCTATCCGGGCGCCTCACGCGGTCAGAGCGCTTTCCCGCAGGCGCGCCTGCTCGGTCTGGTGGAGTGCGGCACACATGTGGTTGTGGCCGCCGAGGTCGCGCCCTACGCGCGCAGTGAGCAAGCCATGGCGGCGCAGATGCTGCCGACCAAGCTCAAGCCAGACATGTTGGTTCTGGCCGACCGCAATTTCTTCGGCTTCAAGCTCTGGCGAGGCGCCTGCGCCACTGGTGCCAAGCTGGCCTGGCGGGCCAAGGCCGATCGCAAGCTGGCAGTGGATCGGATGTTGCCCGATGGCTCTTACCTGAGCACCGTATTCGACAGCGAGGACAGGCGCCGCACCTCAGGACAAGTCGTGCGGGTGATTGAGTACATGCTTAAGGGCTCGGCCACGCCTAGCGATGGCAGCTACCGGCTGGTGACGAACATTCTGGATCCGACCCAGGCGCCGGCCCTGGAGTTGGCAGCGCTGTATCACGAACGATGGGAGATCGAAGGCGTCTTCGACGAGTTCAAGACCCACCTGCGCGCCAACAGCACGGTGTTGCGAAGCAAGACGCCAGACTTGGTGCTGCAAGAGCTTTGGGGGCTGCTGCTGGCGCACTTTGCCATTCGCCAGCTGATGGCTCAAGCGGCGTGGCCGCGCGGGCTCGATCCAGATGCCCTGAGTTTCACGCACGCAGTACGCGTGATCAAGCGCAAGTTGCCGCAAGCTGCGGCTGTTCCCCCCTGAGCGTCTGCCACAGTGGCGCGAAGCCATGCTTGCAGAAATTGCGCGCGGTCGCTGCGTCAGCAGCCGTGGACGCCTCAACCCGCGCGGGGTCAGGCGCAAGATGAGCAACTTCAACGTTCGCCATCGGAGCGAAGAGTTGCATCTGCGGCATCAGCCAACACCCGTGTTGCGTATCTGAACAGTATTGCTGCTAGGCGAGGTGGCCGCGTAGTGGCATTAAGGCAAATCCGAATCGTCAGGAGGGGTCCAGCGGAGGCTGTTGGTTTTTGCCTTTGCAGCGGACTTAGCAGTGTGCAGCGGCAGACATCGGCGTCACTGGCAGAAATCGTTGGATTTCGTTGCGGCAAGTCTGAATGCTGCTATCCATCGCATTGATTTCTTGCCAAAGTTTGTCAAAGAGTCTTAGAATTATCCGGTGAGCACAATGAATATCTCTCTACCTGATTCGCTCAAATCCTTCGTGGACGAACAGGTCACGCAACGCGGGTACGGCACCCATAGTGAGTACGTGCGTGAGTTAATCCGCAAAGACGCGGATGTCTTACGCTTGCGTGGCATGTTGCTCCAAGGTGCCGCCTCCGCTGCGGCTGCGCCCGTCGATGCCAATTACTTTTCAACACTGCGTGAGCGCGTACAAAAACGCGCTCGGGGATGAAGTCCAAGCCCATCGTCCCGCGCAGTGAGGCCAACCGGGACGTCGACGAGGTGATTGATCACTATTTGAGAGAAAGCGCTGAGCATGCCGCATTGGGCTTCATTGATGCCCTTCAGAAGGCCTACGCCCATATCGCACGCCACCCGGCCACTGGCTCGCCACGCTACGCCCACGCGTTAAATATTCCCGGCCTGCGTTCCTGGCCACTGAACCGCTACCCGCATCTCGTGTTCTTCATGGAGCGTGAAGATCACATAGATGTCTGGCGTGTTTTGCATGGACAACGTGATATTCCGACATGGTTGATCGACGACGTTGACCCGGTCAATCTGCATTGACGCCGGACTGGTCGGATCATTTTCCGAAGCCCTTATGCAAGCAGGGCAACAACTTCGTCGTTTGTCCGAGCCTTGCCCGGTTCGTCCCTTTAGGGATGCTCTGAATAACTCATTGCGACATGGTGGAGTAGCAGGTCATCAATTTTCAAAATTATGGAATTTCACGGAAACGCTCCAGAAATCCCGTGGTTTTGAAGGCCCTCTTGGGCTCTGTCGACGTAAATGCCTAAACATACTCCTTCATAACCACATTAATACCGGCGCACTGCCAGTTCTCATGAACCCCACATTTCAAACCGTTTTGCAACCCGGCTTCCTTGCCTTTCACAGCAACCGCGCCGAAGACCTGGCCGAGGTCGTGATCAACTGGATCCGACGGCACCCCTTGAATCCGATGGAAGATGAAGTCATCCTGGTGCAAAGCAACGGCATGGCCGAATGGGTCAAGATGGAGTTGGCGCGCATCGGCGGCGTCTGCGCGGCCACCCGGGTCGAGTTGCCTTCGCGTTTTCTGTGGCGCACATACCGCCAGGTGCTGGGCCGCGATGCGGTTCCCGCAGACTCCCCTCTGGACAAAGTGCCGATGATCTGGCGCCTGATGCAATTGCTGCCCACCTTGATGACGGAGCCCGACTTTGCGCCAGTGGCGGGTTTTCTCAAAGCCGACGAGCCCGACCGCATGCTGCAACTAGCGGGCAAACTGGCCGATCTGTTTGACCAGTACCAAAACTACCGTGCCGATTGGCTTGATGCCTGGGCTCAGGGCCAAGATCACTTGATACTGGCCAATGGCACCGTCACCGAATTGCCGCCCGAGCAGCGTTGGCAACCCCAGTTGTGGCGTGCCGTGCTGCAGACCTTGAACGCGCAACAGCAGCAAAGCATTCGGCCCCAATTGCATCAGCGGGTACTGGCGCGTCTGGCCTCTGATGAACCCTTGGCCAGCAAAGTAGCGCAACGGGTGATTGTGTTTGGCATGAGCCAGATCCCCTGGACCACCCTGCAGGCATTGGCGTCTTTGGCGCCTCACAGCCAGGTCATGCTGGCGATCCCCAACCCGTGCCGCTTCTATTGGGGTGACATCATGGATGGCCGTGAGTTGCTGCAATCCGTGCGTCGACGTCAGCCGTTACGCCAGGATCGGGAGCTCTCCACCCTGCCGCTGGAAGATATGCACGCCCATGCCCATCCGTTGTTGGCGGCCTGGGGCCGTCAAGGGCGAGACTTCATCCGCCAGCTCGATGTCTTTGACGATGCCGAGCAAAGCTGCCTCAAGTTCGAGCTGGCCCGGATTGATTTGTTTGATGAGACTGAAGAAAGTGAAAAGACTCCTTTGCTCAAGCAGGTGCAAAACCGGATCCGTGACCTGGTGCCGTTAGCCGAACACATGGCGATTCTGCTGGCTGAGGATGATCTGTCCATCGTTTTTCACAGCGCGCACAGCAAGGTACGGGAACTCGAAATCCTGCACGACCAACTGCTGCAGTTGCTGGCCCAGCCCGCCAAGGAGGTGGCCCTGAACCCGCGCGACGTGATTGTGATGGTGCCCGATATTGAACAAATGGCGCCAGCCATCCGGGCCGTTTTTGGCCAGTACAAGCGCCAGGACGCTCGCTTCATTCCGTTTGACATTGCCGATATGAGCGCAAAAACCAGTAGCCCGTTGATTGGCGCGCTGGACTGGTTGCTGCGACTGCCGCAACAGCGTTGTTGCATGAGCGAACTGGTGGATTTGCTGGAAGTGAACGCCGTGGCGGCCCGTTTTGGCATTGATCAGGGTTCCCTGCCTAAGCTCACCCAGTGGATGGTGGGCGCCGGAATTCGCTGGGGACTAAACATTGAGCATCGTGCCGATTTGGGCTTATTGGCCTGCGGCGATCAAAACAGTGCCTGGTTTGGCCTGCGCCGCATGCTGTTGGGCTATGCCAGTGGCATGGTGGCGGTGGACTATCCACTGGGCGACTTCAACGACATTGAACCCTATGCCGAGGTCGGTGGTCTGGAAGCGGAACTGGCCGGCTCGCTGGCCCACCTGTTGCAGGCGCTGGTGAATTGGTGGACGCAAGCCAGCACGCCGGCTACCCCCGCGATCTGGGCGGAACGGGGTCGGACTTTGCTGGCTGAGATGGTCAAGGCCGAATCAGAGACGGATAAACAGGCGCTCAGCGCGCTTGAAGACGGTCTTGTCGCATGGCAACTGGCCTGCGAAGACGCCAGTTTTGCTGAAGATGTGCCACTGATCGTGGCCCGCTCGGCTTGGATGGAGGCGATGGAGGTGCCCAAGCTGAATCAGCGGTTTCAGGCCGGTGGCGTCACTTTTTGCACATTGATGCCGATGCGGGCCATTCCGTTTGAAGTGGTTTGCTTGCTGGGCATGAACGATGGCGATTACCCCCGGCGCAGCATGCGCAGCGACTTCGACCTGATGGGCTTGCCTGGCACCCCTCGCCCGGGGGATCGCTCGCGCCGTGATGATGACCGCCAACTGATGTTAGAGGCCTTGTTGTCGGCTCGCCGCCTGTTTTATGTCAGCTGGTGCGGTCACAACGTGCGCGACAACAGCGAACAACCGCCCTCGGTGCTGGTGTCGCAATTGCGGGATTACTTAAGCGCGGGTTGGGGCCAGGACGTGGTGTCAACACGAACCACCCACCATCCCTTACAACCGTTTAGCCGGCGCTATTTTGAAACTGGTAGCCCTTTGGTGACATATGCCCGGGAGTGGCGTGCAGCCCATGGATCCATGGAGGTCACCGCTGCGGGCGTTCCCTCGCGTGACAAGCCCTCGGAGATGGAACCATTGGCGACCTTCAGTGCAGACCCTAATCTGCCGGTGACCTTAAGTCAGCTGACCAGTTTTCTGCGTAATCCGGTGAAAGCGTTTTTTCGGCAACGGCTGCTGGTTGTCTTTGAAGAAGACAGCCAGGACAAAGCCGATGAGGAGTGTTTTGCCGTTGATGGCCTGCAGGAATACGGACTTATCCAGGAGTTACTGGCGAGCGCAACCGCCCAAACCGACCAGGTGCAGAGCCAAGCTTGCGTGACCAGCTCTTTGACACGGTTGCGTAAAGCCGGTGATTTGCCGCTCAAAGGGTTGGGAGACCTCAAACAGGAAGCCCTGCATGAGGTGTTGACCACCATGTTGCAGGCCTGGCGTATCGAACAAGCTCGTTTTCCTGAACCGGCAGAACGAAAATCCGTTCGCCTGCAAGAGGGCGACGTGGTGTTGGAAGACTGGATTGATCACCTGCGCCAGGGTGAAGTCGTGTCTGATCCAGGTGCCAGCCACCAGATCAGTGGCGTCACCGCCTGGCTGGAACTGCAGCCGAGCAAGCTGCTGGAGAAAGGGCCCAAACCACTGGCTAGAGCCGACAAACTGTTGGGGCCTTGGGTGCGCAGCCTGGCGATGGCGGCCAGTGGGTTGAGCGCCCAGGGCGTCCTGGTCGGGCGCGATGGCGTGATTGAAATTTCATCGATGCCCCAGGACGAAGCCCAGCACTCCCTGAGCATGCTGCTGTCCCTCTGGCTGCAAGGCATGAATGCGCCGCTGCCCCTGCCGCTTAAAACCGCACGGGCCCAGCTGGAAGAAAAAAATGCGAGCGCGCAATATGAAGGCGGCTATATGCAATCCGGTGAAGTAGAGGAACCCTGTCTGGCCCGTATGTTCCCGGACTTTGAAGCTTTGAGTGCCGATGGCCGCTTCGAAGATTTGGCGCAACAAGTTTATGCGCCGTTGTTGGCATGGGCGAATCAGCATGTGACAGCCCGTTTTCACAGCACAGAGCCAGCGGTTGAAGAGGTCGCGGCATGACAACGCAGACCTATATGAGCGAAGATCCCATGACAAGTAAAGCGACCGCACCGGCCAGCCAGATTCTGCAAGCGGCCACCTTTGACCTGTGGGGCAGCCGATTGATCGAAGCCAGCGCTGGCACCGGTAAAACCTGGACCATCGCCGCCTTGTACTTGCGCCTGGTGCTTGGCCATGGCGGTGCGCATGGGTTCGAGCGTCCACTGCGCCCATCAGAAATTCTGGTGATGACCTTCACCCGGGCCGCCACGCGGGAACTGTCAGACCGCATTCGCGAGCGCTTACTTAACGCGGCTCAATGTTTCCGGAACGAACGACTGCCTGACCCGGGCGATACCTTTCTGACCACCTTGATGGCCGAGTACGCGCCAGGGCCAGAACGAAACCGGGCCGCCTGGGCCTTGGCGATGGCCGCAGAAAGCATGGACGACGCTTCGGTGCACACAATTGACGCCTGGTGCCAACGCATGCTCAAAGAACATGCCTTTGATAGCGGCAACTTGTTTGACGAAGAATTGGTGGCCGATGAAGAAGCCATGCGCATCGAAGCCACCCACGACTACTGGCGCCAAGCCTGCTACCCGCTGGCTGCAGAGCCGCTGTCGCAGGTGCTGGCCATCTGGAGTGGCGTGGACACACTCAGCGCCGATCTGCGTGACCTGATGAACCAGGACATTCCAGTTGAGGCAGCTCATGGATCGCTGGCCGAGGTGCTGACCCAGGCCACCGGGCAACGTGCAACGGCGCTGGCGCAACTCAAAGTTGGCTGGGCGGTGCGGGCTCAAAGCATGCAGGACTGGCTGGACGTTCAAACCGCCACCAAGAACAGTGGCTGGGACGGACGCAAACTCAGCCCCAAGAATTACACCGGCTGGCTGAGCACCCTAAAAGGGTGGGCCAATGGGACGATTGAAGATGACAAACCCGATCTAAAAACCGGCTGGGAGCGCTTCACACCGGAGGGATTGTTGCTGGCCCGCAAAGCCGATGCGCCATCGATCGTCCTGTCGCCAGAATTTGCCCAATTCGCGGCGTTCAAAGTGGCGATTGACAAGTTGCCTGACATTGGCGTGCCCGTGCGTTTGCATGCGGCTGCTACGGTGGCGCAGCGACTGCTCCAGCTCAAGCGACAGAGCAGCAGCTTCGGTTTCGCGGACATGCTGCATCGCCTCAACACCGCCTTAAGTGGTGAGAATGGCACACGCTTGCGCGAGCGCATCCTGGCGCAGTACCCGGTCATCCTGATTGATGAATTTCAGGACACCTCACCACTGCAGTACCAGATCTTTGACCAGATCTACCAGACCGAAGTCAATGACCCGCACAGCGCGTTGCTGCTGATCGGTGACCCGAAACAGTCGATTTATGGCTTTCGCGGCGCCGATATTTACAGCTATATGAAGGCGCGCCGTGCGACCACCGGACGCCACTATGTGCTGGAGACGAACTTTCGTTCAACGCAGTCGTTGGTCGATGTGGTCAACCACTGGTTTGCCTATGCCGATGACGCGCGCAGCGAAGGGGCGTTCATGTACCGCCAAGCGGAGGACAACCCCCTGCCCTTCGTCAAAGTCAAGGCCCATGGGCGCAAGGAGCAGTTGGTCAACTCAAACGGCCTGGTGTCGGCGATGACCCTGGTACATGATCTGGAGTTGAGTAATTCTGAAGGCATGCGCAAACGCTTTGCCGCGCGCTGTGCCGAGCAAATCGTCGGCTGGCTCAATGACCCGAAATCCGGGTTTGCTGCCCCTGGTGCCAATGGCGAACCTGCCACCTTCCAGCCACTGCGCCCGGCAGATATCGCGATTCTGGTTCGTACCGGCAAGGAAGCAGCGGCCGTTCGGCGCGAACTGGAGCGTCGCTCGGTGGCCTCGGTGTATCTGTCCGACAAAGACTCGGTGTTCGACAGTGTCGAGGCGCAGGACCTGGTGCATTGGTTGCGCGCAGTGGCCACGCCGCAAGATGTGCGACTGGTGCGCGCTGGACTGGCCACCCGCACCGTGGGCTTGAGTCTGGATGAATTGGGTTGGCTGGCCAGCAACGATGACGCCTTTGATGCGCGCAGCGAACAATTGCGCCAATTGCGCACCGTCTGGCAGATGCAAGGGGTGTTGGCGATGCTGCGCCAGACCTTGCATCAGCTTGGGCTGGCAGCACGCTGGCTCGCGGCCCCAGACGGCGAGCGCAAACTGACCAATTTTTTGCATCTGGCGGAGTTGCTGCAAACGGCGAGCAGCGCCCTGGACGGTGAGCAATCCCTGATTCGCTGGTTGGTCACTGAGATGAGCGAAGGCAGTTCCCAGGGGGACGAGCAGGTGGTGCGACTCGAAAGTGATGCCGATCTGGTCAAGGTCATCACCATTCACAAGAGCAAGGGGCTGGAATATCCACTGGTGTGCCTGCCTTTTGCCAGCAGTTTTAGAGAGAAAGACCGTAAAACGACGTCCTTCATCAACCTCGCCGATGAGGATGGCCAGCGTGAATTGCGCTTGCAGTTCAGCAAAGAGGAATTGACGCTGGCCGATCGGGACCGTCTGCGCGAAGACTTGCGACTGGTATATGTGGCGCTGACGCGCGCCCGACATTCGCTGTGGGTGGGGTTTTCTGCGGTCAAATCAGGGCCCGGTGCCGCCTGCGTTTCCCACAAAAGCGGTGCCGGTTATCTCATTGGGGGCACCGACGCGATTGCCGCTGCTGACTGGTTGGCATCCTTGGAGCAGTTTGCGTCCAGTTGTACGGACATGGTGTTGCAGCCAGCAGAACTCACGACGGCCTGCACCTCCTTGATCCGTACCGTGGCGGGCGTCGCGCTGTTGGAACGACCCAACTACCAGGCCGACTTCGAGCGCCATTGGACGATCGGCAGTTTTTCTCGCCTGGCCAGGGATCTGACCCCGACAGGGGCGACTTCTGCCTTGTCACCGCTGCAAACGCCCCGACCGGCGGACGATGAGTTGGACTTATTGGTCAGTGCTGACGATCAGCGAGAACTTGAGCGGGCTGCGAAGCTTGCCAACCCTGCGGCATGGCACAAGTTTGCGCGCGGCGCCGAGGCGGGCAACTTTCTGCACGATCAACTCGAATGGTTGGCGACAGAAAGCTTTGCCTTGGCTGAGAACGAACCGCTGGCCACGCGCTTGCAACGCCGATGCGAGCGTGCCGGACGTGGAGCGCATGCGCAAGATGTTGTGTCCTGGCTCACTAGCGTGGTGCAAACCAAGTTGCCGGGACCGAACGCGGCACTCGTCGATCTGATTTATGTCATGCCGGAGATGGAGTTCTGGCTTCCCGCGAAGCAAATGGAGGCGAAAGAGATCGATGCCCAGTGTCGCCAGCACCTGTTGCCGGGGGTTGAGCGGCCAGGTTTGGTTGAGCGGCAGTTGCATGGCATGTTGATGGGTTTTGCCGATCTGGTGTTTGAACACCAAGGCAAATACTGGGTGCTGGACTACAAGTCCAATCATCTGGGAGAGGATGATGCAGCTTATGACAGTGACGCTCTGGCCCACGCCATGGCCGAGCACCGCTATGACGTCCAGGCGGCCATTTATCTGCTGGCCCTGCACCGGTTACTGAAACAACGACTGGGGAGTAGCTACCGACCCGAGGACCAACTGGGGGGTGCGGTGTACCTGTTCCTGCGCGGCATCAAGGGCCCGCAAAACGGGGTTTGTCTGATACCCGCCTGCCTCCCCTTGATCAATGCCCTCGACGCGATGTTGGGCGAGGAAGCCTTGCCAGCATGAGTAGCTTCACGATAACCCATGACCAAAGCCATGCCACCATGACTGACTCCAACTTGATCATCGCCCCCGACCACACCCCCGAGCTGCAGCCCGATCCGTTGACCATTCTGCACAGTTGGGCCGACAAGGGCTGGCTGCGCCGCTTGGACAGCGCACTGGCCGCCTTCATGCGCGAACTCGATCCGACGGCCTCGCCCGTCTTGCTGGTGAGTGCCGCCGTACTGGCACAAATGGAGGGGCGTGGTCACACCTGTCTGCCGCTGCGACTGCTGGTGACACAGCCCGATGAGGTGCTCGCCTGGCCCGCAACAGCCCAGGATGACCTGAACGCCTTGTGGCAAACACTGCCCACCAGTTTGTCAGACTGGCTGGCCTCCTTGCGCGCCAGTCCTCTGTTGCGCTCGGTTACTTTGGTCCAGGGCGGAGATACAGTGCAAGATGAAGCAGATCGTGGCCAACCCCTGGTGCTGGGGGGTACTGCAGCAGAGCCTTTGCTGTATTTGCGCCGTTACTGGCTCCATGAATGTCAGGTGGCCGCGGAGGTCTTGCACCGAACAGCTGCGAGCCAGACCGTGGATGAAGTCTTGGCACACCAATGGCTCGACCGTTTGTTTGATCCAACAATAAATGAAGCGACTGCGTCCAAAGAGGTGGATTGGCAAAAGCTGGCCTGTGCGGTGGCTTTGCGTGCCAGCCTTACCGTCATCACCGGTGGTCCTGGCACGGGCAAGACTTACACCGCCGCCCGATTGTTGGCCTTGCTGTTTGCCATGGATAAAGAACCCCAGCGTCTGCGCGTCGCGCTGGCGGCGCCGACCGGCAAGGCAGCGGCCCGGTTACGTCAGTCGATTGATGCATCCCTGCAGGAGTTGAGCAAGCGCCTGGGTCAGGAACTCGATCTGGAAACGTTTACCAAACGCATTGGTGCGGCCCGAACCCTGCACTCCCTGTTGGGTGCCCGTCCCGACACCCGGCAGTTTCGTTTCAATGCCAGCCACTTACTTGATGTGGACATCCTGATCGTGGATGAGGCCTCAATGATCCATTTGGAGATGATGTCGGCCCTGCTGCAAGCCATGCCGCCCGGAGCCAAGCTGATCTTGCTGGGTGACAAGGACCAGTTGGCCTCAGTGGAAGCCGGTGCCGTGTTGGGCGACCTCTGTCGCGATGCCGGGAACGGGCATTACGATCGGGAAACATGGCGTTATGCCCAAGCGGTGGCCGGACAAACACTGCCGTCTGAGTTTCTTGCTACCGACGCCAAAACCACCCCGCTGGCGCAGCAAACCGTCATGCTACGCAAGAGTCGCCGCTTTGGCGGGTTGATCGGACAACTGGCGTTGGCGATCAATGGCGGCAACTGCGCATTGGCCCAGTCACTCATCACGCAAGATACGACAGCGGTGTTGCAGGCGACCTACCACCCGAGTGTGGCGACGGTCTTGAACTTGGCCGTCCAGGGTCGCCCAGGTGCCAGTGCCTGCTTTGCCGATTACTTGCGCCTCATCAGCGAACGCCCGGCACAAGCCCTGCAAGACGCCAGCTGTCACGACACCTGGGTCAAAAGCGTGCTGGTGGCTTTTGATCGTTTTCGTCTGCTGTGCGCTGTCCATGACGGGGATTGGGGCACCCGCAGTTTGAACCAATCCGTCCAGAAGGCCTTGGCGGATGCGGGTTTGTTAAAGCCACAAGGCGAATGGTTTGCCGGACGACCCGTCATGGTCACCCGCAATGACCCGGAACTCGGGGTTTTTAATGGCGATGTAGGTGTGGCACTGCCAGGCATCCGGGGCGCCACCGCACTGCGTGTCTATTTCCTGGATGGTGACAGCTTGCGCTCAGTCGGTGTGAGCCGCCTGGCTTATGTAGAAACTGCTTTTGCCATGACGGTTCACAAGTGCCAGGGCTCTGAGTTCTTGCATACCGCCTTGGTGCTGCCACTGGGTGGTGCCAAGATTTTGACGCGTGAACTGGTTTACACCGGCATCACCCGTGCGCGTGAGCGTTTCACGTTGATCGAGGGACAGGCGGGTTTGCTGCAAAAAGCTATCGAGCGGCAATCGCAGCGGGCCAGTGGACTGGGCTTGCAGCTTGAGAATCCAGCCAATTTTTGATTTTTCAACGAGTGACGTTGGCTGCACCAGCCTTAACTTTGCGTCGGGCTCCAAATATTCGTTCTTACCCGTCACGTGATTGAGAACAATAAAGATGAGAGTAAGGATGGATTGGTTTGAACGCCTCACAGGATTTCGTGAAACAGCCTACGCAGACACCCGTCGATGACTAAAAATTGAGGGATGATAGCGTGGCGCATCCAACGTCTTGCTGCTCACGCGCCTCGGTGGCGGCGCTTTTGGCAATGACCATGAATGGATCCACGATGCCATGCTACGACGGGTCCCCTCGTTTTCAGTGCAATAACTGGCGGTTCGCAAACCCAGCACTGGCGCGGGGGTGGTATTGGTAGATCGTTGATTCTGTTGGCTTTCCTGTTCGCTTTCCAAACGGGTATCGTGGCCTCCCACTAATGGGGTAACACGATGCAGGGCTGGCAGACGACGTTTTTGGGGATGCGCGAGCTTCCACGCGATATCAGCGACTTCGAGATGAAGGCGTTTTTCACCTTCGATGGTGCTGAGCGCGAGGCAATCAATGCACGCCGGGGCGATGCCCACAAGCTGGGTCTGGCGCTTCATATCGGTTTTCTGCGCATGAGTGGCCGTTTGCTCTATGCATTTCGGGTGGTTCCCGTAGCCTTGTGGCGCCACCTGAGCGACGGACTTGGCATTGTCGCCCCGGAAGTTGCTTCGCTGCGAACGCTGTATGGTCGCGAGAAGACACTGTTCGATCACCAGCAAGTGGCCTGCACGGTCTTTGGTTTTCGGTGGATGAGCGAGCACCAACGCCGCTCCCTGGTGCGTGAACTGCG
>DAITMI010000069.1:1509-14875 GCA_036835225.1 Rhodoferax sp. | reverse complement strand
CCAAACGGGGCGGCACTGCGGGCAATCGCCTCGGCGCGCCGGTCCAGCGTGCGGTTGCCGGAGCTTTCGACGATCTCGATGTTGAGCACCCGCCCATCAAAATTAACCGTGACGATCATGGTCAGCTCGCCATACAGCTTCTTGCCCGCGGCTTCGGGGAAGTTTTCGGTGCCCTTGTCTTCAATGGCACGGCGCAAATGGTCGTAATACACCGCATACACCGCTTCCCGGGTGGCCGGACTGATGTAACGCTTCTTGGGGCGGGCGTTTTCCTGGTTGATGCGCCGCTCGATCTCGGCCAGCAGTTTGATCAACTGGCGGCGTTTTTGTTCGCGCTCCGCCTGCTCGGGCGACGCACTGGGCCGCTTCGGCTCGGGTGGGGGCAGGGCGGCCAGCTGGTTTTTGATCTGCGCCAGCAACAGGTTTTGCTGCTCCTGCAGGCTCTGCAATTGGCGCTGCTCTTTGTCCTGGGTATCCTCCCCGGCCTCAGACCGCAGGGCCGGCGGCAAGGGGCTGGTGGCGCGGCCTTTCTCGGCGTCGCCACCGCCGGCCATCGACGCCTGGGCAATGGCCCGCGCCTTGTCCGGGCGCTCCGTGGTGCGGGCATTGACCAAGATAACTTCCAGCGGCGTGTCCTCAAACACCCGGTTGAATGCCTCGGGATCGACAAAGCGCACCGTCAACAGCACGGCATGCACGGCAATCGAGGCGCCAAGCGCCAGTTGGAGAGGGCTGAAAGACCGAAGCTTCACGGAGCCGGATTATCGCTGCTGGCAGAGGTGACGGCGGCGTCCGGTTCACTCATGTCCACGGCAATCGCAATCGGGCCGGCGACGGCGTCTTCGTCCTCGTCCCCGGTGCCGTCTTCTGGCGCATTGGCGGTTTCGGTGACGGCATCCAGGCGCGCCAGCACGGTGCCGTGGATGTCGAGCGTCACCTCGTCAATGTCGCCCAGCTTGATCAGGACCCGCGCGCCGCGTGGCAAACCGCTGGCGCCCATGACCGGCAACACCAGCGGCAGATCGTCGGCCCGCACCATATTTTCTTTGAACACGGTGGCGGTGATTTCGGTCACCTTGTTTTGCTGCACAAACTTGAGCGTCCAGAAGCGCTCAATGGCGCGCTGGTAGTCGTTGTAGGCAAAGTAAGCCGAGTCAAAGCTGGAAATGATCGAGAACAAGTCCGCGTCTTTGGGCTTGAACGGTGCCACCAACGCCGCTGTTTTGCCATGGCGGGCGCAGGCAATAATTTGCCACTGGTTGACCAGATCGGTGTAGCGCCGCAGCGGCGAGCTGCTCCAGGCATAGCTTTTGACGCCCAGGCCGGCATGCGGCAATGCGCGGGTGCCCATGCGCACTTTGACGCCGGGCAGCATCGAGGCCTGGCTGCGGTAAATGCCGGGCACGCCCAGCTCCGCCATCCAGCTGCCCCAGGTGCTGTTGGCCAGAATCATGGCCTCGGAAACGACCAGGTCCAGCGGCTCGCCGCGCAGGCGAATGCTGATTTGCACCTGCTCGGTGCCTTGCGGTTCGGCCCCGTCGTTGCCGACCAGCTTGAAGTTGTAATCGGGCCGGCTGAAATTCTCGGGTTTGCCGCGCACCACTTCGCGTTTGGCCTTCAGGTCTTTCGCCAGGCGATATAAAAATGATAGCTGCTTACGCTTATGGTGTAAGGGCTGCGGGTCTATTTGATGTAAAAACTCGGGGTCTTCGAGCCATACGGTCGTCACGATGGTATCGAGCTGGTCATGGCGCAGATTGGCGCCAATGTGCACGCGCTCCAGCTTGGTCTCGCTCGATTTGATTTCCAGCGTAGTTTCGTCCAGCGTGACGTACAAAGACACCGCTGGGCAGTCGCGTCCCGCCATCAGTGTGTAGGCTTGCACCACGTCGTCCGGCAGCATGGTGACTTTGTAGCCCGGCATGTAGACGGTCGACAGGCGGTGGCGGCCGAGCTGGTCAATCGGGCTGCCGGGTTGAATCGCCAGGCCAGGCGCGGCAATGTGAATACCGACGACGACCGTGCCCGTGCCCAGGCCTTGCACCGACAGCGCGTCGTCAATCTCGGTGGTGGCCGAGTCGTCGATGGAGAAGGCGCGCGCCGTGGACAAGGGCAGTTCATCCTTGATGAGGGGCGCTTCCAGCGCCGGGAAGCCGGTGCCCCTGGGAAAGTTCTCCAGCAGGAAGCGGCGCCAGTGGAACTGGTAGGGCGAATCAATCGCGCCGGCTTTGATCAGCAGTTCCAGTGGCCCCAGATGGGTGGCGCGTGACGCTTCCACCACCGCCTTGTATTCCGGCGCATTTTTGTCGGGTTTGAACAGGATCTTGTACAACTGCTCGCGGATGGGGGCCGGGCACTCGCCTTGGCTCAGTTCTTTGACCCATTGCGCAGTCTGCAGCGCAAGCTGTTTCTTTTTTTCAATCGCGGCCAAGGCCTGTGCAATGATGTCGGCCGGGGCCTTGCGAAAGCGCCCCTTGCCAGCGCGGCGAAAGTAATGCGGCGCCTCAAACAGGCGCACCAGCGTGCCGGCTTGCTGCTCTAGCGTGGCGTTGGCACTGAAATACTCGCGCGCCAGCTCGGCAAAACCGAACTCTTCGGCCGGCGAAAACTCCCAGGCCAGCTCCAGCTCAATGGTTTGGCTGATGGCCTGCGCCGCCGCCAGCAACTGCGCCGGCGCAGGTTTCTCGAACTTGAGCAGGATGTTGGCGGCCTTGACCTTGACCCGCTTGCCGCTGTCCAGCTCCACCTGCGCAGAGGTGTCCGCCTCAGACAGTACCCGACCGGCCATGAATTTTCCGGCTTCTTCAAACAATAAAAACATAGGGCAGATTGTCCCATGGCTCAGCGAACCATGTGCCGCCGGTCGTTCGCCGGCTCAGGCCAGCTCAAGGAAGGCGACTATCTCGTCCAGGTGCTTGTCGAAGTCGCTGAGCGCATGGTCGCCGCCTTCGAGCAGCTTGATGCGTGCTCCGGCATAGCGGCCTGCCATCTCGTGCCAATCCAGCACTTCATCGCCTTTGGCGATCACTGCCAGGTAGTTGCCGGGCTGCTGCAGGCGCTGACATTGCAGCGCCTGCAACTCATCGACAAATTCTGACTTGAAGAAAAAGTGTTCTTGCGGGTTATGCCAGCTGCTTTGCTCGCCGATGTACTTGGCCAGATCACGCGCCGGGTCAACCGCCGGGTTGAGCAGCGCCGCCTTGCAGCAGGTGTGCTCGGCCACCCAGGTCGCATAAAAGCCGCCCAGCGAGGAGCCGACCACGGCCATCGATTCGCGCGGCCAGTCCGCGATGCCGTCCATCACCAGCGCCATTGCGGCGCGTGGCGACGGCGGTAATTGCGGGCACCACCACTGCACCGCCGGGTGCTGCGTGGCGATGTGCTGCGCCATGGTGCGGGCTTTGGCCGACTGCGGTGAGGAGCGAAAGCCGTGCAGGTAGAGCAGGTGGGTGATGGGCGGGTTGGGATGAGGGGCGGGCATGGACAGGATCATAGGGGCGAAAAAAAGCCCCGCCTGGGCGGGGCTTTTGCTGACAGCAGCGCCTGATCAGGGCTGGGTCACGGTGAACTGGAACCGCTTCAGCGCTGGGATCAGCACAGCGGTCAGGCCCATGCCATTGAGATTGAGGGTAGTGATCTCATTGATCGTCGCCGTTGTGCCGTCGGACGCCAAGGCGCTACCTGCCGCACGGAAGTTGTAGCCGTTGCGCGGGTTGTTCGCGAAAAATGTCTCGGGGTGTGTCACGGTACTGCCGGCGTTCTTTAGATTGCGGACCACCCAGCTTCCAGCCGCGGAATCGACCGACACCACCGTGTTGCTGTTGGCACTCACTGCGGTGGGTGACGCCAGCAGGTTGTCCAACTGCAGGTTCCAGTTTGTTTTAGTGTCGCCAACGGTTGGCAAGCTGTTGGTGCGCTGCTTGGTAAACACAGTCAGACCGCCACGGTCGCCGCCCATAATGAACATAACATCGCCGCTGCCGCTCTTGTAGGCGAACATTCGTGCGTCAATGTGGCCGGTCGAAGCATCGACCAGGTTGAAACCGCCTGCGCTGTTGACGGTGAACGCCGGCAAGCCGGTGGTCACATCAACGCAGCTCGCGTTGGTCACGTTCCAAGTTGCGGCGTTGCTGCATTCTTTGAAGGCAGTCACCACCCCAGCGGTATTTATTGTCACCGTCCCCGCCTTGCCGTTGTATACGCCGTTGTTATCTTCCGTGCCCAGCATGTTGAAGGTGCCGGCCAAGTCTGCCACGGTGAAGGTCTGCGTCGGCACGGCGATGGCAAGTTTCATTTTCCCGCTGTCTTGAACGCGCGCGACGATGACCCCGCTGGGCGACACGACGATGTCGTTGACCCCGTTATTGGCGGTGAAGTGGCAGGCTTCGCCGGGGGTGGCGACCAGGTTGCTGGTGCCAGAGCTATCAGTGAACGTCAATGCGACCGCATCGACCGTGCCTCTATCAACTATCTGGTTTGCCGCAGTGGCGTTGGCAGTCGGTACGACAAGATCGTAGGAGCCACTGCGCAGCGCAGCGCAGTTGGCTGCCTGCGGTTTGGTCAGCAAATCAGTGGGCAGCGATGCAACGCCGTTGGACGGTGTGGTGACTGGCGTTGGCGTCAGCGCTGCTTCAGTCGAACTGTCGCCACCTCCGCAGCCATAAATCGTCAACATGCCCGTGCCAGCGATCGCCAGCGAGAGATGTTTCAGCATGATTTTCATGAGAAATTCCTGAGTTGATAGGGAAACAGGAACTTTAGAGTGCATGGTTCTGAACTTGTTGATAAATATCATTGATGCCCTCGGGTGGGTGACCCGGCGCCATCCCATAAATATGGGATGAGTCCGCATTGCCAGTACAGGCGGCGGCTATGCGCGCTGCGCCGCGTTGCCGCTACATGCGAGTGTGAGCATGGTGAGCGACGCGAAAGCCTGGTTGAATGACGTGGTCGATGTGTTGCTGACCGATCTGGGTCCGCCTGATGACAATGGCGTGAAGCGCACCAAAGTGACTGATGACGTAGCGGCGCTATCTTTGAGCAGGTGACAGTCAAGTCGCGCAATACCTGAATAAATTCGGGTTGGAAGAAGAAGCCCTCCTGCTGGTTGTGTCCGCTGGTTTTTTTGCCGATGTGTTTCTCCAAGTCACGTACCGGGTTGAGCAGAATCGGCCGGCTGCCGGTCTGTTGTGCGACACAAGTCGCATGAAAGCCGCCACGCGAGGAGCCGACCACGGCCATAGTTTCGTGGGGTTAGTCCGTGATGTCTTGTATCACCAGCACGGAAGCTTTGCGCGGCGACGGCGGCAATTGCGGGCGCCACCAATGCACCTCCGCGTGCTGCCTGGCCATGTGCTGCGACATGGTGTGGGCCTTCAGGGACTGCGGTGAGGCGCGAAAGCCGTGCAGGTAGAGGAGGTTAACGAGGGGCGTGGCTGGGTGAATGGAGCGAAATTGCCCGGAAAGGTGCAGAGACCCCTCTGCTACAGACCGCCGATTAGCGGCACATCGCGTCGATGTCGTTCTTGACGAGATTGAGCATTTTCAGATAAAAGTTGTTCGCTTTCAGCAATTCGTCCTGTTTTCGAATTAGACGCTCCAATCCTGAAACATGCTGGTTAATTCCGATAAGTATTGCACGCCCTTCTTCGTCCGCATCTTTTAGTGCGTTCAGATTTTCTCCAAAGTTGTAAGCTGCCTTAAGGCCGGCGCCCAAGCCAGGAACAAGTCCAAGGGCTTCTGTGGCGACCCAGCTATCGACTTCACCGGTTAAAACTGAAACGCTCAATTCCGCTTGTGAAGATAATATTTTTCCAGCGAAACCCGTTGCAGTCTTCACCGCCATGCCCGTTCCTGGGAGGAGTCCCATGATGTCACCGATGGCAGTGGCCGCGGTCTTCAGGCTGAGCATCAACTTATAGGCGTCATTGAACAGTGGTTGGCCCTTTTGAAGCCGGATGGATTGCTGCTTGATGGGAGTCAGTAGCTCCAAGCTTTTGCTCGCTGCCGAGTAGTGCTTGATCGCTTCGTTCAGATCGTCCGCAAGCTTGGTGTCGCGGTACTTGACCATGGTGCCGCATTGCGCCGGTCGCGGTTGCACCTTGGGGGGCTGAGGTCGCGACTCCAGTGTGAGAGGTGGGGTTGACGCTATCCGCGCTCCGGGCTTGGTTGATGCAGAATCGCAGACATGTATGTTGTTGCCGCGTATTTTGCAGGCACATTCGCCGGCGGTTTGGCCGCCCATACTTGCTTTGGATTGCGCCAGAATACAGGCTTTCTCACGGCTTAACCCGGTGCCTGTGTGCTGAGTCGCCAAAGCCAACGCGTCTTCTTTCATATCCAGCGCCAACACGGAGCCTGAGCAAAATGTCAGCAACAAAAAAAAAGACGTATTTCATCGTGCACCTCCAGGGACTGGCATGGTGCATTGTTTCGCCGCGGCGAGGATTGGATTGCAGAATTTCGAATCTAGGTCAATTTTTGATGGGTCGTAGTCAACTCGCAAGTCCCCATTGGAGCAGGCCGAGCAGCCGCCGCCGGGGTAGGCCGCATGAAAACTTTTACATTCACTTTTCCTTTGCCGCAATATCGCCGCATTGACACTGGGCGAAGAACTTCCGTTCATAAGACACTGCAACGCATGATTAAGGTTGCATGCGTCTGCCATTTCGTCGACACCTCCCACCTTGTCCATTACATCCTTGTGGCATGCAACCGCGAAGGGGGTGAGTCCCGTATAGGTGCCATGAATACCACTCCCGCCAACGGGTAGAGCGGCGGCCGCGATACAGGGTAATTGGCATGCGGTTGCGCCACCCAGACCTTGCATGATGGCGCATTGCTTTCTGGCGCCTTGCGACTGTGAAATTATTCCAGTCGCCTTGTTCATACAGACTTCAAATGCAACCAATGAGCATCTGGTATCGATCACAGAATTGCCCGTCTTTGCTATTAATGATGCCGACTTCATGCAATCGCTTGCAGCCGAATTTTTAGATGACACTGTGCTATTCGCTTGTGCGACAACCAGTCCGGCCTGGGCCGATGCCCGGCCAAGATTATCAACATGCACTGCGCTCGTGTTATTGGTTTTTTCAGTTGGCACGGTGAAACCCGATAGCAGCACAACACTGGCGGCGGCCACCAGGAGTGAGGCTATTGAAGCTTTCAATTTTTTGTACATTGACGGGGTTCCTTGGTCAAGACAAGAGCGGACTGGGTTCAAGCGACACATCCAGCTTTAATCGCAGCAGGATGGCGCTTCGCCGGTTCTGATGTCGCCACGACAGGCTCCGACCGTTGCAGTTGTAGACGGCGAAGTAAAGGATGGCCAGGGCCAACTTTTTTTCATGAACTTGCGGCAGATCACGATACCGCCGTCAGAAAGGGGGCGTGAATAGCGGGTAGCTTGCCCCCTTCATGCCGACGGGAAATGATCACACGGCGGTCTCTACTATGGGCAAAAGCTTTTGACGGACGGCAGACTCTTTGTGTAATAAGAATAATATGTGGTTGCGGCGGCCGCGTCACCGGCAGAGCAATTTGCAATTGCAGACTGTCGGTACGATTCAGCAGCCTGAATCATGGGTGAGCACTGTCCATCGTTCTGATATTTCGCTAACCGCGAAGAATATCCCATAGTATCTGGGAACTGGGTGCTGCAGGCTGCGCTTCCGCCATTATTGAGGGCAACGCTGCTAATGTCTGACGATGTATCGTCACCGCCGCCGCAACCATAAATTGTGAGCATGCCAGCGCCAGCAATGCCAAGTGCAAGTCGTTTGAGTGTAATTTTCATTGAAGCCCTGTGAGTGGTTGGTAAAAATGGCAATTCAAGGGGCTGATGATGTACGCCTTGATCTGCGTCATGGATGCTATCGGGCGAATGACGTAAATCAATCCCATATCTATGGGATGGCCCACCATAGCCAGCGCCGCCTTGGCGGGCTATGCTCGCGGCAGATTTAAATACAGCGGGGCGAAGCAAGTGTGGCGTGTACTGGTGGTTGAGGACGATCCGCAGATGCGGGAATTTTTTGCCGGCAGCGTGGCGCGCTGCGCTGAGTTGCAGTTGGTCGCCAGCGTGGGCACGGTGGCCGAGGCGAGAGCCTGGCTGGATGGCCATGCGAACACGGTTGATGTGCTGCTGACCGATCTGGGCCTGCCGGACGGCAGCGGGCTGGAGGTGATCCGCCATGCCATCCGGCTGAACCCGGCGTGCGAGCCGCTGGTGATCTCCATGTTTGGTGATGAAGACAACGTGCTGGCCAGCATCGAAGCCGGGGCCTTGGGCTACATCCACAAGGATTCGACGCCGGACGACATCGCCCAGACGATTCTGGACATGCGGGCCGGGGCCTCGCCCATCTCTCCCATGATCGCGCGACGGGTGCTGTCCAAATATCGCTTTGATCGTCGGGAGCAAAACAGGGCGCAGGCACCCATGCAACAAGCGCCGAGAGCTACAAAAAATGAAACGGATGGGGGTTTGACGGCGGGCGGGCCACGCGGCGTGCTGTCGCCACGCGAGCAGGAGGTGCTGGCTTTGATTGCCCGCGGTTTTTCTTACACCGAAATCGCACGCCTGCAGAGTCTGAGTGTGCACACCATACAAACGCATATCAAGAACCTCTACGGCAAACTGTCCGTGCACTCCAAAAGCGAGGCGGTGTTTGAGGCCACGCGCATGGGGTTGCTGTCGCGGCATGGATGAAATAGGTGATGCGGGCTGCGCTTGTCCAAGCCCTTCGACAAGCGCAGGGCGAACGGTTAAATCTGCATGGGGGCTGCGCTAAGATTCGCCCATCTATGAGCTTGTGCTGTGATTTTCGGCGGGTGGTGCTGTCCGGGTTCGGGCTGTTGTTGGCATGCCTGGCCTGGCAGGCGCAGGCCCGGACGCTGGAACTGCGCCAGGCGCAGGCCACCGTGACGGTTCAGGGGCAGACCACGCGCCAAACGGTTAGCCTGCCCTACCACTGGGACCGCCATCACATGGGCCTGCCGGGGCAGGCGACTTTTGAGGTGCCGTTTGAACTGCAAGAGGTGCCCGCCGTACCCTTTGGCCTCTATGTGCCCCGCTTGGGCAATGCGTATGAAATCTGGCTCAATGGCACGCTGCTGCAACGCAACGGTGACTTGCAGCAGGGCAACGGACCGGACTTCGCCAAGGGACCGCGCTACATCGCGATGTCGCCGGGCCTGCTGCGCACCAACAACCTGCTTCGCGTGCAGATCCGCGCCGATGTGGGGCGCCGTGGCGGTCTGGCGCCGGTGATTTTTGGGCCGAACGAGGAGGTGTACCCACTTTATTTGAATGATCACCGTTGGCGCATCACCGGTTCGCTGATCGTGGTCATCGTCAGCTTGCTGGTGGGGGTGATGGCGCTGGCGTTGTGGGCGACCCAGGTTGATGCAACCGTGCCAGGGCGACCCCGGCGCGACCCGCTCTACCTGTTTGCGGGTCTGGCGGAGCTGTCCTGGACGGTCAGCATCAGCGACGCCATGATCGAGAATCCACCCCTGCCTTGGCCTTGGTGGGGCATGGTGGCGCTGGTGTCGTCCACCGTGTGGGTGCTCAGCATGATGCTGTTTTGCGTCGAGGTGGCCGGCTGGAGCCGGCTGCCCGCCGTCACCTGGCTGCGCCGCTGGCTGGCCTTGTTGCTGGTGGCCAGTGTCGCGGCGAGCGCCGGCGCGCTGGTGTACGGTCATCCGCTCGCGATCACGCTCTTGTATGCCGCTTCGGGGCTCACGTCCCTGATCTTTGTGTCTCTATTCATCTGGCGCGCGGCGCGCGGTGCGCCGCTGCTACACAAGATGGTGGCAGTCGCGTTGCTGTTGAATACCCTGCTGGGTTTGCGCGATCTGTATGTGTTTCGGCTCAGTCCGGCGTATGGCAGCAACACTTTGTTGCGCTACAGCTCGGTGCTGTTCGGGCTGACGCTGGGCTACATCGTGATCATGCGCTTTCGCACGGCCAGCGGCTTGGCGCGCGACCTGCACGCCAACCTGGCGGCGCGCGTGGCGCAGAAGGAGCAGGAGCTTGCGCAGAGCTACCAGCGCGTCGAGCAGCTCGCCCGTGAGCAGGAGCGCACCGCCGAGCGCACCCGCATCCTGCGCGACATGCACGATGGCGTGGGTTCCCACATCAGTACCGCCATCCGGCAGCTGGAATCCGGGCGGGCGAGCCAGGGCGAGGTCTTGCACACCCTGCGCGATTCGCTGGACCAGCTCAAGCTGTCGATTGACGCCATGAACCTGCCGCCCGGTGACATCACGGCGCTGCTGGCCAACCTGCGCTACCGGTTGGAGCCGCGCTTCAAGGCGGTGGACATCGAGCTGCAGTGGGAGGTGGACCTGCTCCCGCCGTTGCGCCGGCTTGATGACAAGGCCATGCGCCAGCTGCAGTTCATGGTCTTTGAGGCGCTGTCCAATGTGCTGCAACATGCGCACGCCACCCAGTTGCGCATTGAACTGCGCAGCACCCCGCAGGGCGGAGCGCAGCTGCGGGTGATCGACAACGGCTGCGGCTTCGAGCCGGACCGCGTGCAGCGCGGGGGCTTGCGCTCATTGCGTGAACGGGCTGCCGCTATCAGTGGGCGGCTGGTGATAGTGAGTTCCCCTGGCCATACCGTGGTGGAAATCGTACTGACTTGAGCCGTGGCGGGATAATCAAGGCATGGCGCATCGTTTTAGAAAAATTCACTTGGGGCAGCGCATGGCGCCCTGGTTTCGCGGCTTTGACGGCCCCTTGGCTTTTGCCGTGTTCATGCTCGCGTGCGCCGGCTTGCTGACCATGTATTCGTCCGGCTATGACCATGGCACCCGGTTTGCGGACCATGGCCGCAACATGCTGCTGGCCGGCGCCATTTTGTTCGTGGTGGCGCAGATTCCGCCACAGCGGCTGATGGCGCTGGCGGTGCCGCTTTATATATTGGGTGTGACCCTGCTAATTGCGGTGGCGGTCTTTGGCATCACCAAAAAGGGGGCGCGGCGCTGGCTCAATGTGGGGGTGATCATTCAGCCCAGTGAAATCCTCAAAATTGCCATGCCGCTGATGCTGGCTTGGTGGTTTCAGAAGCGCGAAGGCCAGTTGCGCCCGCTGGATTTTCTGGTGGCCGGGCTGCTGCTGGCGGTGCCGATTGGCTTGATCGCCCGTCAACCAGACCTGGGAACCGCGATCCTGGTGCTGGCTGCTGGGCTGTCCGTCATTTTTTTTGCCGGACTGTCCTGGAAGTGGATTGTGCCGCCCGTGCTGCTGGGCCTGGTCGGTGTGGCGCTGGTGGTCGGATTTGAGCCGCAGCTGTGTGCCGACGGCGTGCGCTGGCCGGTGTTGCATGACTACCAGCAGCAGCGCATCTGCACCTTGCTGGACCCCACCCGCGATCCGCTGGGCAAGGGATTCCACATCATCCAGGGCATGATTGCGATTGGCTCGGGCGGCTTCTGGGGCAAGGGTTTCATGCAGGGCACCCAGACCCATCTGGAGTTCATCCCCGAGCGCACCACCGACTTCATCTTTGCCTCATTTTCCGAAGAGTTCGGCCTGCTCGGCAATCTGCTGCTGATCATGGGTTTTGTGTTTCTGGTGCTGCGCGGCATGGCCATTGCCCTGGAGGCGCCCACGCTGTTTTCCCGGCTGCTGGCAGGCAGCGTCACGCTGATCTTCTTTACCTACGCCTTTGTCAACATGGGCATGGTCAGCGGCATTTTGCCGGTGGTGGGCGTCCCGCTGCCCTTTATCAGCTATGGCGGCACAGCCATGATTACGCTGGGCATGGGCCTGGGGATTTTGATGTCGATTGCCAAGTCGAAGCGGCTGGTGCAGTCCTGAGAACTTGCGGGACAGACCGCAGCTACACGCAGTGGGCCAGCTCTGTCCCCAACTAATCAGGGATCAGGCCTAAAATCGCGCCATGATCTCTCGCGAACCCACCCTTGAACGCTTGGCCATTGCCAAGTCCTTGTTGCTCACGCCATTTGGCTTGGATGAGTCGCACCTGTCACGCGCCCTGAATGAAATCAAGGCGCACCGGGTCGATGAGGCGGACTTGTATTTCCAATACACCCGCAGCGAGGGCTGGAGCCTGGAAGAGGGCATTGTCAAAACCGGCTCCTTCAGCATTGACCAGGGCGTGGGGGTGCGCGCTGTCAGTGGTGAGAAAACCGCGTTTGCCTACTCGGACGATATTTCCGAGGCCTCGCTGCTGGATGCGGCGCGCACGGTCCGAACGATCTCAGCCGCCGCCACGTCGGCGCGGACCAAGACGGCGACTAAAAAGATAGCCTCGGCGCGCTCCTTGTACCAGGGACTGGACCCGATTGCCACGCTCGACAGCACGGCCAAGGTCAAGTTGCTGGAGAAAGTGGAACAACTGGCCCGGGCCAAAGATCCGCGCGTGGCGCAGGTCATGGCCGGGCTGGCCAGTGAATACGATGTGGTGATGGTGGCGCGCGCCGATGGCACGCTGGCGGCCGATGTGCGCCCGCTCGTGCGGCTGAGTGTGACCGTCATCGCCGAACAAAAGGGCCGGCGCGAAGTCGGGTCGGCCGGTGGCGGCGGGCGTTTCGGCCTGGCCTATTTTGACGAAGCCATCATTACGCAATACGTGGATGAGGCGGTGAAAGCCGCGCTGACCAATCTGGAGGCGCGTCCGGCGCCGGCCGGTGAAATGACCGTGGTGCTCGGCCCCGGCTGGCCCGGTATTCTGTTGCATGAAGCCATTGGCCACGGCCTGGAGGGCGACTTCAACCGCAAGGGGTCCAGCGCATTTTCCGGTCGCGTCGGTCAGCGCGTGGCGGCAAAAGGGGTCACCGTGCTGGATGACGGCACCCTGGCGGACCGCCGGGGCTCGCTCAATGTGGACGACGAGGGCAACACCAGCCAGCGCAATGTGCTGATCGAGGACGGTATTCTCAAAGGCTATATGCAGGACGCCATGAATGCGCGCCTGATGGGCGTCAAACCGACCGGCAACGGCCGGCGCGAAAGCTATGCCCATATTCCGATGCCGCGCATGACCAACACCTACATGCTGGCGGGCGAGAAGTCACCGGAGGAAATTGTGGCCAGCATCAAAAAAGGCCTGTACGCCACCAACTTCGGCGGTGGACAGGTGGACATCACATCGGGCAAGTTCGTGTTTTCCGCCAGCCAAGCCTTCTGGGTGGAAAACGGCAAGATTTTGTACCCGGTGAAGGGCGCCACTATTGTCGGCAGCGGGCCGGAGTGTCTCAAGCGCGTCAGCATGATTGGCAACGACATGAAGCTCGACAGCGGTGTCGGCACCTGCGGTAAGGAAGGCCAGAGTGTGCCGGTCGGCGTGGGACAACCGACGCTGCGCATTGATGGTCTGACGGTGGGCGGTAC
>DAITMI010000069.1:0-1409 GCA_036835225.1 Rhodoferax sp. | reverse complement strand
GCTGTGACTATGCTACATTTAACTTCATGAATTCGGTCTGTTTTCACTTTAGCTACTTTTGGTTCTCAAGCGCCTGCGGCGGTAGAGAGTTCTGAACGTACCCAAAGAAAACGTCCTGATCTTCCAAAAACCGCCGGCAGCCCCGGCGGTTTTTTTATGCTTTTTCGACTTTACTTGCTTGACTTAGGAGTCTCACCATGAAACCAGAAGCCACTGTCGCCGCAACCGATGCCTGGTATGCGAACCCCGTCGCCCACCCCGCCGACCGCACCAGCCAGACCGACGACCAACGCATCAAGGACATCACCGTGTTGCCTCCTCCCGAGCATTTGATCCGTTTCTTTCCGATTCAGGGCACGGCGGTGGAATCGCTGATCAGCCGCACCCGCCGCCGCATCCACGACATCATGGCCGGCCAGGATGACCGTCTGCTGGTCGTGATTGGCCCGTGCTCGATTCACGATCCGGCCGCCGCGCTCGACTATGCGCGTCAACTCAAGGTGCAACGCGAGAAGTATGCCGACACGCTGGAAATCGTCATGCGCGTGTACTTCGAGAAGCCGCGCACCACGGTTGGCTGGAAAGGCCTGATCAACGACCCCTACCTGGATGAAACTTTCCGCATCGACGAAGGCCTGCGCATGGCCCGCCAGTTGCTGATCGAAATCAACCGCCTGGGCCTGCCGGCCGGCAGTGAGTTCCTGGACGTGATTTCGCCCCAATACCTGGGCGATTTGATCTCGTGGGGCGCCATTGGCGCGCGCACCACCGAGAGCCAGGTGCACCGCGAACTGGCGTCCGGCCTGTCGGCGCCGATTGGTTTCAAGAATGGCACCGACGGCAATATCAAGATCGCCACCGATGCCATTCAGGCCGCCGCCGGTGGGCACCACTTTTTGTCAGTGCATAAAAACGGCCAGGTGGCGATTGTGCAAACCAATGGCAACCCGGACTGCCACGTCATCCTGCGCGGCGGCAAGACGCCGAACTATGACGCCGCTAGTGTGGCGGCCGCCTGCAGAGAACTGGAGAAGGCCAAGTTGCCGCCCACGCTGATGGTGGACTGCAGCCACGCCAACAGCAGCAAGCAGTTTGAGAAGCAGCTGGACGTGGCGCGCGACATCGCCGCGCAAATTGCCGGCGGTTCGCGCAGCGTGTTTGGTGTGATGCTGGAAAGCCACCTGCAGGCCGGTGCCCAGAAGTTCACGCCGGGTAAAGACGACGCGGCCAAGCTGGAATATGGCAAGAGCATCACCGATGCCTGCCTGGGCTGGGACGATTCCCTGACCTCGCTGGCGGAGTTGTCGCAGGCGGTGACGACACGCCGGGCCGGCTGAGTCGCGCGGGTTAAGGGTGCGCAGGTTCAAGTACGAAGTGCACCGTTTGAAAAGCGGTTGGGCCAAGAGCGA
>DAITMI010000068.1:0-14981 GCA_036835225.1 Rhodoferax sp. | reverse complement strand
TGCTTTTTGCCATCGGTCTTGCGCGGCGTCGCCATGGCTTCGGCCGAGATGTCTTTGGCGCCTTCAAACGCGTTGTCGCGGTGATTGCGGGTAGGCAGCGCGCCCATTTCATTGATGACGTTCATCAGCACCTGCGTGCCATAGGCCGGCAGGCCCTGGCCGGTGACGGCGTTGTCGGCGAGGATTTTTTTCTTCTCGGCAATGACCTTCATGAAGACCTTCGGGTTGTGGATGTTACCCACGCCCTTGGTGCCGCGCACCGCAATCGCCTTGAGGTTTTTGCTGCCCATGACGGTACCGACACCGGAGCGTCCCGCGGCACGGTGCAGGTCGTTCACCACGGCGGCAAACAGCACGCCGTTCTCACCCGCCTTGCCGATGCTGGACACACGCGTCAGCGGGTCCTGCAGGCTCTTCTTGAGCATCTCCTCGGTCTGCCACACGCTCTTCCCCCACAGGTGGGCGGCGTCGCGCAATTCCGCGACATCGTCATTGACGTAGAGGTACACCGGCTTGGCACTCTTGCCTTCAAAAATCACCATGTCCCAGCCCGCCATCTTCAGCTCGGCACCCCAGTAGCCACCCGAGTTGGAGCAGGCGATGGCGCCGGTCAGCGGGCTCTTGGTGACGACCGTGTAGCGCCCGCCGGTGGAGGCCATGGTGCCGGTCAGCGGGCCGGTGGCCCAGATGATCTTGTTGGCCGGCGACAGCGGATCGACGGTGGCGTCGATCTCTTCCACCAGGTATTTAGAGCCCAGACCCCGCGAGCCGATGTAAGCGCGCGCCCAGTCCATATTGAGTGGCTCGGACTTGGCGGTGCCAGCGGTCAAGTCAACGCGAAGAATTTTTCCTGCCCATGACATGATGATGCTCCTTAAATTGCAGTGGGTTGGTTGCCAAGCTTGTCGGCCCATTGCGCCATCTTGCCCAGGCCGGTCCAGTTGGCGTCGATGAAGGTAATGGCGCCGGTGGGGCAGGCGTCGGCGCAGGCCGGCTCGCCGCCGCACAGATCGCACTTCTGCACCTTGCCAGTCTCCTGCACGTAATTGATGGTGCCAAACGGGCAGGCAATGGTGCAGACCTTGCAGCCGACACAGGTGGATTCGTTCACCACCTTGGCGCCGGTCAGTTTGTCCACCGTAATCGCCTCGACCGGGCAGGCGTGCAGGCACCAGGCCTCGTCGCACTGGGTGCAGGTGTAGGGCACTTTTTTGCCGGTATGGTGAAAGTCAAACACCTTGATACGGGATTTGGCGGTGGCGAAGGTGCCGTAGTTCTCGAAAGAACAGGCCATTTCGCACTGCAGACAGCCGGTGCACTTGTCTGCGTTGATGTGCAACACCTTTTGCATGTGTCTCTCCTGGGGGTAGCGGCACGCAAGCTATGCAATGCCTTGCCTATGAAATGAAATACATAGCGATTGTTGGACGCATGTTCGACTTATCGCCTAGGGATAACCCTAGTCGCAAATGGAGGGGAGTGCGAAATTCTCAAATTGAAACAGTGCGTTGTGCCTGAAAATTGCCATGATCGTGACAAACCGGCAGCACGCGAACCATGACCCCCTCCACGCCCAATCTTCCTGCGACCAGCCCAACCCTAACCAGCCCGTCCCTGCGGCTGGCAGGCATCGAGCGTGCCCGCCGCGTCGCGCTGCAGGACCACGCCACGTTGCCGGCGGGCTGGATTGCGCCCTGGATTGAACGTTCCTGGCAGCGCTGCCTGAGCCTGGGGTTGCAAGCGCACCAGCCGGTCGCTTTTGATGTCCTGAGCCCTCAGCAGATGCGCCGCACCGCGGAGGCGAACCAGCGGCTGGTGCAGACGGCGAAACCCATTTTGGAGGGTCTCGGGCGCGCCATTGTGAACACGCGCTACTTTGCCATTCTGACCAACAGCGAGGGCGTGGTGGTGGATGTCAGCGGCGCGATCGACCGTTCCGACCGGCGCGCCGACGCCATCACCCGCATTGGCGCCGACCTGTCAGAACGCAGCGTGGGCACCACGGCCATTGGTGCCGCACTGGCCGAACGGCAGCCCATCTGGCTGCACCGGGGTGAGCATTTTTTCGCCAGCACGTCGGTTTACAGTTGCGCCGGGGCGCCCCTGTTCGGCCCCGACGGCCAATGCGTGGGCATGCTCGACCTCACCGGCATCGACACCGTGGAACGCCCGGAACTCAAACACCTGGTCACCCAGTCGGCCAGCAAAATCGAGAACGCCCTGGTGCTGCGCCAGGCACACAGCCTGCTGGTGCGGCTGAACTGGCCCGGCAATACCCTGGGCAGCGACGCCGACGGCATGGTCTGCCTGGACGCCGACGGCTGGATTACCGGCGTCAATCCGATTGCGCGCCAGATGGTGCCCACCCTCGCCCGCGTGGGGCCGGCGGCGCTCCACCTGAGCGAGGTATTTGGCATCCCCCACCAGTTGCTGTTCGACGCGGTGCGGCGCAGCGATGCGCACCTGGAGATTCCACTCTGGACCGGCCTGCGCTTACAGGCGCTGCCGATCGCCCGGGCGCGCGAAGCCGAGCCGGTGTCAAGGGAACACCCCCGACAAGCGCCGCAACCCCTGCCCCTCAAGGACATGGAAAGCGCCCTGATCCGACAGGCAGTCACCGACGCCCGCGGCAACGTGGCGGCGGCGGCCCGCGCCTTGGGCATCAGCCGCGCCACGGTCTATCGCAAACTGGGGCAACGCCCGCCAGCGAAATAGCCGCTGGCAGCCAGCTGGAGCAAGCTCAAACCAGGGCCAGCACCACGGCGTTTTCGTCAACGCAGGCGGTCACAACGCTGCCCGCACGCAGGCGATTGGGATGGTCCGCAAAGCCGACCAGTTGCAGGTCACCGGGCAAGGTCATCACCACTTCATCGCGCAGCGTGCCGCGCGACACGCGGGCCACGCGGCCAGACAGTTGATTGACGTGCGCGCGCGCCGGTGCCGGGCCAGCACCCACGCGCACGGCGGTAGCCTTGCACAGCACGAGCACCGCCAAGCCCGGCTGCAGCCCCAGCAGCTCAGCGCTCTCGCGCGTGATGGAGGAAGCGATTTCGCCCCCCTGTGGCAGCTGCATGAGCACGCGCACCATCGGGTCCCCGGGCTGTGGCGCCTGAAGTAGCGTCACCCGGCATGGCAACTGATTGCGCATGCTGGTGCGCAAGCCCGCGCCCGACACGGCCTGCGCCGCGCCGCCGCTGAAGCGCGCCAGCACATCACGCCGGGCGCCCTCCATCTGGCGCGCCGCCTCCAGCAGCTGCTCGGCCGCCGCCGTCAGGTGTGCGCCACCGCCCCCCGCACCACCCACGGCCCGGTCCACCAGCGCCACCCCCGCCAGGTTGGTCAGGGTATGAATCGCCTGCCAGGCTGCTTTGTAGCTCACCCCGGCGTCACGCGCTGCTTGCGAGATCGAGCCCGTGACACCAATCAGGCGCAGGATCTCCATGCGCTTGTCGGCCGGCGCGTGGCCGAGGGCCTGGATGGAAAAAGCTTGTTGATGCATGCCCTGGATTGTGCCGAGTCAACGGGTCCGGCCATTGCGTTACACTTTCGTTATTCATTTATGGAATAGCGTTAGCCGGTCTGTGTCAACCGGACCCGTTCGTCACCCTCTTCCTTTGCCTGTTCGCCAGGAGTTCACTGATGCCTCCCTTTCTGGGCAAATATACCCTCGCCGTGGCAGGGTTCGCGTTGTCTGCCAGCTGCCTGGCGGAAGAAGTTCATGCGGCGGTCGCGGCCAACTTTGCCGAGCCCATCAAGGCCATCGCCGCCGTGCTGGAAAAAAGCACCGGGCACAAGCTGAAGGTCACCCTGGGTGCCACCGGCAAGCTCTATGCCCAAATCAAAAACGGCGCGCCCTTCGACGTGCTGCTGGCAGCCAACACAGAAACCCCCGCCGCCCTGGAAAAAGACGGACTGGCCCAGCCCGGCAGCCGCTTCACCTACGCCACCGGCAAGCTGGTGCTGTGGTCGGCCGATGCGGGGCGGGTCGATGCCAACGGCGAGGTGCTGCGCACCGGCACCTTCCGCAAGCTGGCCTATGCAGCGCCCAAGGTCGCGCCCTACGGCGCAGCGGCGGTGCAGGTGATGGACAAGCTCGGGTTGCAGGCCGCGCTTGCGCCCAAACTGGTGCAGGGCGAGAGCATTGGCCAGACTTTCAACTTTGTCTTCACCGGCAATGCCGAACTGGGCTTTGTGGCCCTGTCGCAGGTACTGGCAGGCGGGCGGCTGAAAGGCGGTTCGATGTGGGAGGTGCCGCAACACCTGTACCAGCCGATCCGGCAAGACGCCGTGCTACTCAAGCGCGGTGCCAATAACCCGGCGGCGCAGGCCCTGATGACCCTGCTCAAAAGCGGCACCATCAAGGACTTGATTCGCTCCTATGGTTACGCCCTCTGACCTGCCGCCATGCTGAGCGACTCCGACCTGCAGGCGATTGGCCTCACCTTGCGTGTGGCGGGGCTCACCACGCTCATCCTGCTGCTGCTGGGCACGCCGCTGGCCTGGTGGCTGGCGCGCACGCGCTCCTGGCTGAAGAAGCCACTGGGGGCGCTGGTGGCCCTGCCCATCGTGTTGCCGCCCTCGGTGCTCGGTTTCTATCTGCTGGTGCTGATGGGCCCGCACGGGACGGTCGGCCAGTGGACGCAAACGCTCGGGCTGGGTCTGCTGCCCTTCACTTTTTCGGGTCTGGTGGTGGCCTCGGTTTTTTACTCCCTGCCCTTCATGGTGCAGCCCATCCAGAACGCCATGGAGGCCCTGGGCACGCGCCCGCTGGAAGTCGCCGCCAGCCTGCGGGCCTCGCCGCTGGATACTTTTTTTAGCGTGGTGCTGCCGCTGTGCAAGCCAGGGCTGATCTCTGGGGTCATCATGAGCTTCGCCCACACCGTCGGCGAATTTGGCGTGGTGCTGATGGTCGGGGGCAACATCCCGGGCGTGACGCGTGTCGTGTCGGTGCAGATCTACGACCATGTCGAAGCCATGGAATATGCCGAGGCGCACCGGCTGGCCGCCGTGATGCTGGGTTTTTCATTTGTCGTGCTGCTGGCCTTGCACACTTATAACGGCACACGCCGCAAGGACCGCGCGGCATGAGCACCGCCATGCCCGCACCGGCCGCCGGACGACCTGGGCTGCAACTCCGGGCGTTGGTGGCGCGCCCCGACTTCACGCTGGACATCGACCTTGACCTGCCCGGGCGCGGCATTACGGCGCTGTTTGGTGCCTCCGGCTCGGGCAAGACCACTTGCCTGCGCGTGCTGGCAGGCCTGGAGCCAACAACCTTGGGACGGGTTTGCCTGGAGGGCGAGGTGTGGCAAGACAGCGCGCTGGGCGTGTTCTGCCCGGTGCACCGGCGCGCCCTGGGTTATGTGTTTCAGGAGGCAAGCCTGTTTGAGCACCTGCGCGTGGAAGACAATGTGAAATTCGGTTTTCGCCGCACACCCGCGCCGCAGCGCCAGCACAGTTGGGACCAGGCGCTGGCGCTGCTGGGCATTGCCCACCTGCTGCAGCGCTGGCCTCACGAGTTGTCGGGCGGGGAACGCCAGCGCGTCGCCATCGCCCGCGCCCTGGCCACCAGCCCACGCATTTTGCTGATGGACGAGCCGCTGGCCGCCTTGGACGCCCGGCGCAAGGCAGAAGTGCTGCCCTACCTGGAAAAGCTCCACAGCGAACTCGACATCCCGGTACTGTATGTGAGCCACGCACTGGACGAAGTGGCCCGGCTGGCCGATCACCTGGTGTTGCTGGAGGCGGGACGGGTCACGGCCAGCGGCCCGGCCAGTGCGCTGTTGACACGTCTGGACTTGCCGCTGGCACATGGCGATAGCGCGGGCGCCGTGCTGACGGCCACCGTGCTCAGCCACGACCCCGACGACCACCTGACCACCGCCAGGTTTTGCGGCGGCACCTTGAGCGTGCCCATGCAGACGGCCGGCATCGGCCAGCTGCTGCGCATTCGGGTACAGGCGCGCGACGTGAGTCTGACCTTGCAGCGGCAAACCGGCACCAGCATCCTCAACATCCTCAGCGCCACCGTCACCGCGCTGTCACCCGACAGCCCCGGGCAGGTGATGGTGGCGCTGGATGCCGCTGGCTGTCCCTTGCTGGCCCGCGTCACCAGCCGTTCCGCGCACGCACTGGGGCTGGCGCCGGGCCTGGCGCTGTATGCGCAGATCAAGGGCGTGGCGATTTTGGGCTAACGACGCTGAGGCAATGCAACAGCCGCCAAGTGCCGCACTCAGCATGCGATGATCGACACCACCTTTTTCTGACATATGGAAACGATGCAAGCCCTTGTTAAATCCACGACGAAACCCCTGCGCAGCGCGGATACCCAGGCGGTCATCGGATCCTTCGTCAGCCGTGTCGCCCTGTTCTCTGCCGCAGTTGACTGCATCTACTTTCTGTTTTTTCTGGCGATAGGCTCTTCGCTGCTGGCATGGATGAACGTGGTCAGCGTGGCCATGTACTTGGCGGCCTACCAGCTGGTGCAGCGACGTCACTTGCATTTTGCGGTCGTGCTGGTCTGGCTGGAGGCCTTTCCGCATGCGGCGATCGGTACGCTGATGCTGGGTTGGGAGAGCGGTTTTCATTACCTGCTGCTGATGTTCATTCCCGCGGTGGCGATGACAGCTTCCCGACGGAGGTTGCCGGTATTCCTGATTGTGTTGCTGGCTTTTTTGGGCGCGCTGGATGCCGGGGCGCGCCTGTGGGGCCCCCTGGCACCGATCCCGCCAGCCAGCCTGATCGCACTCAAGTGGCTCAATATCTCGATATTTGTCGTCATGTTTTCGGCACTGGCGAGTTATTACCGGCACAAGATCACCCAGGCAGAACAGCGTCTGAAGATTTTGGCTACGGTGGATGCACTCACCGAGCTGCACAATCGTCGTCATTTTGAGTCGGTTGCGGAGCAGCATATGGCGCGCCGTCGGCGTAGCGGAATCAGCAGTGCCATAGTCATTGGGGATATCGATTTTTTCAAGAAGATCAACGACACGTTTGGCCACGAAGCGGGGGACCTTGTGCTGCTTGCGGTGAGCCGATTGCTCAAGAACGGACTGCGCGAAGTGGACTCACTGGCGCGCTGGGGTGGGGAAGAATTTGTTTTGTTGATTCACGAAACCGCGCTTGCCGATGCCATGGCAGTGACCGAGCGCATTCGGCGCACGGTCGAAGACAGTTCGGTCAGCCACCCCGCCGGTGAGATTCGCTGCACCCTGTCGTTTGGTGTCACGCAATTGCGTCCAGACGACACCTTGGGGGACGCCATTGCCCGCGCCGATCGCGCCCTGTATCGCAGCAAAGAACAGGGAAGAAATCGCGTCAGTGCCGATTGAACTTGCACGCCGATGCCGCTGGAGTTTCAAGGATGCGGGCGATACGCATCAGCGACAAAGATGACTGGACCAGCGCCGTCCTGCGTCACTTGCTGGCGTTCGGGAAGAACAACTGCTCGCCGCCAATCTTGTAGCTGGCAATCACCGCCTGCCCCGGCTCTGACACCACCCAGTCCACAAACTTCTGGCCGTCCGCCGCTTTCACATGCGGATGCCTGGCCGGGTTGACCAGCATCACGCCGTACTGGTTAAAGAGCCGCTTGTCGCCTTCGACCAGCACCGTCAAATCGCCGCGGTTCTTGAAACTCAGCCAGGTGCCGCGATCCGCCAGCACATAGGCACCACTGCTGGACGCGATATTGAGGGCCGGACCCATGCCACAGCCGCACGCCTGGTAGCCGCTGCCTGTGTGGTCTTGCAGACCGGACGCTTTCCAGTAGCGCAACTCGGCCGCATGGGTACCGCTCTTGTCGCCGCGCGAGATGAAAGTGGCGTTGGCAGCCGACAACTTCTTCAAGGCTTCCACAATGTCATTGCCCCGGGTTTTAGCCGGGTCCGCCTTGGGGCCGATCAATACAAAGTCGTTGTACATCACAGGCAAGCGCTTGACGGCAAAACCATCCGCCACGATTTTTTCTTCGGCCACCTGATCATGCACAAACAGCACGTCAGCGTCACCGCGGCGGCCCATGTCCAAAGCCTGGCCGGTACCGAGTGCCACCACTTTCACATCGAGGCCACTGGCCTTTTTAAACTCGGGCAGCAGATAGGCAAACAGGCCCGACTGCTCGGTGGAGGTGGTGGACGCGACCACGATGGACTGCGCTTGCGCACCCACAGACGCTACAAAAACAGTAGCTGCTAGCGCATACTGCATAAGGGCTAGAGTCCTAAAATGCATAAATAATTTCATACAAGTTCTCCTTTGACAAACAAATGAGCCGCCGGATACTGCAGTTGCAGCAGCGGTCCGCTGAAAAAATCATGCACGGATAAGTCGGCCAGCACCCGCCCGTGCTCCAGATAAATCACCCGGCTGGCCAGACGCTTGACCTGACCCAGGTTGTGGCTGGAAAAAACCAGCGTCATACCCGAGGGCTGGTTGGCAAACGCGTCAATCAGCGCCTCAACCTCCCGTTTGGCATGCGGGTCCAGACTGGCGGTGGGCTCGTCCAGCAGCAATACTTGGGGACCCAGAGCCCAAGCCCGCGCCAGCGCCACGCGCTGCTGCTGCCCGCCAGACAGCTTGCGCGCGTTGCGCAAAGCCAGCGCTGCCAGACCGAAGCGCTCCAGTGCCGCCAGCGCCAAGCCCTTCGCCTTGGCCCACGGCGTGCCGCCCAGCCAGAGCCCAAGTGCGATATTGCTCTGCACCGACAGGCGCAACAGGTGTGGCCGCTGAAACAACATGGCCTGGCGTGCCGCCGGCGCACGCGCCACCTGACCCGCGGTGGGTGCCGCCAAGCCATGCAACAAGCGCAACAGCGTGCTCTTGCCGCAACCATTGGCCCCCACCAGGGCCACCCGCTCGCCGGGCTGGATCGTCAGCGTCACCTCCGACAGGGCACGCACGGCGGTCGCCGGCCGGCCAAAATGCACGCTCGCCCCCGCCAGCTGAAACACCGGAATCATGGGGAAACCTCCAGGGCGCGTGCCGGTACCTCACGGACCCCGTTGCGAATCGCCTCGTCGCGCCATTCGAGGCCCCCTTCGCGGCCCTCGGCGCGCTCGCGCCAGCGCCGCACCATCGCAATCAGCACATTGAGCACCAGCACCACGCTCAGCAATATCAGCCCCAGCCCCAGCGCCAACGGCAGATCGCCCTTGCTGGTCTCCAGCGCAATGGCGGTGGTCATGACGCGGGTAAAGCCGTCGATGTTGCCGCCGACGATCATCACCGCCCCCACTTCCGAGATGGCGCGGCCAAACGACGCAATCAGCACCGTGAGCAGCGCATAACGCTCGTCCCAGGCCAGTAGCAGGCTGCGCATGAGGGGCCGCGCGCCCAGCGATTGCAGCTGCTCGCCGTGCATGCCGTCAGCGTCCTCCACCGCCTGACGCGTCAAGGCGGTGACCACCGGCAGCACCAGCACGGCCTGCGCCAGCACCATCGCCTTGAAGGTAAAAAGCCAACCCAGAAAACCGAGCGGTCCCGAGCGTGACAGCAGCAGGTACACCACCAGCCCGACCACCACCGACGGTACTGCCAAAAAAGTATTGAGCAAAGCCAGCACGGCCGCGCGGCCGGCAAAGCGTGCCACCCCCAGCCAGGCGCCCAAGCCCAGCCCCAGCCCGCAGGCCAGCGCGCAGGCGACGGCACTGACCGACAAGGATCGGCCCGCAATGGCCAGCAGGCCAGGGTCCAGGGAGACGATGAGTTGCAGCGCGGTGCTCGCGCTGTCGGTGAATGAAGTCATATCGTGAAACCTTGGCGGACGGACCGCAGCGTAGCGCTGTCCTCAACTAATTGGGTTATCGTAGCCACCGACTCAATTACCAGCGATATGTAACGCCGTGCATAGGCTCCAATTCCACTACACCCTCTCGCGTGACAGCAGCCCGGCGCTGGTGCGCAACCCCTTGATTGATTTGCTGCAGGCCGTCTCCACCCAGGGCTCGATCTCGGCCGGTGCGCGTGCGCTCGGGCTGTCTTATCGCCATGTCTGGGGTGAGCTCAAGCGCTGGGAGAATGAGTTGGGCAATGAACTGGTGGTGTGGGAAAAAGGCCAGTCGGCGCGCCTGACCGAATTTGGCGCCAAGCTGATGTGGGCCGAACGCCAGGCGCAGGCACGGCTGGCACCGCAGATTGAAGCGCTGCGCAGCGATCTGGAACGCGCCTTCGCCGTGGCGTTTGATGCCAACGCCCATGTCGTCACGCTGTACGCCAGCCATGACGACGCGCTGGCCGCGCTGCGCGAGCACGCGCTGGCGGCCGACCCGGATCAGCCACAACTGCACCTGGACATCCGGTTTTGCGGCAGCGTGGACGCCATCCGCGGCCTGAACGAAGGCCGCTGCGTGATGGCCGGCTTTCACACCCTGCAACACCCGGCACCCGGGTCCCTGGCCGAACGCATTTACAAGCCGCTGCTGCAACCGGGCTTGCACAAGATCATTGGTTTTGCCGAGCGCACGCAGGGCCTGATGGTGGCGCCGGGCAACCCGCTGGGCCTGCACTCCTTGCCGGACTTGAAACACAGCGGTGCCCGCTTCATCAACCGCGCCTTGGGCACCGGCACCCGCGTGGTGCTGGATGAGCTGCTGGCCCAAGGCGGCCTGCAAGCACCCGACATTAATGGCTATGAACAGACCGAGCCATCCCATACCGCCGCCGCCCATGCGGTCGCCTCGGGCGGCGCCGATGTGGGCCTGGGGATCGAGTTGGCCGCACGCGCGCAGGGCCTTGATTTTGTACCGCTGGTGCAAGAAAACTACCACCTGGTGTGCCTCAAGTCCGCCTTGGAACAACCCGCCATTGCCGCCTTGCTGGCGGTGCTGCAAAGCCCGCACTGGCAGCATCAGTTGGCCGCCACTGCCGGCTACATGCCGTCCCACAGCGGCGAGGTCCAGTCACTGCGTGAAGTTTTGCCGTGGTGGGATTTTTCACATAAAAAACGCCACTAGCCCCCGTAGAATATACGTAGATAGCTACTATTTATATAGCATTCAAAGCACTTCAACTTAGAGCGCACACGACCGAAACCCGACAAAAATATCATCGCGTGCCGGCAGGAAAAAGTTACGGTACTTTGGATGTTTCATGCGGGCACGGGTGGCAAACGAGGCGCCGCGCAACACCTTGTGCGTGCCAAACCAGGGCTCCGAGTAATCGCGGTACGGGTCTGCCACAAACCCGGGATAGGGCCGGAAAGTGGTGCCGGTCCATTCCCAGACATCGCCCCAGCGGAAGCCGCGCCGCGCGGCGTTATGGGCCGCCACCTCCCACTCCACTTCAGACGGCAGACGCCGGCCGGCCCAGCGACACCAGGCGTCCGCCTCCCACCAGCTCACATGCATGACCGGCTGGCCGCCCAGCATGCGCCGAGGCGTGCCAAAACGGGTTTGCATCACCGCGCCACTGGCGACGCCGATCTGGTCCACGTAGCGTGGGCTCCGGCGGCCTTCGCCTGTAGCCTTGTCCTGCACCCAATGCCAGCCCTGCGGCTGCCACAGCGCGGGGCGATCGTAGCCGCCGTCATCCACAAACTCGACAAACTGCGCCCAGGTCACCACCTGCGCATCAATCTCGAACTCCGGCACCTGCACCTCATTCGGCTGGCGCTCGTTGTCAAAGGTAAATCCGCTGTTCCCCGGGCTGCCCAACTGCCAGCGCGTCGCGGGCACCAGCAACGGTTCGCGCACCGGCCCCGGACCCGGCATGCTTAGCCCCAAGGACAGGCCCAGCGTCTGCGCCATGTAGATCAGTGCTTCGCCATGCATGTCCTCATGAAACAGGGCCAGGCGGTAAAAATACAGCGCATCGTCCTCCTCCGGCGCCTTTTCCAGCAACTCGAGGGTGGCCTCCAGCGTGTCGAGCAGGTAGGTCTTGATGCTGGCCACGTCAGGCAGATCCAGCGCCCAACGGCTGTCGTGCGCGACCTGGGATGAGTTCCACCAGCGGTCGGCCTGCGGCTCGATGGATGCCAGCCGGGTCGCAGACGGGTCGCAAGCGGTTCCCATTTGGCGTTGCAGGTTGCGGCCGATCCACCACTCCTGGAACCAGCCTACATGCCCCAACTCCCACAAAGGCGGATTTAGCTCAGGCGTGCATGGCACTACAAAACCGGAGGCTGCCAACGCATTTTCGTACTGCCCCATCAAATGCAGCGTATGGTTGCGCGCATCCATCAGGGCCAGCGACAGCAGCTCACGTCCGGCCCGGCGCATGTCGGGCGAGTCGATGGAAAGGAACCTGGTATTCAACATGATGTGTGGCCTTGATTATTGCCTTAGCCCAACAGCGCCGAGGCCTTGTTTTCAAGGCACCCATCAGTATTTACCCTATGATAAAAAACCTGCGCTCGTCAGGTTTTTCTCAGTCGCTACACGTTACCCTTGTACCTCTAAAACAGGTCACCTGCAGCACATTCTCATGAAGCGCTGCGAACCGCTGTTTTGCAATGTTCTATCGATGGAGACACCATGCAAGCGCTTCTAAAATTCTCAAGAGCTGTTGACTGGCTAAATAGCCAGATCGGCAAATATGTGATCTGGCTGATTTTGGCCTCCACCGTCATCAGCGCCGTGAACGCCATCGTGCGCAAAGCATTCAACGTGAGCTCCAATGCCTATCTCGAAGTGCAGTGGTATCTGTTCGCCGCGACATTTCTGTTGTGCGCGGGCTATACGCTGCTCAACGGGGAACACGTCAAGATTGACGTCATCTACACCCACTTCTCCAAGCGCAAACAAATGTGGATCGATATTTTTGGTTTCGCATTTTTTCTGACGCCGTTTTGCCTGGCCATTCTTTGGTATGGCGTTCCTTTCTTTGTCAGGGGCTATCAATCAGGTGAAGTGTCATCGAATGCCGGGGGCTTGATCCGCTGGCCGGTGTACGCCATGATTCCGCTGGGCTTTGGCATGCTGATGCTGCAAGGTTGGTCTGAACTGATCAAGCGGGTGGCGTTTTTGCAAGGTTTGATTGAAGACCCAACGCACAAGAAAGTCGAGAAAACCCCCGAAGAAGAATTGGCTGAGGCGATTCAAAAGCTGGCCGAAGAAAAAGCTGCCAGAGCCAACGCAGCCTGACCCCGGAGACACACATGGAATTTCTAACCAACAACCTTGCCCCCATCATGTTCGGGGGACTCATTGTTTTCCTGCTGATGGGTTTTCCGGTGGCGTTCAGCCTGGGCGCCTGCGGCCTGTTCTTTGGCTTTGTCGGGATTGAGCTGGGCCTCTTGCCCGAGTCGCTCTTGCAGGCCCTGCCGCTGCGCCTTTTCGGCATCATGCAAAACGACACGCTGCTGGCCATTCCGTTCTTCACGCTGATGGGGCTGATATTGGAGCGAAGCGGCATGGCCGAGGATTTGCTTGACACCATCGGCCAATTGTTTGGTCCCCTGCGCGGTGGCCTGGCCATTGCCGTGATCCTGGTCGGGGCCCTGCTGGCAGCCACCACTGGTGTGGTGGCTGCGTCGGTGATTTCGATGGGTCTGATCTCCTTGCCAATCATGTTGCGCTATGGCTATGACCGCCGCGTTGCCTCAGGCGTGATTGCCGCCTCGGGCACGCTGGCGCAGATTATTCCGCCCTCGCTGGTGCTGATTATTCTGGCTGACCAGCTGGGTCGCAGCGTCGGTGAGATGTACAAGGGCGCCTTCATCCCCGGTTTTGCACTGACGGGACTGTATCTTGCCTACATTGTTCTTCTGACCTACATCCGCCCCGCTTGGGTGCCGGCCCTGCCGGCCGAAGCCCGCACGATTCGGGAAGACAACGGCACCAGCGGCCTGCGCTCCCTGGGAATTTTGACCGTCGTCACCACGGCGGTCGCGGTGTACTTCGGACAACACTATGCCCAGGTCACCAGCTGGGTCAAGGGTGAAGAAGTACTGACCGTGGCTACCGATGAAACCATCGTGGTATCGCTGTGTGCCGGCGTGATGCTGGCGTTTGCCATTGCGCTGGTCAACAAGGTTACCCGCATGGGCCTGCTGTCGCGCATGGCCGAGCGCGTCACGTTTGTGCTGATCCCGCCGCTACTGTTGATCTTTCTGGTGCTGGGCACGATTTTCCTGGGGGTGGCCACGCCGACCGAGGGCGGCGCCATGGGTGCCATGGGCGCTTTGCTCATGGCCATGAGCCGCGGCCGCCTGAACATGGCACTCCTGAAGCAGGCGCTGACCTCCACGGCCAAACTGTCCAGCTTTGTGGTGTTCATTCTGGTCGGCTCGACTGTCTTCAGCTTGGTGTTCCAGGGCGTAGACGGCGGCAAATGGGTCGAGCATCTGTTGAGCACTGTGCCGGGCGGGCAGGTCGGTTTCCTGATTGTGGTCAATCTGTTGATTTTCTTCCTGGCGTTTTTCCTCGACTTCTTTGAACTCGCGTTTATCGTCGTGCCCTTGCTGGCGCCGGTAGCCGAGAAGATGGGTATTGACTTGATCTGGTTCGGTGTATTGCTGGGCGTGAACATGCAGACCTCGTTCATGCACCCGCCCTTTGGTTTCGCCCTGTTCTTCCTGCGCAGCGTGGCACCGAGCAAGGAATACACCGACAAGCTCACTAAGAAGTTGATCCAGCCTGTCACCACCATGCAAATTTACTGGGGTGCCGTGCCTTATGTGATCATCCAGATCATCATGGTTGGCCTGATCATTGCCTTCCCCGGCATCGTGTCAAGCGGGCTGGACAAAAAAGAGAACATCAATCTGGACACGGTTGTGCTTGAAGTGCAGCCAGAGACGCCAGCCGATGCCGCCGCCACCGCCGCTGATAAAGATCAAAGCGATGCAGATCCGATGAAGGCCATGCAGGAGTCCATGGACAAGAAGTAAAAGCCTGATCGCCGCCGTCACGATGGCGGCGACATTCAGAAAAGCCCCGGGAGAAATCTGCGGGGCTTTTTTTGGGGCCAATAACAAATTGCGCAGGATCGAGTAGGGGACGGAGTTACCCTCGTCGCCCTCTCACACCACCGTACGTGCG
>DAITMI010000067.1:4379-15047 GCA_036835225.1 Rhodoferax sp. | reverse complement strand
GGCACAAGGTGAAGGACGCGCGTGGGCTGTCGCAGGTGAGCTCACGCGAACTGCTGTCGGGCGCGTTCGCCGATGTCATCAGCGCCGCCACCGTGAGCTGCGCCACCGATGGTAACCATGGCCGTTCCGTGGCTTGGGGCGCGCAGCTGTTTGGCTGCCGCTGTGTGATCTTTGTGCATGAGCATGTGAGCCAGGGCCGGCGCCATGCCATCGCACAGTACGGTGCCGAGGTGCGTGAGGTCAAGGGGAACTATGACGACGCGGTTCGGCACGCTGCGGCCACTGCCGCAGCCGAGGGCTGGACCGTGGTGTCCGACACCTCCTACCCCGGCTACCGCGACATTCCGCTTGATGTCATGCATGGCTACGGCGTGATGGCGACTGAAATCGTGCAGCAGATGGCGGGTGCCGACCCGCCAACACATGTGCTGGCGCAGGCTGGCGTGGGAGCGCTGGCGGCGGCGGTCTGTGCCAATTTCTGGCTGCACTGGGGGGAACACCGCCCGCAATTCGTGGTGGTCGAACCAACCCGGGCCGATTGCATCTTTCGCAGCCTGGAAGCGGGCAAGCCCGTGGTCGTGGGCGGGTCCCTCGACACCGTCATGGCCGGCCTGGCTTGCGGCGAAGTGTCCGAACTGGCGTGGGAGATCCTGCGTGGCGGTGCCAATGCCGCAGTGGCGGTGGATGATGCCTATGCGCTGGATGCCATGCGCCTGCTGGCGCGACCCGTGGCCGGCGATCCGCCCGTGGTAGCGGGCGAGACCGGCGGCGTCGGCTTGGCCGCGCTGCTGGCGGCACGCGATCACCCCGACCTCTGGCGCCAACTCGGGCTGAATGACCAATCCCGTGTTCTGCTGCTCGGCAGCGAGGGCGATACCGATCCCGTGATCTACCGCGAGATCGTGGGCCGTAGTGCGGTCGAGGTGATCGAAGGATGACCCAAGCCCTGCGCATCAATCCGGCCCGGCTGATGGATCACCTGGGTCGGCTGGCCGAGATCGGCATGACGGCCGAGGGTGCATGCTGTCGCCTGGCCTTGACGGACGAAGACCGTGCCGGGCGCGACCTGGTGACGGACTGGATGCGTGAGCTCGGTCTGCAAGTGCGCGTTGACCCGATCGGCAACATCTTCGGCCTGCGCGCGGGCCGCGAGGATATCGCTCCCGTGATGACCGGCTCGCACATCGACACCGTGCGCACCGGCGGCCGCTACGACGGCAACCTGGGCGTGCTCGGCGGCCTGGAGGTGGTGCGAACGCTCAATGAGATTGGCATCACGACCCGCCGACCGCTGGTGGTGGCCGTGTTCACCAACGAGGAGGGCGCCCGCTTTCAACCGGACATGCTGGGCTCGCTGGTGTACGTGGGCGGCCTGCCGCTGGAGGATGCCTATGCCACCCGCAGCGCCGATGGCACGGTGCTGCGTGATGAACTTGAGCGTGTTGGTTACCTGGGTGACGCGCCCATGCCGCTGCACCGCCCCCATGCCTTTGTGGAACTGCACATTGAACAGGGGCCAGTGCTCGACAGCGAGGGCATTACCATCGGCGCGGTGCGCGACTTGCAGGGCATTTCCTGGCAGGAGGTGACGATCACCGGGCAGTCCAATCACGCCGGCACCACGCCCATGCGCTTGCGGCACGACGCCGGCTACTGCGCGGCGGCCGTCGGTTATTTCCTGCGCCAACTGGCGCGTGAGATGGGGGGCAGTCAAGTGGCCACCATGGGCGCGGTCACGCTGCATCCGAACCTGATCAATGTGATCGCGGCGCGCGCCCAGGTGACAGTTGACCTGCGCAACACCGACGAGACCCTGCTGCTGCAGGCGGAGCAGCGTTTTGCACGCTTCCTGCGCCAGCTGGCCGAGGATGAAGGCGTGCAGATCGAGGTTCGCTCGCTCGCCCGTTTTGAGCCGGTACTCTTCGATCCGGGCGTGGCGGACCTGGTGGCCGACACGGCACGCCAGCTTGGTCATTCTTGCCGGCCGATGACCTCGGGTGCCGGGCACGATGCGCAGATGATGGTGCGCATCTGCCTTAGCGCGATGATCTTCGTGCCTTCGGTCAAGGGCATCAGCCACAACGGGGCCGAACACACCGAACCCGTGCACCTGGCCGCCGGGGCAGACGTGCTGCTGCACACGCTGCTGCAACTGGCGCAATAGACCCGGCAAGAAAGGAGTTCCGATATGTCAAGAATCATCACCGTGGGGGCCGCTCAGCTCGGACCGATTGCCCGCAGCGACAGCCGGGCCCAGGTGGTCAAGCGCATGCTGGCCCTGATGCATCAGGCCAAGGGAAACGGCTGCGACTTCGTGGTCTTTCCGGAACTGGCACTTACCACCTTCTTCCCGCGCTGGTACTTTGAACGCCAGGACGACATTGATGCGTTCTTCGAGCGTGCCATGCCGGGCCCGGACACGCAGCGGCTGTTCGATGCGGCACGCACGCTGGGGCTGGGCTTTTACCTGGGTTATGCGGAACTGGTGCAGGAGCAAGGTCGCCTGCGCCGCTTCAACACCGCCATTACCGTGGACAAGAGCGGCCGCATCGTGGCCAAGTACCGCAAGATCCACCTGCCCGGCCACCTTGAGCCTGAACCGTGGCGCCGCTTCCAACATCTGGAGAAGCGCTACTTCGAGGTCGGCGATCTGGGCTTCCCGGCGTTTCGTGCTGCCTGGGGTGAGGACAAGCAGGGCATTTTCGGCATGGCCATCTGCAATGACCGCCGCTGGTCCGAGACCTACCGGGTGCTGGGCCTGCAGGCGGTGGAGATGATTCTGATCGGCTACAACACGCCGGTGCATAACCCACCCGCGCCAGAGCATGATGCGCTATCGCATTTCCATAACGAACTGGTGATGCGGTCTGGCGCCTACCAGAACGGCACCTGGGTGGTCGGTGTGGCCAAAGCCGGCAACGAGGAGGGGGTCGAGCAGATCGGCAATTCGATTATCGTCGCACCCTCGGGCGAGATCGTGGGCGCCTGCACCACCACGGGCGATGAGCTGGCCGTGGCGCGCTGCGATCTGGATCTGTGCAACTCGTACAAGAACACCACCTTCAACTTCGCGCGGCACCGTGAGCCAGAGCAGTACCGGATGATTGTTGAACGCAAAGGCGCGGTACCACCGGTTTGAGTCAAGTCTCCGGGCGCTATCCTGGGCCTGCGTTCACTCTCAATCGAGAACGGCGGATGCAGGTGGCGAACGCCTACCGATCGAATGGCGCGTTGTAGAGGGGGCTGACACGGCGTCGTCCTACGCGGAAGTTTGGCGAAGGCAGATAAACTTTTGTTCTGGCTTCGAACATTGGTCGGCATTTTTTCAATCATGTATTTGATCGATCACAAATCCGTGCCGGAAAAGAGTGGCAGCATCGTCAAGTCGTCTTCCGACGAGTCAAAGTCGGTGTCGCCGGGTTGGCGACGTCAAGCCACGAGGCGCTGACCTGGCGGCTGCTAGCCGAGTAATTGAAGCGCCATATGAACAACTCAACAGGAAAAACCATGAAAACTCTTGCAACACGTAGCCGCTCCCTCATTTTTAGCCTGAGCGCGGTCGCCGTGCTGGTCAGTGGCTGCGCCAACATGACTGAGGCGCAGCGCAGTGCCGCCATCGGTGGCGGCTTGGGTGCCTTGGCGGGCGCTGCCATTGGTGACAGCAAGGGCGCTGCGGCCGTGGGTGCCGGGGTGGGCGCTCTGGGAGGCTATATCTGGTCCACGCAGATGGCCCAGAAGAAGGCCGCCATGGAGCAGGCCACGGCTGGCACTGGCGTGGCGGTGACGCAGACGGCTGACAACCAGCTCAAGCTGAACATCCCAAGCGATATTTCGTTCGACACCAATCAGTCCACTATCAAACCGAATCTGCGGCCGATCCTGGACCAGTTTGCGCAAGGCTTGAGCAGCCAGCCCAATACCGAAATCCGCATCGTCGGACACACCGACAGCACCGGCTCTGACGCCATCAACAACCCGCTGTCGGTCAACCGTGCCGCCAGTGCGCGCGACTACCTGGTGGCACGCGGCGTGGATGGGCGTCGCATCCAGATCGATGGCCGCGGCTCGCGCGAGCCGATTGCAGACAACAACACCGACGCCGGCCGCGCCAAGAACCGCCGCATCGAGATCTTCCTGGCCGAGCGTTCGAGCAACTAGCGTTAAGTTGCGGGCGGCTTCTTCAGCCCGCGTCACCGTGTCTGCGCGCGTCGTGACGCGGCGGCACAGCGCGATGGCTGGTCCTACAACGGCCCCGCCCGTGCTGCCTCGATCTCCCCGCGCAATTCTGCCTCGCGCCCTGCGTAGCGCGGCGAAAAGTGGAACGGGATGACCAGTTTGGCACTGGCCTCACGCGCGATGCTGCCCGCCTGCCGCGCGGTGAGATGATGCTTGCGGGCGGCATGATCGGCGTCCTGCTCAAGAAAGACGCATTCGATAAATAGCTGCGCCGCGCCCACCGCCAGCGCCGTGATGCGTTGCACGTTGTCCTCGTTGAAAGCGACGTCCGTCACGTAGCAGATCTTCTCGCCTGGCACCAGTCGCAAGACCTCGGCCTTGAGCGCCCCCAGGGCGAACACACGTTCATGCTGCGCGCCATCGCCGTCACGCCACCAGGCGCGCACTTGGCTGTCGTCGGCGGCGTTGCATGTCACCGCATCCTTGAGTTCCTTCAGCCACGGTCCGACCGCCAGCCCGAGTCCGGTCAGCCGGTTTTTCCAGATGTTGACATGGGTTTTCTCCTCCAGCGCGAAGCCAAGGCAGGGCGTACCGTGGTCGAGAAAGGCCGCGCGCACGCGAAAACCCGGCTCATCCAGCAGCACGCCGTTGTCGAGACGCCTGGCTGCGAGCGGTTCAGCGCGAAAACGCTGGTGGCAGCGCAGGCGCGTGCCGCAGGCATGCCATGTGGCATCGACCTCCCAGACCTCGATCACAAAGTCGCCGGCATAGTGCTCGACCAGGTTCCAGGTGTAGGCGGCGAGCTTGTGCCCGACTTGGGCCGCAAAGCCGGGCGGGCCATACAAGCGCAGACGCGTGTTGCGACCCAGACAGAGGCGAAGCAAACGGTCAAAACCGAAAAAGTGGTCCATGTGGGTGTGCGAGACGAACACATCCGAAATTCGCAGTACCTTTTTCGCTGGCAGCGCCGTGAGATCGCCGAGATCAAACAGCAGGGCTCGTTTCTCAAACTTGAAATCGACGTAAAGCCCGGGGTCGCCGAATGGATCATTCACGAGGGTGGGTCGGAAAATCGGACGCATGGCGGTAAGCTTTGACGGGGCGGATGACGATCCGGGATCGCTCACGCCGGCGGCGCGTCACGGTGCCAGATGAGCTCGCCGTTGCGCCATACGTTCCTCACGCGGTGACAGGGTACGGTGTGGCTGCTGCCGTCCTCGGCCGCGACCTCGAATGAAAAATGCTGGCCGGGCTCGAAGCGGATGCGCTCAAACGGCACGGTGACCTGCGCGCGGGTGACGCGGTCGTGGTAGCCGATCACGAACTGCGCCGCCCCGAAGTCGGTATCCCAGTGGATACGCGCTAGCAGCGCGTGGATTGGCGTCATCGCGTGCTCCTCATGTGGAATTACCCCGCCCGTGACTCCCATGTTACTGCCGACCAGACTTTGACCCTCCCGGTCAAAGTTTCAGCGCGGTTAACAGACCGGAGCAGGAAATTAACAAATAAGTGGGTTTTTTCAAAAATAGGCCTAAATAACCCCCTAAATCTGCCGTTAAGAAAGATACGAACACGGAGAAATGCCTCAAACCTGGTCTGCGGCCTGACACAAAATGCAACTGCCACCCCTCGATCGAACCCCCAGTCTGCGGCCATCCGGCGCGGATGTGGCTTCTATGGCGGCCAGAGTCATGCCCGTAGCGCCTTCTGCTTCTGCCAATGCCAGCCCGTCGCCCGAGCCCACGCCCACGCCCAGCGTCGTCAATCTGGTGAATCAGGCCAATAAAGCGAGTGTCGGGGAGGGGGTTTACACCAGCGTGTCCGATCCGGCCCGGCGCGGCTCCGAAGCGGCCACAGCCGAAAAAGACTGGACCATTCACCGGCCCGCGCCCGAGAAAGTGGAAGATCCGCCACCCGTGCCGATGTCCAAATTGTTGATGGACCATATCAAGTCCCTGTGGATGGCCAGTGCCAGTGCCATTCAAATCCAGCAGCAGGTCAAGAACCAGCTGGACATGTCATCGCAAAATATCAATGCCACGCCCGGTGTGCTGGCGAGCGAAGTGCTCACTTACTCGCCCAGCAAAATCAATAAGACCGACAACATTTAGTCGCGTCCGATCTGGCTTGACCTGTCATCCCCTAACATTGGGGTATGCACACCACCGCACTTGTTCTTTTTTCCGGGGGCCAAGACTCCACCACCTGCCTGGCCCAGGCGCTGTCCAAGTACCAGCGGGTCGAAACCATCGCCTTTGATTACCGCCAGCGCCATCGCGTCGAGCTGGATGCGCGTCTTAATGTGCTTGCCGCCATCCGCGAACGGTTTCCGCAATGGGCGGGCAAACTGGGCGACGATCATCTGCTGGATCTGGCGGTGCTGGGCGAAGTGAGTGATACCTCACTGACGCGTGACACCGCGTTCAAAATGGAACAAAGCGGGCTGCCGAACACCTTTGTGCCCGGCCGCAACCTGCTGTTTTTGACGCTGGCCGCTGCGGTCGCCTATCGACGCGGCCTGCAAGTGCTGGTGACCGGCGTCTGCGAAACCGACTTTTCAGGTTATCCCGATTGCCGCGACGACACCATGAAAGCCATGCAACTGGCGCTTTCCTTAGGTATGGACAAGCGCTTTCTGATTGAAACCCCGCTGATGTGGATCGACAAGGCCGACACGTGGGTCCTGGCGCATGAGTTGGGGAACAAGTCCGGCACACCGCGCGGCGGCGACGCCTTGGTGGATCTGATTATTGAGCACACCCACACCTGCTATTTGGGTGACCGCGAACACCGCCATGCCTGGGGTTATGGCTGCGGTGAATGCCCGGCCTGCGTGTTGCGGGCACGCGGTTATGAAGGTTTTTCCGAGCGCTTGGCCACGACTTAAGAGGCGTTCGAAATTCCACTCGCCACATGGCCCGACGGTACGTGCCTGGAGGCCGAATCGACGTGCCCGGTCTGGTCGTCAAAGAAAAAATCGGGTTCGAACTCGCGCAGAAATTCACCTTTGGGCAGGCCGCCGAGGAACATGGCTTCATCGACCTCGATGTTCCAGTCCATCAGCGTGCGAATGGCGCGTTCGTGCGCCGGCGCGCTGCGCGCCGTCACCAGCGCGGTGCGAATGCGCATGGTCGGTGTGCCTTCCTGTTGCAAGCGCTGCAGCGCGGCCAGCAGCGGTTTGAACGGTCCGGCCAGCAGCGGTTGCTGCGCCTTGTCGGTCTCGTGTTTTTGAAAAGCACGCAAACCCTCGGCCTGATAAACGCGCTCGGCCTCATCGCTGAACAACACGGCATCACCGTCAAACGCAATGCGCACCTCATGCGGATAGGCATCACCGGCGTGGACCGATTGCGGATAGACCTGGGCGGCCGGCACCCCGGCATCGAGCGCGGCGCGCACGTCGCTGAGGTGGGTGCTCAAGAATAGATTGGCGTGCAGCGGTTTGAGGTAGCGCCATGGCGACTGCCCGCGCGTGAAGCTGCCGCGCTCAATCGGCAAGCCGTAATGCTGGGCCGAGCGGAACACCCGCATGCCCGACACCGGGTCGTTGCGCGACAGGATCACCACTTCCACCGGCTGACTATTTCTACCGTTCGAATTGCTTGCACTGTGGTTAAACGCCAGCAACTTCCGCACCAGCGAAAACGCCACTCCCGGTTTGGCCGGCATGTCCAGCCGCGCCAGTTGTAGCCGCATGTAGGCGCGGTCGTCGCCCTGCTCGAACAGTTCGTTTTCCTCCTCAAAGTCAAACAGGGCGCGCGACGAAATCGCCACCACCAGCTTACCGTCCAGCGAGGCGCTCATGTCTGCAAAAACATCCGGTACACCGGGTTGCCGGTTTCTTCCACATAGGGGTAGCCCAGTGTTTCCAGAAACTTGGAAAACGCCTTGTTGTCAGCCGCCGGCACCTGCAGCCCGACCAGAATACGGCCATAGTCGGCGCCCTGGTTGCGGTAGTGAAACAGGCTGATGTTCCAGCCCGGGCGCATCAGGCTCAAAAATTTCAGCAGCGCGCCGGGCCGTTCCGGAAAGACAAAGCGCAACAAACGCTCATCTTGCGCCAGTTTGGAATGGCCGCCGACCATGTGCCGAATGTGCTCCTTGGCCAGTTCGTCATGCGTTAAATCCAGCGCGGCAAAACGGTGTTTGGTGAAATTGGCAGCAATCTTGCTGGATTCGCCCTTGCCCTGCGTCGTCAGGCCGACAAACACATGGGCCTGGGCGGCGTCGCTGATGCGGTAGTTGAATTCCGTGACATTGCGCGGACCGCCGGGCAGGTTTTCGATCAACTCGCAAAAGCGCTTGAAGCTGCCGCGCTCCTCCGGGATCGTCACCGCCAACAGTGCCTCGCGCTCTTCCCCCACCTCGGCGCGCTCGGCCACAAAGCGCAGCCGGTCAAAGTTCATGTTGGCGCCGCACAGAATGGCGGCGTAGGTTTCACCTTTGGTCTTGTGGCTGGCCACATACTGCTTGATGGCCGCCACCGCCAGCGCACCGGCCGGCTCCACAATGCTGCGCGTGTCCACAAACACGTCCTTGATCGCGGCGCACACGGCATCGGTATCGACAATGATGAATTCATCCACCAACTTGCGCGCGAGGCGAAAGGTTTCCTCGCCCACCTGTTTTACCGCCGTGCCGTCCGAGAACAGGCCGACGTCGGCCAGCGTCACCCGCTTGCCTGCCGCTATCGACTGCGCCATGGCGTCGGAGTCGTTCATCTGCACGCCAATCACCTTGATCTCCGGGCGCACCGCCTTGATGTAGCTGGCCACCCCGGCGATCAGGCCACCGCCACCAATCGCCACAAACACCGCATCCAGCCGATTCGAGCCATGGCCCTGCAGCTGGCGCAGGATCTCCATGGCAATCGTGCCCTGGCCGGCAATCACGTCCGGGTCGTCGAACGGGTGGACAAAAGTCAGCCCCTGCTTGTTCTCCAGTTCCAGCGAATGGGCGTAGGCGTCGGAATAACTCTCGCCAAACAGCACCACCTCACCGCCAAAGCCACGCACGGCGTCCACTTTGAGCTGCGGTGTGGTGGTGGGCATCACGATCACGGCGCGCGCCCCCATCTTTTGCGCGCTTAACGCCACGCCCTGCGCATGGTTGCCGGCCGAGGCGCAGATCACCCCCTTCTTCAACTGCTCCGGCGTCAGCTGCGCCATCTTGTTGTAGGCGCCGCGCAGCTTGAAGCTGTGCACGGGCTGCTGGTCTTCGCGCTTGAGCAGCACGGTGTTGTGCAGACGCCGGCTCAAGGCTTTGGCCGGTTCCAGCGCCGTTTCCACCGCCACGTCATAGACACGGGCGGTCAGGATTTTTTTCAGGTAGTCGGCGGAGGTGAGGTGTTTGGTCCGGGAGGCGGCGGTCATGTGGATTTACTCGTTTGTAGGTTTGTATCGTGCGATAAATAGCAGCTTACAGGCGCTCCAAAGCGGTACGGTACACCCTGCTTTTGTCGCGTTTGCCGGAGGCGATCACGGTCACGAAGACTTCCGCATCGTCCACGCGGTAGATGAGCCGGTAGCCCACACTGTGAAGCTTGATCTTGTAGCAATCCGCCATGCCGTGCAGCGCTGCTGATGGCACGCGGGGCAGCGCCAGACGCTCGGCCAGTTTTTTCTTCAGGGGCTCGCGAACACTGCCATCAAGCTGGTGCCATTCACGCAAGGCCTGTTCATGAAAGCGCAGCTTATAGCGCATCGAAATCGACTTCGACAAACGGTCCGTCGGCACGCTCGCGTACCAGTTTCGCATCTTCCAGGTCTTCAAGGTACGCCATCAGTCGTTCGTAATGACCGGCAGGCAGCAGATAGGCTTCAGGGCGATTGTGGTTAAGCACAGCAATCGGGGCGTCATCGGCCTGCTTGAGAATGTCGGCGTAGTTTCGTTTAAGTTCGGTCACGCTGACCGCGAAGTGAGAGAGAACGGTATCCATGCGGTCCCCTTGTATAAAAGAAGCTTTAATAGGCATCAAATATAGCATCTATTAAGGTGGACCTGCTGAAGGCAGTCACGCGGTGGGGGGGGTGCGAGTCGCCCGACTCGACTTCGCCCCGATCGCATAAAAAATGATTTTCTGACTACGTGTATGACAATACAAACTCTTTTTAAAGGGCAAAAAATGGAATGCACTGTGAGCTGGACCGGGGCGCTTGGTACGCGTTCCGGCATGGGGTTTGTGGCCGAAACCGGCAGTGGCCACACGCTGGTGATGGACGGCGCGCCGGATGCTGACAAGCCGGACAACGGCGGCCTGAACCTGGCGCCGCGCCCGCTGGAGACCGTGCTGGCTGGCACCGGCGGCTGTACCGCTTATGACGTGGTGCTGATCCTGAAGCGCGGCCGCCATGCGGTGCTCGGCTGTTCGGTCAAACTCACGGCCGAGCGCGCCGAGGTCGATCCCAAGGTGTTCACCCACATCAACATGCATTTCACCGTCAGCGGCAAGGGTATTCCTGCGGCGGCGGTGGAGCGTGCCATTGCCATGAG
>DAITMI010000067.1:0-4279 GCA_036835225.1 Rhodoferax sp. | reverse complement strand
GGCTACACCCGGTGCGCCACCGTCGTCATCACTGTGGCGGCGGCTTTCATCAGGTTTTTCACCGCTTGCGGCAGTTCGATCGCCCCGGCTTTTTGCGCCTCCAGCGCATGGCGCGCCTCGTCATCTCGCATCTGCGCCACGATCGCGCGTGAGGCGTGGTCATGGGCGGGCAGCCGCGTCAGGTGGCTTTGCAGATGCGCGCCGACCTGGTTTTCGGTTTCCACCACAAAGCCCAGGCTGACCCGGTCCCCCAGCCGCCCGGCCAGCAGGCCGAGCCCAAAGGCACCGGCGTACCACAGCGGGTTGAGCAGCGACTTGCGCTGCCCCAGCTCCTGCAGGCGTTGTTCGGTCCATGCCAAATGATCGGTTTCTTCGGTGCTGGCCCTTGTGAAATGGGCGCGCAGTGCTTCATTTTTGGTAGCAAACGCCTGCGCCGTGTAGAGCGCTTGGGCGCACACCTCGCCTACATGGTTAACCCGCATCAGGGCGCCGGCCTGGATTTTCTCAGCGGCCGACAGTTCGGTGGCCTCAAGCGGCAGTGTCGGGCAGGGCTGGGCGGCGCGCGGCGTGGCAAACAGGGTGCGCAAGGCGGCGTCGGCGGTGGCAAGCAGATGGTCGATCGGACTCAGGCGCATGACGAATTCCCTTCAAAAAGTGGAGGCTGGATGGGCCGGGCGACGGCTGCCGCATTTTCGCAGACACCGGCCCTGATGCTGCAGCGTGCCAACTTGTTGTAAGTCCGCAACGAAAGCCCGAGGTTTACCGATTATTACCATCGTTTTCTTTGCCAAGGCCGCCGGCCTCTGGTTCAATAGCGCCAACTTCCTGAAATAGGAGGTTGGCCCTGGGATCCGAGACCCTCGTACCGGAGCCCTATGTTTAACCTTGGAGTAATTTGAAATGAAAAAATCCCTCGTAGCTCTGGCTGCCCTGGCTGTTATTGGTGCCGCTTCCGCACAATCTTCCGTGACCATGTACGGCGTGGCTGACGTTAGCGCGTCGCAGTATTCTGGCTCTTCCGTGCGCGGTACTGCTAACGAAGCGCCAGCAACCGCTGCAGGTAAAGCTGGTGGCATCAACAACGGTCAAAGTCGTCTGGGCGTGCGCGGTAGCGAAGATCTGGGTGGCGGTCTGAAAGCCTTCTTCAACTTCGAGCAAGGCATCAACCTGGGTAACGGTTCTACTGACGCCACCACCTTTCAGCGCGGTGCTTACATGGGTCTGAGCGGTAACTGGGGTGAAGTGTATGCTGGTCGTCGTTTGTCGCCCCAGTTCTACGCGGTCGCGACCTATGAGCTGACTGGCGCAGCCAACTACTCTGCCGTGGCTAACAAGTTTGGCTACGGTGGCGCTAGCCGTAACGACAGTTTCGCTGCTTACACCACGCCCACCATCGCTGGCTTTACCGGCACCATCGGTACCCGCTTGTCGGCTAACGATCCTAAGAACAAGAGCACGAGCATGATGAATGTGATCTACAAGCAGGGTCCTCTGGCTGCTGCTCTGGGTTACGACAAGACTCAAGACGCCGCTGACGGCAATGTGACGCTGGGTGCCAGCTACAACTTTGGCATGGCCACGGTTGCCGCCGGTTACTACGATCCAGCTGACGCGCGCAAAGGCTTCTCCATTGGTGCCAGCATGCCCTTCGGTGCTGCTACTGTGACGCTCGACATCGCGCGTGACACCGGTTCTGCTAAAAATAGCACGGACGTGGTGCTGGAAGGTAAGTACGCCCTGTCCAAGCGTACCTTTGCTTATGCTGCCGTGTACAACGCCGGCGCTACTGCTGATACCGGTGTTGGTTCTAGTTCCGTCACCACCACTGGCCTGGGCATTCGCCACAACTTCTAATCTGCCGCTGACGCAAGTCAGTTAAAGATGGAATGTCAAAACCCCCGCTACGGCAACGTAGCGGGGGTTTTCTCGTTGGGGGCATCGGACCGGGTTGATTGATGAAAACCCGCGTATCGGCACGGCGCTTGCTCTGCTAGATTATGCTTTTCGTTGGCTCTGATTGATGTTTGCATTTATTTTGCGTCGCCTGCTGCAGGCGCTTGCCGTGATGGTGGCGGTGGCCTTGATTGCCTTCATGCTGTTTCAGTACGTGGGTGACCCCGTGGTGTTCCTGCTGGGGCAGGATGCGCGGCCCGACCAGATCCGCCAGCTGCGCACGGATTTGGGCCTGGACCAGCCGTTTGTGGTGCAGTTCTGGCACTTTTTGCTCAATGCGGTGCAGGGTGAATTTGGTTTGAGTTTGCGCCAGGGCGCCAAGGTGTCGCGCCTGATCGCCGAGCGCTTGCCGGCAACATTGGAACTGGCACTGGTGGCGGCCGTGCTGGCCCTGCTGATCGGGGTACCGTTGGGGGTGTACGCGGCCTTGCGGCGTGGCAGTTTCTTGAGCCAGGTGTTCATGACGCTCTCCTTGCTGGGGGTGTCGCTGCCGACCTTTTTGATCGGCATTCTGCTGATTCTGGTGTTTTCCGTCGGCTTGGGCTGGTTCCCCAGTTTCGGGCGCGGTGAGGTGGTGCAGCTTGGCTGGTGGCACAGTGGCCTGTTCACGCTGGATGGCTGGCACCATCTGGTGCTGCCCGCCATTACGCTGGCGGTGTTTCAGCTCACCCTCATCATGCGGCTGGTGCGCGCCGAAATGCTGGAGGTGTTGCGCACCGACTACATCCGCTTTGCCCGCGCCCGGGGCTTGAGCAACCGCGCCATTCACTTTGGCCATGCCCTGCAGAACACGCTGGTGCCGGTGATCACCATCACCGGGCTGCAGTTGGGCCAGCTGATTGCCTTTGCCATCATCACCGAGACGGTGTTCCAGTGGCCTGGCATGGGGCTGCTGTTCATTCAGGCCGTGACCTTTGCCGACATCCCGGTGATGGCCGCCTACCTGTGCCTGATTGCCTTGATCTTTGTGGTGATCAACCTGGTGGTTGACCTGTTGTATTTTGTGGTTGACCCGCGCCTGCGCGTGGGCCAGGCGGGAGGACATTGATGCAGACGTCGGCTAGTCGTTCGGGCTTCAAAGTCCACGGGCGCGCCTTTGCGCACATTGCGGCGTTCCACCCCGAGATCACGGCCTTGCGGCGCGACCTGCATGCTCATCCGGAACTCGGTTTTGAAGAGCGCTACACGGCAGCGCGGGTGCAGGCGGCGCTGAAGGTGTGCGGTGTCGATGAAATTCACCCCGGCATCGGCAAAACCGGGGTGGTGGCGCTCATCCACGGCCAGTGCAACACCCGCGGAACCATGATCGGCTTGCGCGCCGACATGGACGCCCTGCCGATGACCGAGCACAACGACTTCGCCTGGAAGTCGGCCACCGCCGGCCTGATGCATGGCTGTGGCCATGACGGCCACACGGCGATGCTGGTGGGGGCGGCGCGTTACCTGGCCGAGACGCGCAACTTTGATGGCACGGCGGTGCTGATTTTTCAGCCCGGTGAGGAGGGCTACGCCGGCGCCAAGGCCATGATTGAGGACGGCCTGTTCGAGCGCTTTCCGGTGCAGTCGGTCTATGGCATGCACAACTGGCCGGCCATGCGGCCGGGCACGATCGGCATCAATCCGGGGCCGATGATGGCGGCGGCGGACCGCATCACGATTGAGATCACCGGTCAGGGCGGCCATGGTGCCCATCCCTACCAGACGGTGGACCCGGTGCTGGTGGCGGGCCACATCATCACCGCGGTGCAAAGCATTGTGTCGCGCAACGTCAAGCCGCTGGACAGCGCCGTCATCAGCCTGTGCGCCATGCGCGCTGGTGAACTGGGGGCCATGAGCGTGATTCCGGGCAGCGCCACGCTGGTGGGCACGGTGCGCACCTTCAGCCCGCTGGTGCAAGCCCTGGTGGAGCGACGTTTGAATGAGTTGTGCACGGCGGTGGCGCTGGGCTTTGGCGCCACCGCCACGGTGCACTACGAGCGCGTCTATCCGGCGACCATCAACACGGCTGTGGAAGCGCGCTTTGCCGCCGACGTGGCGCAAAGCCTGGTCGGGCGCGAGCATGTGGTGCGCGACCTGGAGCCCAGCATGGGGGCGGAAGATTTTTCGTTCATGCTGCAGGTCAAGCCCGGCGCCTACATGCGCATTGGGCAGGGCGAAGAAAACGGTGTCGGCAGCTGCTTGCTGCACAACAGTCGCTATGACTTCAACGACGACATTTTGCCTTTGGGCGCGGCGCTGCACGCCAGTCTGGTGGAGCACGCCATGCCGCTGCCATCGATTTGATTATTGTGTTTTTTCAACCGGAGACAAGCATGAAATTTAGAAG
>DAITMI010000066.1:0-15135 GCA_036835225.1 Rhodoferax sp. | reverse complement strand
TGTCGGCCAAACCGAAAATCACCTTTCAGCCATCCTCAGAGTTTGGGGATCCGTATGCGACTGACCATCAATGAGCCAGAGAGTGCGAACAACAAGACGAGTGGGTGCAAGCTGAAGCCAGCCAATGTGACCTGCCCAAACCAAAGTGACTCATGCAGAGCACCTTGCACGGCCGCAACAAACATCAGCAGGACGAGCAGCAACGATGTCGGGATCGGCGTTCCCTCGAAGTATTTCACCTTGTCCTGGCCGTGAGAAAGCGCCTCGGCCGTCACGTTGTAGCGCGCCAGGCGCGATACGCCACAGGCAACAAAATAGGCCAGGACGATACGGTCGAACAGCCCCTGCATACCGCAACCATACGCGATCAGGGCTGGGGCTACGCCGAAGGAGATGATGTCAGCAAGTGAGTCAAGCTCACGACCCATCGCCGACGTTTTCTGTCTCCACCGGGCAATCCGTCCATCCAGCACGTCAAATACCAAAGCCGCCAATATCAGCCCGCAGGCAAAGTAGATATGGGTGACATCGTTGGTTTGCAGATACGTCATGATGGAAAACATGGCGCCCGTGCCGCAAACCGCATTCGCCAGCGTGAACCAGTCGGCAAGGTGGAACTCTCGAATCATCGAGAAAGGCTTTGGCATGGTGCGTGTCCTCGTGACGAACAGATTACTCGATTTTTTCAACCAAACAATACGCTCCGGTGAAACCTCTGGTGCCGCACGACCTGACAAGCCAGCGTCGTCGAACTCCGTCTTTTGGCGCCGCATAAATGGCGCAACTGAGCGTGTCAAAAAATCAGCGTTAAGCGGAGGCCAGCGCGATATGAGCGAACATTGGAAACGTGAGGGCGTCGGCGTCAAGAAACCTGTGAATGAGTGGTTCAACGTCTAGTCGTACGGCGTTCAGAAGTGCCGCCCGTTCTGGCAACGCCAATTGGGCAAAAGCTGGCACCGCCGCCGCCGAACTGGTCACGGCCAACGGAACAAAGTGCTCCGGCTCGGGGAACCGGACCAGAGTGGATTCAGTGACCATGTTGACCTTGTTGAATCCGGCTGCGGTAAACAAGTTTCGCAGTTCGTCGGCCTCACTCAATGCAAAAGGGGTCATGACGGCGGATACTGGCAGCGAGAGGTGGTGCGCCACCGATTTGACTAAGGCCTCAAAGAGGGGGTGTCTCTCAAGCGCCTGCAAGACGATGACCAAAGCCCTTCCACCGGGCGCCAGGACGCGATGCATTTCATGCACGGCAACTGGACGGTCCGGAACAAACTGCAAGCCATGCTGGCAGAGCACGACGTCGAAGGCGCCAGCGGGAAAGGGAAGGCTCATGGCGTTTCCTTCCTGCCAGGTAATTGGCGCGCCCGATGGTGCCGGCAGGGCACGCGCCACGGCAAGCATGGGCGGGTTGATGTCGAGCGCAACCACCTGTCCATTCGCCCCGACGAGGGGGGCCGCCAGGCGCGACACAATACCTGTTCCGCACGCCACATCGAGCACCCGCTCCCCTGGTTGGGGTGCCGCATGGCGAAGCAGGATGGTGGCCCAAGGAAGAAACATAGCCGGGACAAAGTAGTTCTCGTACGTTTCGGCGGGATTCCTTTGCTGCGCTTGAGTCATCGCGTTCTCCCATAGGTCGGAAACAAACAATTGCCCTGGACATGGAATTGTTTGACCCTCCGCTTCAGCTTAAGCTGAACAGGTCATCGTTCTTTGCTTTTTCTCAATGGTGGTGGCCGTGCTCACCATGCACGTGCCGGTGTGCAATCTCTTCTTCAGTGGCGGCGCGAACGTCCGCCACGGTGACGGTGAAGCGCAAGGCCTTGCCGGCCAGCGGGTGGTTACCGTCCAACAGGACCGTGTCGCCCTTGATCTTCATTACGGTGAACGCCTGCGCGTGCCCGTCTTCACTGTGGCCCTGCAGCTGCCCGCCAACCTTCACACCCGGTGGAAACTGGGTCTTGGGGATGGTCTGCACCAGGCTCTCGTCACGCAGGCCAAAGGCATCCTGCGGCTGCAGATCCAGCGTGGTCTGGTAGCCCGGCATTTGTCCTTCCAGCGCCGCTTCCACCTTGGGAAAGGTGTTGCCATAGCCGCCATGCAGGTAAACCATGGGCTCGCGGCTTTCCTCCAGCAGCTTGCCGCTGCTATCGGCCACTTTGTAGCGCAAGGTGACGGCGGTGTCTTTTTCAATTTTCATAGATGTGCCTGAGTTGGTAACGTCATTATCAGCCTGCCATTTTCGCGCATTGGCGCGCCGACCGGGAAATCCCCATGGGCGCTTGACGGACCGCATCTTTTACATCAAATTGACCCTTAGCCCTTGTCCAATATGCACAAGGAGCTACTTTTTTAATAGCATTCCAACTGCACCCCTGCCCGCTGCAGGGTTACCTTGGGGCGCGGCACCGGCGAAAGTGAAATAATTGCGCTATCTAATTCCAAGGACTATTGACATGAGTGACACACAACAACGCATCGACGAACTGGTGAAATCCAACGAGGTGGTGCTGTTCATGAAAGGCAATGCCAGTTTTCCTCAGTGTGGTTTTTCCGGTCGCGCCATCCAGATTTTGAAGGCCTGTGGGGTCGATCCCAAGGCGCTGAAAACCGTCAACGTGCTGGAAGACGACGAAATTCGCGCCGGCATCAAGGACTACAGCCAGTGGCCGACGATTCCGCAGCTCTACGTCAAAGGCGAGTTCATTGGTGGCTCCGACATCATGATGGAGATGTACGAGAACGGTGAGTTGCAACAGGTGCTGGCGGCCAAGGTCTGAGCTTCAACGGTTGGGGGGCAAAGCAAAATTGCGTGGCAATTCTTGGTCTGTCCCGCCAGGTTTCACACGTCCCAGTGCCGCTTGGCACCCAGCACGGCATTCGGGTACGGTGCCTTGCCGCGTGAGCCGTTGTAGCGGCCCAGCGCCAGGAACAGGTCACCGTTTTCACGGCCCAGGTAGTGGCGCAGGATCACGCAGCCAAAGCGCAGATTGGTTTGCATGTGAAACAGCTTGCCCGCGTCGCCATCGCCCAGCACCCGCGTCCAGAACGGCATGACCTGCATGTAGCCGCGTGCGCCCACACTGGAGACGGAAAATTTGCGGAAATTGCTTTCCACCTGAACCAGCCCCAACACCAGGGCCACATCCAGGCCAGCGCGCCGGCTTTCGTACCAGATGGTCTGCAAAAATTCCTGGCGCACGTTCCAGTCTGGTTTTTGTCTGCGCAGGCGGTCGCTCGTGCTGCCCAGCCAGCGCAGGTACCTGAGGCGCGACTCGGTATCGGCAAATTCCGGCACGGGCGGCGCTTTGTTGGTCACAGCGGAACTTAACGCGGTACGCACCGAGTCCACCAGCGGCTCCTCCATCTGGCGCCCAGCCGCTGCCGGCTCGGGGAGGGATAGCAAGCCAAGCCCGGAAATAAGGGAGGTAACGGCTGCGCGCCTGGAAACCCGCCCGCTTGCCGCAGGCAAGGTCATGTCGCCAGTTTGGACTGGAGCAAGCCCAGGATTGCTGTGACGCTCACCGCCGTGGCCGCCGCATCACGGCGATGCTGGTATTCCACTTGCCCTTCTTTCAGGCCACGGTCACCCAGGGTGACGCGGTGCGGCACGCCAATCAGCTCCCAGTCGGCAAACATCGCACCGGGGCGCTCATTGCGGTCATCCAGGATCACGTCCACCCCGGCGGCCAGCAACTCGCGATACAGCGTGTCGGCGGCCGCTTTGACCTCGGGAAAACGGTCCGGACTGATCGGGCACAAGACCACGGTAAAAGGGGCCAGTGCATCCGGCCAGATGATGCCGCGCTCGTCATGGTTTTGCTCGATGGCCGCCGCCGGCAAGCGGGTGATGCCGATGCCGTAGCAGCCCATTTCCATGAACTGCGGCTTGCCATTGACGTCCAGAAAAGTGGCATTCATGGCGCGGCTGTATTTGGTGCCGAGGTAGAACACATGGCCGACTTCGATACCGCGCTCGATTGCCAGCACGCCTTGGCCATCGGGCGAGGCGTCACCGGCCACGACATTGCGCAGGTCCGCCACCAGCGCTGGCTCCGGCAGGTCGCGCCCCCAATTGACGCCGGTGAGGTGGAAATCAGGCTCGTTGGCGCCGCAAATCCAGTCATGCATGAGCGCCACCTCGCGGTCAGCCACGATCTGGACCGGTTTTTTCAAGCCGATCGGGCCCAGGTAACCGGGCTTGCAGCCGAAGTGCGCTTCAATTTCCTCCAGCGTGGCAAAGCGGAACCCGCCTTCCATGCCCGGCACCTTGTTGGCCTTGACCTCATTCATGTCGTGATCGCCACGCAGCAACAGCAGCCAGATCTGGGTCTTGACGACTTCGTCGTAGTCGTTCAGTTCATCCGTGGCCAGCACCAGGGACTTGACGGTCTGTTGCAGCGGCAGCTCCAACAGTTCGGCCACGGCGGCACAGGTGCTTTGGCCCGGGGTCGGGGTTTTCACCATGGTCTGCGCCGCAGCTTGACGTGGCCCGATGGGGGCCAGGGCCTCGGCCTTTTCCATGTTGGCGGCATAGTCGCTGCTGGGGCAATAGACAATCGCATCCTCACCGGTGGCGGCAATCACCTGAAATTCTTCGCTCAGGTCGCCGCCAATGGCGCCGCTGTCGGCTGCGACGGCACGGTAGGTGAGTCCAAACCGGTCAAAAATTCGACGGTAAGCCTGCGCCATCACCTGGTAACTGGCCTTGGCGGAGGCCTGGTCACGGTCAAAGCTATAGGCGTCCTTCATGATGAATTCACGCCCGCGCATCAGGCCAAAGCGCGGCCGGCGCTCGTCCCGGAATTTGGTCTGGATCTGGTAGAAGTTTTTTGGCAACTGTTTGTAACTTTTGATTTCCTGGCGCGCGATGTCGGTCACCACTTCTTCGCTGGTCGGCTGCACCACAAAATCGCGCCCATGGCGGTCCTTGATGCGCAGCAACTCGGGGCCCATCGTGGCAAAGCGGCCGGTCTCTTGCCAGAGTTCGGCCGGCTGCACCACCGGCATGCTCAGCTCCACCGCACCGGCGCGATTCATCTCTTCGCGCACGATCGCCTCCACCTTGCGCACCACGCGCAGGCCCATCGGCATCAGGCTGTAGATGCCGGCGCCGAGCTTCTTGATCATGCCGGCCCGCATCATCAGCTTGTGACTCAGCACCTCGGCGTCGGCCGGGGCTTCCTTGAAGGTGGAAATGAAGAATTGAGAAGCTTTCATGGCAGGAATCCGGGCATAACAAAGGGCTGCGCCCTTGCTGCGCAGCGCTTGCTGTGCATAATGGACGAAGTTTAAAAATTGGGGTTTGATTATGCTTGACCGGGACGGCTTTAGGCCCAACGTCGGCATCGTCCTGCTCAACCAGAAAAATCAGGTGTTCTGGGGCAAGCGAATTCGTACGCACTCCTGGCAGTTTCCGCAAGGTGGCATTGATCGGGGCGAAACCCCGGAACAAGCCATGGTGCGCGAACTGCACGAGGAAGTGGGGCTCTACCGTGAGCACATTCGCATTGTTGCCCGCACCCGAGACTGGTTGCGCTACGAGGTGCCGGACAGATTTATCCGCCGCGATGCACGCGGCCATTACAAAGGCCAGAAACAAATCTGGTTCTTGCTTCAACTGGTGGGCCACGACTGGGATTTGAACCTGCGCGCCACCGACCACCCAGAGTTTGATGCCTGGCGCTGGAACGACTACTGGGTGCCGCTGGACGCCGTGGTCGAGTTCAAGCGCGGCGTCTATGAAATGGCGCTGACCGAGCTGGCTCGCTACTTGCCGCGCTACGAACACCGCAACCGCTTTCTACGACAGGGGATGCGGCCGCACGAGCACGACCTGGAGCAGGAGTTGATGCCAGGGGCCAGTTTTGAATTGCCGGTCGATGGCATGTTTCATGCCCAATCCGCAGAATAACCAAAGTCCTGAGATGTCGGGGAACCCCCATGAAACTTGACAAGCTGTTCTGGCTGGGACTGACACTGCTGGCGCTCACTACCTCTGCCCAAGTGGTGAGCGACCCCGACTGGACAGAAGCCGAAACACCACCGCCACCCACGTTCAATCCGGAGCAGCTGATTCCAATCGAGATGCCGAAATATGTCTCGCTGCGGTTTGGGGTTGATCCCGCCACATTGACGATTACCCCCGACGGCATCGTTCGCTACGTGGTGGTGACCCGCAACGCGACCGGATCGCTCAGTGCCATGTATGAAGGGATTCGGTGCGCTACCGGGGAAGTCAAGACTTATGCCCGCTACACCGCCAGCGGAAAATGGTCGTCGGTACCGGACCCGCAATGGCGCGGACTGAGTGACAAGCTGCCCTCCAAACATGCCATGGCGCTAGCCCGGCAAGGGGTCTGCGAAGGCCGCGCCGCGACCGGCAACTCCGTGGCGGCGATTGTCAACGCGCTGAAAAACCCGAAACGAGAGCCGTGACCTTGAGAGGCCGGCGTCTCGGTTTAGCGCGTTAGCACCAGATTGTCCCGATGCACCATTTCCGGCTCGGCGGCATAGCCCAGCAGTTTTTCAAATTCGCTGGACGATTTGCGACAAATGAGCCGCGCCTCGGCGCTGGCGTAGTTGGCCAGCCCGCGCGCCATCTCCGTGCCTTGGGCATCACGAATGGCGATCACGTCACCGCGGGAAAAATCGCCGTCCACCGCCGTCATGCCGATGGGCAACAGGCTTTTGCCCTCATCGCGCAGCTTGGCGACCGCGCCGGCATCCACCGTCACCGAGCCCCGCATCTGCAGATGGTCGGCAATCCACTGCTTGCGCGCCTGCGTTTTCTGGGTTTGCGCCACCAGCAGCGTCCCGATCGCCTCACCGCGGGTCAGACGCACCAGCGCATCCGACTCACGACCCCAGGCGATCACGGTGGAGGCACCGGAGCCAGCCGCCCGCTTGGCCGCCAGTATTTTGGTGATCATGCCGCCCCGCCCCAGACTTGAGCCGGCGCCACCGGCCATCGCCTCCAGCGCCGGGTCACCTGCCTTGGCCTCGTGGACAAACTCGGCTGAGGCATCCTTGCGCGGATCGGCCGTGTACAGCCCTTTTTGGTCGGTCAGAATGACCAGCGCATCCGCCTCCACCAGGTTGGCCACCAGGGCGCCCAAGGTGTCGTTGTCACCAAACTTGATTTCGTCGTTGACAACGGTGTCGTTCTCGTTGATCACCGGCACCACACCCAGCTTGAGCAAAGTCAGCAGGGTGGAACGTGCGTTGAGGTAGCGCTCCCGATCGGCCAGATCGGCGTGGGTCAGCAGCACCTGCGCACTGCCCAAACCGTTTTCCCGCAGCTTGGTCTCGTACACCTGCGCCAGCCCCATCTGGCCCACTGCTGCCGCCGCCTGCAGCTCATGGATCTCATGCGGTCGCTCGGTCCAGCCCAGGCGCTTCATGCCTTCGGCAATGGCTCCGCTGGACACCATGATGACCTCCCGTCCGCCCCGTACCAGCAGCGCCATCTGGCGGCACCATTCACCAATCGCCGTCTCGTCCAACCCGCGCCCCTCATCGGTCACCAGGCTGGAGCCGACTTTGACGACGATGCGGCGGGCATCACGCAACAGCAGCGAACTAGTTTCTATGGTCATTTTGGCCTATAGCCCCCGTCAATCAAGCGCAAGGCGCTATATAAATAATAGCATTTGCGTGTTATTCAGGATCCACCGCAAAACGCGGGTCCACCGCTTCGGGCGTCTGCTCGGCTTTCTGCTGCGCCTTCACATGCTGGTAGATAATTTTGATCAGGGATTCACAGCCTTCGCGCGTCAGCGCCGAAATCTCGAACACCGGCCCCTTGAACTTGAGACGCTTGACAAAGTCTTTCACCAGCGCGGCCCGCTGCTCCAGCGGCACCATGTCCAGCTTGTTGAGCACCAGCCAGCGCGGCTTGGCATACAACGCCGGATCGTATTTCTTGAGCTCATTCACAATCGCCTTGGCTTGTGCCACGGTATCGACCGCCTCATCAAACGGGGCCATGTCGATGACGTGCAGCAACAGGCGCGTGCGCTGCAAATGCCGCAGGAACAGGTGGCCCAAGCCAGCGCCATCCGACGCCCCTTCAATCAAGCCCGGCAAATCGGCGACCACGAAACTCTGCTCCGGCCCGACCCGCACGACGCCCAGATTAGGGTGCAGCGTGGTGAACGGATAGTCGGCGATGCGCGGGCGCGCGTTGGAGATGGCCGAGATCAGCGTCGATTTGCCAGCGTTGGGCATGCCCAGCAAGCCGACATCGGCCAGCACCTTGAGTTCGAGCTTGAGCTCGCGCTTTTCACCCGGCCAGCCCGGCGTTTTTTGCCGCGGGGCGCGGTTGATGGCGCTCTTGAAGCGCATGTTGCCAAAACCGCCATCGCCGCCTTTGGCAATGGTGATCACTTCACCGGGCGTCAGCAACTCAAACAACACCTCCCCGCTTTCGGCATCGGTGATGATGGTGCCCACCGGCATTTTCAGGGTGATATCGTCGCCGGCTGCGCCGAACATGTCGGAGCCCATACCGTGCTCACCGCGCTTGGCATGATGCCGCCGGGAAAAGCGAAAGTCCACCAGGGTATTCAGATTCGGGTCCGCCACGGCAAAGACGTGGCCACCCCGTCCGCCGTCGCCGCCATTGGGACCGCCGAACTCTTTGTATTTTTCATGCCGAAACGAGACGCAGCCAGCGCCGCCATCTCCAGCAGAGACGTCAATATAGGCTTCGTCAACGAATTTCATGATGTCATTCCATTTACGGAATCAGGCTTTATAAACGAAAAACCCCGCGCAACGCGCAGGGTCTCACTTGGGAGATCCCAGCAAATCAAGCCGAGATAACGCTCACCGTCTGCTTGTTCAATGCACCTTTGGTGGCAAACAGCACATTGCCATCCACCAGTGCAAACAGGGTGTGGTCCTTGCCGATGCCGACATTGGTACCGGGGTGGAACTTGGTGCCGCGTTGGCGCACGATGATGGCGCCAGCGCCGATCAACTCACCACCGAATTTTTTCACACCGAGCATTTTGGGCTTGGAATCGCGCCCATTTCGCGTAGAGCCGCCGCCTTTTTTCTGTGCCATGACTCTTACCTCTTAAGAAACAATCGCGCCGATCAGCAGTTCAGTGAACTGTTGACGATGCCCTTGACGTTTCTGGTAATGCTTGCGACGACGCATTTTGAAAATGCTGACCTTGTCGTGCTTGCCGTGTGCTAGAACGGTGACACTCACCGTTGCGCCGGACACCAAGGGAGTACCCACCTTCAGATCCGCGCCGTTGCCGACCGCCAGAACCTCGTTGAACACAATCTCTTGGCCTACGTCCGCAGCAATCTGTTCTACTTTAATTTTTTCGCCGGCTGCAACTCGATATTGCTTGCCGCCGGTTTTTATGACCGCGTACATGTTGACCTCTTCAATTTAGCTCCGGGAACGAATTTTCACAGAGCCCGTCACTATAACACAGCGGGCAAAATCGACACCCGCCGGCCATTTCTAGCGCGCATGGATGACGTGAGTGATTTTTTGCACGGGAGCAGGGCAACCATCGCATCGCGCAAGAGTTCTAATGGACAACCCCGATTTACATCGACCCGGCAATCAGCGATGATGAGCCAAGTCATTTTCTGACGTAGTACATTCTTGGGCTATGGCCGCAGTCGATACCATTCATCGTGAATCCCCCACCCTTGCCCTTCCGGGGCTGGGCCGCGCCCTTGTTCTGGCAGGAAAACTGGGACAAAAGTCAGCGGAAGAAATCTGCCGCAAAGCTGAAGTTGGCCGCACCAGCTTTATCGCTGAACTGACCGGCTCGGGAGCAGTGTCGGCGGCTGACCTGGCGCATACCTTGTCTGCCGCATTCGCGGCACCATTGGTGGATCTGGATGCCATTGACCCCAAACGCCTTCCGAAAGACCTTCTGGACGGCAAAATCTGCCAACACTACCGCGTCGTGGTGCTCTGTAAACGCAATAGCCGACTGATCGTTGCCACCGCAGATCCTTCCGATCAACAGGCGGCCGAGGCAATCAAGTTTGCCTCCCAGCTGGGTGTCGACTGGGTCATTGCTGAATACGACAAGCTGCTGAAAATGGTCACAGCCAATGCAACGACCGCGTCGGAAACGATGGCCAGCATCATCGGCAGTGACTTCGAGTTCGATGAGACTTCGGCAGAAGTCGTCACGGAGAGCTCGGACGCCAACGTGTCTGAAGTGGAGGATGCGCCGGTCGTCAAGTTTTTACAGAAGATGCTGTTGGACGCATTCAGCATGCGCGCCTCCGATCTGCATTTTGAACCCTATGAGCACAATTACCGCGTCCGCTTCCGGATTGACGGTGAGCTGAGGGAAATCGCCTCGCCCCCCATTGCCATCAAAGACAAGCTGGCTTCGCGCATCAAGGTTATCTCGCGAATGGACATCTCGGAAAAACGGGTGCCGCAAGACGGCAAGATGAAGCTGAAGATCGGCCCAGACCGGGTCATCGACTTCCGGGTCAGTACGCTACCCACCCTGTTCGGTGAAAAAATTGTCATCCGCATACTCGACCCGAGCAGTGCCAAGTTGGGTATTGATGCTTTGGGCTACGAACCCGAAGAAAAAGCAAGGCTGATTGAAGCCATTGGCAGGCCGTACGGCATGGTGCTGGTCACCGGACCAACCGGCTCGGGCAAGACGGTCTCTCTGTACACCTGTCTGAACATGCTGAACAAGCCGGGGGTCAACATCGCCACGGCCGAAGACCCATGCGAGATCAATTTGCCGGGTGTGAACCAGGTCAACATCAATGACAAGGCCGGGCTCACTTTTTCGGTGGCGCTCAAATCATTTCTGCGCCAAGACCCCGACATCATCATGGTGGGGGAGATTCGCGACCTGGAGACGGCCGACATCTCCATCAAGGCCGCCCAGACCGGTCACCTGGTGCTATCCACACTGCACACCAACGATGCACCAACAACTTTGACCCGCATGCGAAATATGGGCATTGCGCCCTTCAATATCGCATCGAGTGTGATCCTCATTACGGCGCAGCGCTTGGCTCGTCGTCTTTGCCCGAACTGCAAAACCCCGATCGAGATTCCCCAACAGGCGCTGATCGATGCCGGCTACAGCGACGAGGAGCTTGATGAATCCTGGGTCTCGTACCGTGCCGTCGGTTGCGCCATGTGCAACAACGGCTACAAAGGGCGCGTTGGACTCTACCAGGTCATGCCGATCAGCGAAGAAATCCAGTGCATCATCCTGCGTGACGGCAGTGCTATGGAAATCGCCGAGCAAGCCAAACGCGACGGCGTCCGCTCACTCCGGCAAGCCGGCCTGCATAAAGCCAAATTGGGTTTGACTTCGCTGGAAGAAGTACTCGCCACGACCAACGAATAAACCATTTATCCAAGGGGCCATATGGCAACCGCAAAGTCAATCGGCACCAAAGAATTTATCTTTGAATGGGAAGGCAAAGACCGCAACGGTAAACAAGTACGCGGAGAAACAAGAGCCGCTGGCGAAAATCAGGTAAAAGCGGCCCTGCGTCGCCAGGGGATGATGCCGACCAAGATCAAGAAGCGCCGGATGCGCTCGGGCAAATCCATCAAGCCCAAAGATCTCGCCATCTTCACACGCCAACTCGCCACCATGATGAAAGCGGGCGTTCCCCTGCTGCAGGCGTTTGACATTGTGGGACGCGGCAACCCCAACCCCAGCGTCACCAAGCTGTTGAACGATATCCGTACCGATGTGGAAACGGGAACCTCACTGAGCACCGCCTTTCGCAAGTATCCGCTGTATTTCGATAATCTCTACTGCAACCTGATTGAGGCTGGCGAATCGGCCGGCATTTTGGACCAGTTGCTGGACCGGTTGGCGGTTTACATGGAAAAAACCGAGGCCATCAAGTCGAAAATCAAGTCGGCCCTGATGTATCCCATCTCGGTCCTGGTCGTGGCGTTTGTCGTCACGGCCGTCATCATGATTTTTGTGGTGCCGGCATTCAAGGAGGTGTTCTCCAATTTTGGTGCCGACCTGCCAGGACCCACCCTGGTTGTGATTGCCATCAGTGAGATTTTTGTCGCTTATTGGTGGCTGATTTTTGGTGGCATCGGCGGTGGTTTTTACTTTTTCATGCAGGCGTGGCGACGCAACGAAAAGATGCAACACGTGATGGACCGCATCATGCTCAAGATGCCGATTTTTGGCACGCTGGTCGAGAAATCAGCTATAGCGCGCTGGACACGCACCCTGTCCACCATGTTCGCGGCGGGCGTACCCCTGGTGGAAGCACTTGATTCCGTCGGCGGTGCCGCCGGCAATTCTGTGTTTGAAATTGCCACCAAGAAGATTCAGCAAGAGGTGTCAACCGGTACGGCCTTGACCGTTGCCATGACCAACACCAATCTCTTCCCGTCCATGGTCTTGCAGATGTGCTCCATCGGCGAAGAATCGGGTTCGATCGATCACATGCTGGGCAAGGCCGCTGATTTTTACGAAGCCGAGGTTGACGACATGGTGGCGGGCATCTCCAGCCTGATGGAGCCCATCATCATTGTGATTTTAGGTACCATCATTGGTGGCATTGTGGTGGCCATGTACCTGCCCATCTTCAAACTGGGGCAGGTAGTCTGATGCTAGTTTCACAATGGTTTGACGCCACCCTGCTGGGCATTCTGGGCTTGTTGATCGGCAGCTTTCTCAATGTCGTCATTTACCGGCTACCCCTCATGCTTGAAGCGCAATGGAAAGCCGAGTGCGCTGAGTTGTCCGGCACGGAATCCGCTGCCGCGGAGACGTTCAACCTGATGCTGCCGCGCTCCCGCTGTCCCAAGTGTCGCCATCAAATCCGCTGGTATGAAAACATTCCCGTCGTCAGTTATCTTTTTTTGCGGGGAAAATGCGCCGTCTGCGCGACGCCGATCAGCCTGCGCTACCCGTTGGTGGAATTGGCCACCGGCACGCTATTTTTCTATTGCGCCTGGAAATGGGGTGCCACCCCTACTGCGTTTGTCTGGAGCGGCTTTGCGGCAGCGCTGCTGGCGCTGGCCTTCATAGACTGGGACACCACGCTGCTGCCAGATGACATCACCTTGCCCTTGCTGTGGGGCGGCCTGATCGCCGCCACCCTGCAATGGACCGCGGTGGCCTTGCCAGCGGCAGTGTGGGGCGCGGTGGCCGGTTATATGTCATTGTGGCTTGTTTACTGGGCCTTCAAACTAATCACCGGCAAGGAGGGCATGGGCTTCGGTGATTTCAAGCTCTTTGCCGCTCTGGGCGCCTGGTTCGGCTGGCAGGCGCTGGTGCCCATTATTTTGATGGCTTCAGTCATCGGCGCCGTTGTCGGCATTGCCATGAAGTTCTCCAGCGGGTTGCGGGAAGGCGGCTACGTGCCTTTCGGTCCGTTCCTGGCCGGCGCCGGGCTGACGGCCTTGATTTTTGGCCCTGGCTCCATTCTTCGCTTCTTCGGGCTGTGAACCATGGTGTCCGTGGTCCGACTGGGACTGACTGGCGGCATTGGCAGTGGCAAGAGTACCGTCGCCCGCCTCCTGGCGGACAGGGGCGCTGCCGTGGTGGATGCCGACGCCATTGCGCGCGAGCTGACGGCGCCAGGCGGGCTGGCCATGCCCTCGATTGCGGTCACGTTTGGCCAGGATTTCATGACATCGGCTGGCGCTCTGGACCGGGCGAAAATGCGGGTCCTCGCCTACACCGACGTAACGGCGCGCAAACGCTTGGAGTCCATCCTTCATCCACTGGTGGGGCTGGAAACCCAGAAACAGGCAGCGGCGGCGGCCAACGCAAGGCGGCCTTGCATCGTCTTTGACATTCCCCTGCTGGTGGAGTCCCCCAGCTGGCGGCAAAAGGTGGATCACGTGCTGGTGGTGGATTGCGCGCCAGAAGTCCAGATCAGCCGGGCGATGGCACGCAGCCATTTGACGCGCAGCGAAGTCGAGAAAATCATATCCAGCCAGGCCGGGCGTGAACAGCGCCTGGGCGCTGCTGACACGGTCATTTTCAACGTCGATTTGTCACTTGAAGAACTGGCTGATGAGGTCCGTCAAATTTCACATCGCTTCGGGCTATCATGCATGTAGCCTCCGGCCTAACGAAGAAATCAGTGTGATCCTTTACGAATACCCTTTTAACGAGCGCATCCGCACTTATTTGCGACTGGAACATTTGTTTCTTCGCCTGACAGAACTTGTCGCACGTGACGCGGCCCTGGATCACCACTACGCGCTCACCACCCTCTTCGAGATCATGGATGTGGGGGCACGCGCCGACCTCAAGTCCGATGTGCTCAAAGACCTGGATAAACAAAAACACATTCTGGACGGTTATCGGGGCAATCCGGCCATCGCCGAAGGCGTTCTGGATGAGGTGGTCAACCAGCTCGACAGCCGTTTCCAGGCCTTGAACAGTCTGCCCGGCAAAGCGGGGCAATCGCTGACCGAGAATGACTGGCTCATGAGTATCCGCAGCCGCGTCGGGATTCCGGGCGGAACCTGCGAGTTCGACCTGCCAGCCTACTATGCGTGGCAACACAAGACAGTCGACCTGCGCAGAAGTGACCTGGCGCGCTGGACCTCCACGCTGGCACCGCTTGCGGACTCAATTCATGTTTTGCTCAAGCTGTTACGCGATTCTGGCGCGCCGCAAAAGGTCATTGCCAACGCTGGGCAATTTCAGCAAAACCTGCCCCAGGGCAGGACGTTTCAACTCCTGCGTCTGACGCTGGACGCGTCGTTGGAGGTGATTCCGGAGATCAGCGGCAATCGACTCATGGTGTCCATCCGACTCATGCGCCATGGGGAAGATGATCGACTCCACGCCTGCAGCGACGACACCGCCTTTGAACTGACGCTGTGCTCATGAAACCAGAAGACAAGACCAATTTGGGACCGCCTAAACTGGTCACCTGCCCTACCTGCGGCGGCGACAGTGTTTACGCGCCGTCCAACCCCTTCCGTCCGTTCTGCAGCGAGCGCTGCAAAAACATTGATCTGGGCGCCTGGGCCAGTGAAAACTTTCGCATGCCGACCAACGGCCTGCCAGAAGATCAACTCACTGACGATGAGCAGTGACCCGAAATTTTAAATCGCAGGTTCAAGTACGAAGTGCACCGTTTGAAAAGCGGTTGGGCCAAGAGCGA
>DAITMI010000065.1:0-15325 GCA_036835225.1 Rhodoferax sp. | reverse complement strand
ACAAGGTGCTGAGCCACGCCGCCCGCAGTGCCTATGAAGACGTGCTGCACGGCCAGCGCCAGCCGGTCTATGCGCTGTACATCGAGATCGACCCGACCCGGGTGGATGTCAACGTGCACCCGACCAAGATCGAAGTGCGCTTTCGCGACAGCCGCGAGGTGCACCAGGCCGTGCGCCACGCGGTGGAGGACGCGCTGGCGGCGCCGCGTGCCGGCCAGGCCTTGCACCCCGCTGCGGACGTCGGATTGCCGGGTCTTGCTGCATCAAAGATGGCGCCAGCCCCGATGTACTCTGCGCAACCAGCTATTAATTTTGAAGCAACGGCCGGGCACAGAGTGAGCGACTTGGGCGCGTTGTGGCAAGGGAGCGAATCCGACAACGCCGCCACCGTTCGGGCTGAGCTTGTCGAAGTCGCTGCAGGCACTTTGACGGGCTCAGGGCAAACGGCTATGCCCAGCGCCATGCCACCAGGCGACTGGCCCCTGGGTCGCGCCCTGGCGCAACTGCAGGGCATCTACATCCTGGCCGAAAACGCGCAGGGCCTGATCATTGTGGACATGCACGCCGCCCATGAGCGCATCGTGTACGAGCGGCTCAAGGTGCAGCTGATGGTGGCGGGCGCGGCGGAGGGATCCTTGACGGGCGGCACGCTGTCACCGCTGGCCAGTCAGCCGTTGCTGCTTCCGGCCACCTTTGCCGCCACCCCGAACGAGGTGGCCACGGTCGAGGCGCATACCGACAGCCTCAGAACCCTGGGTCTGGAGATCACCGCGTTTTCCAGCAAAACGCTGGCGGTGCGCGCCGTACCCACCAGCCTGGTGCAAGGCGATGCGGTCGAACTGGCCCGCAGCGTGCTGGCGGAATTGGCCCAGCACGAGGCCAGCACCGTCATCCAGCGCGCGCACAACGAATTGCTGGCCACCATGGCCTGCCACGGCGCGGTGCGTGCCAACCGCCGCCTGAACCTTGAAGAAATGAATGCGCTGCTGCGCCAGATGGAGGCCACCGAGCGCTCTGACCAGTGCAACCACGGCCGCCCCACCTGGCGGCAGGTCAGCATCAAAGACCTGGACAAACTGTTTTTGCGGGGCCGCTAGTGTTGGGTGGATTTTGGCGACACCGCCGCTACAAGCCGACCCTTGAGAATTCGCAAAGAAATCAGCGCCACAAACACTACAGTGACATGGTGTTTTGCTGGATTCGCTCAGGCGGGACCGGTAAGGTACGGAGCTGGGGGGTTCGAGTAATTGAGCCAAGTCTTGATGTTTCACACCAAGACGGATGAGGGCGTCCCCAGACGTGTCAGCCTGACGAACTGACACGGGGTCCTCACCACCACCGCCAGCCCCTGAAAAGGCTGGCGGGTCTGTTTTAAGGGTCACTTGCACATGCCGGACATTGCGGCCAAGCTGAAGTTCCTGCAACGGCCTGAGGCGTATGGCAAATGGGGGCAGCAACTGGAATGCATCGAAACCCATATGTCCTGGGTGTTTCTGGTGGGCAACCAGGTCTTCAAGCTCAAAAAACCGGTGCGCTTTCCATTTCTCGACTTCACAACACTGCAATCACGCGAGTTCTTTTGCCGGGAAGAAGTCAGGCTGAATCGACGTCTGGCACCTGGCGTGTACCTTGGCTTGATGGCACTGCAGTGGCGGGACGGTACCTTCGCGCTGCTGCCTGAAGCGCATCTCACCGACACCACCGACCGCGGTGAAATTGTCGATTGGCTGGTCTGGATGCGGCGGCTGCCCAAGCAGCGCATGCTCAATCAAATGATCGCCGATGGGCAGGCGGCACTGCAGGATATTGACGCACTGGTTGACGTGCTGGGCGCCTTTTACCTGCGCGCACCGGCGGTCGCGCTGAGCCCGAACGACTATCTGGCCCGCTTCCAGTATGAACAGGCCTCCACCCGCGAGGTGCTGCTGCGCCCGCAGTTCCAGCTGCGCGATGCCGCCCTGGCTATTGACCGGCTTGACGTCGCGCTGTCGCAAGGCGCCGATTTGCTGCGCGAGCGTGCGTTGCGCCAGCGTGTGCTGGACGGGCACGGTGACCTGCGCCCCGAGCACGTCTGCCTGCTCCAGCCGCCGGTGGTGATTGACTGCCTGGAGTTCAACCCGCAACTGCGGCAGGTCGATCCCTTTGACGAAATGGCCTATCTGGGCCTGGATTGCGAAATGGCGGGTGCGCCATGGATTGGCCCGCGTCTCACCGCGGGTTGCGCCGCCATTCTGGGCGACCGTCCCGCCCCGGCCCTGCTGCATTTGTACACCGCTTGTCGCGCCCTGTTACGCGCCCGCCTGGCCATGGCCCATCTGCTCGACCCGCAACCACGCACACCCGAGAAATGGCCGCCGCTGGCCGCTCGCTATGTCGCCCGCGCCCTGATGGCGCTGGACGCCTTCAGCGCGACCATGCCTCATGGCTCGCCTGAATAGCCTGCGCAAACAGCGGTGCGGCTGACACCACGCGCAGTTTGCTGCGTACCGCGCCAGCCAGGGGCAGACGAAAGGGCGGCACGCTGTCCGTCACGATGATTTTTGCAATACTGTCATCAGCCAACGCTTCGGCCGCCGGGCCAATGAAGAGGCCATGTGCCGCGCACGCCACCACCTCGCGCGCACCAGCCCGACGCAGCGCCACCGCCGCGCGCTTCATGGTGTCACCGCTGGCGATCAGGTCATCGAGCAACAGCACCGTCATGCCGCCCACCTCACCGGCCACCAGGTTTTCGCTGCTGACCACGCCGGCGCTACGACGCTTGTCCACCATCGCAAAGCCGACGGGACGCATCAAACTTTGTTCCAGCGACTCGCGCCACAGCTGCGCCCGCTTGACGCCACCCGGGTCAGGCGAGGCCACCGCCAACGCCCGCTTGCCGACCAGTTCGGACACCATCCCGTCAAAGGCGCGGTGCGCTTCCAGGTGCATGGTCGGGCAGCGAAAAGCGTTCTGGAACGCTGCCACGTTGTGCGCTTCCAGCACAATCAGTTGCGAGGTACCGACCGCGTCAAAGAGTTGCGCGACATAACGCAAGGTGACTGGATCGAACGGCTTGGTCTGCCGGTCCTTACGGGCATAGGCCAGATACGGCACCACTGCGGTCACCCGTGCCGCGCCATGCTCGCGCAAAGTGGCCATGAATATCAACAGCTGGCACAGCTTGTCATGCGGGCTGTCCTCGGCGCCGCCATACAGGCTATAAATCACATACGCATCACGCCCACGCGGGTCACCCAGTGGCCGGAGCTTGTGCTCCCCATCCTCAAAGCGGCGGTTTTCATGCGGCGCCAGCGCCACGCCCAGGCTAGCCGCCAGCGCCTGCGCAAACGTGGTGTCAGGATCCAGCGAATAAAGCAACATCAGTCAACTCCGCTCATGGCTTGCTCGCCGGCGTACCCGCCTCGCCCCAGCGGGTCGCAGAAAGGACCTGGATGAAACGCTGCAACTGTTGCGCTGACAGCTGGTCGATACCGGCTGCGCCAGCCCGCCCGCCGCCGCCAAACTGCCGACACAAGGCGGCCGCCCCGCCCGGAGCTGCAAGCGGTGCCCGCACACTGACCACAAAGTCGCCCGTGCCCGTGGTCTTGAGGACAGCATGGGCCCGCTGCGGCTGCGCGGCCGCGAAGTCGTTCACCAGGCTGCCTATCGCGCGCCGGCTCCAGGGTGCGTCGGGCAGCAGATAGGCGCGGGCATGAGCATCCTCCCAGTACGGCATTAAAGCGGCGGCCTGGCGCAAGTCGCCCTGCCGCAGGGCATCCAGCTCCTGTCCAATCGATTCATGCTCCAGCAGGTCCAGCGGGTTTCGGTAACGGATCAGGATCTCGTACAGGTGCGCGGGCGTGATGTGAACGTCTTGCTCGCTGTCGCCATAAGCGTTGTAGTTGATGGCCTCACCCAGGGTTTGCAGGCGCCGGCGGTCTTCAAGACTCAGACCCAGCTCGATAGCCAGGTCATCGGCCACACGCGTCAGGTTGTCACCGAAGGCGCCGACCACCGCCCACGCTCGAAATTCGCCGTCAATATACCGATCCACCAGCAGGCTCGTGCAGACGTCGCTGGCAACATCAATGTGGGCCTCCAGCAATGGATGAAGCGGAATTTCGCCCGCCTCATGGTGATCAAAGTAGCGCACCTGCGCCCCTGCATCCAGCAGGCGCAGCAGGGACTGGCGGTTGCGCCGCATGGACAGGTCGCACACCAGCACCTGGTCGCCCGGCCCGGTCTGCACGCGATCAAGCAGTTCGATATCGCGCTTCAATCCTGTCACCAGGCTCGCCGCCAGTGGCTCGTGCAGACGCCACTGCACAACGGCACACAAGCCGTCGGCATCGCCGTTGCAGACGTCAATGTGTCTGGCCATGCACGCCTCAAACCTGCTGAATCCGTTTCAGAATGTCATCGGCAAGCGGACCGTCAGCGACAGATCCGGCGTGTCGCGCGTGAGGCCAGCACCCACCGACACATTCAAGCTGGTTTTTGGGCTGAGCCGGTAGGAGTAGCCGAGCAGCAAGGTAGCCAACTGTGTCCTGACTGAACCGGCTACAACCTGGCCATTCATTTCAGTTCTGCCCACTGAACTATGGTCATAGCCGAGACTGAAGGAGGTCTTTTCGTTCAAAGCCAAACCCATCCCGAAGTTGAAACCGACCACATCGCCCGGCGCAATGGTCCCAAGATACTCTTCCTCACCATTCAGTATCTTGCGACTGACGTTATCGCGCGGGAAGTTGTGCATGTAAGTGATGCTGCCGAAAAATACCGCAGGATCTGAGGGGTAAAGCACCGTCAGACCCGCTTGCGCAGAATAAAAGCCGGAGCCGGTCGGCAAATCAAGCGGCAAGCCGGTACCCGTAACATTGGTACCGACACAGCGCTTCGCGCAATCAGTCACCACGTCAAATGGGTCTTTGCCCGTGCGCGATTTAAAGCGCAAGGTACCGATGTAAAAAGGTCTGTCAACGCCGCCGTCGTTCAATTGGTAGCGTGCACCAAACTCGGCGTCGCCCATGTGCATGCCGCTCGCCTCGAACACGCGCTCGGCAGCTGCCCCTTCGAAGATTTCACGGCTAACAGTAGCGTCGGAACGATACACATACGGCGCCCGGACCTCAAGCTCCAGCCGATTGGTCAAGCCAAAGCGTGCCGAGAGCGCGGCCGTGACCGTATTGCGCTTGACCTCGCGCACGTCAATCAAACCGATCAACAGCGCCGGAATGATGGTGTACCCGACCAGGGCAACGCGGTTGCTCGACGAGTAACCATACTGCAATGACGGCTCCAGCACGTAGTGAGCTCGCGGTGTGAGCACACCGGGTTGCTCAAACAGGGGAGCCACCTCCGGCGGGCGATTCTCGGTACCCGGCGCCTGTCCCACCGGCGCCGTTTCCTTTGGCTGGGCTTGCGCCAGTAGCTCCGGTTCACCTGCTTTTCCAGCGCCGCGTTGAGCCGCAAGAATATCCCAACTGACAGTACCTCGCAGTCCATCGATGGCCACCTGCTGTTGCGCCACTTGGCGCTCCAGAGACTCAAGCAGCGCCCGCTGTTCAAAATATTGTTGGCGGAATGATTCCAGATGCGCCAGCAGTTTTCTTTGCTCGGTCAGTTCCTGGCTCAAGGCTTCCAGCCGTGCCACCATCTCCGGCGCATTACCGGTCAGCGATTGCGCATGGATCGTGCCGCCCAGCAGCAACAGAACAGCGCAACCCACCGCACTGAGAGCGGGAAATTTCAGATGTGCCATGACTCATTTCTCCGAGTGACCGAAATACCAAAAAAGCCGCAGCCCCGCACTGTCAACGCGGCTGGCTCCCTATGGGCTGAAAAGCTGGGGGGTCGAAGCCCCGTCCCTCGCCGCTAGTGTTGAAGAACATGCGGGCTCCAGCATTGCGGAATATCAAGAAATTCGCGGAGCAGATTGGGGCGATGGCGGTTGCCATAGTGACAAATATCAAAGCAGGTCAAACCGGTTCCGTCTACGCTACAGGCCAGTCCATTGCAACTCCTGTCTCAGAGCCAAGTGGGTGGGCATTTCAAAGCCGTCGATAGAGGAAATTCCCAGAGGAAAGTGCACATGTCGTTAAGAACGTTGCTGAGCGTCACGTTAGGGGATACTTCGCTCTTGACCGTTCCCTCAGTGCTGTCATCGTCGTGGAATATTTGCGCCGTCAATGACCTGAACGCCGCCCGCAAGGCACTGAATAGTCATCTTTATCCCGTGGGTCTTTTGTTGCTCAACAATACCAGGGACTCCGATGTCATTGAAGTCGATGCGATGCTTGAAGCGCACCAAGCAACCCAATGGATCGGTGTTTTTCCGGCAGCCATGATCAGGCTGCCGGTCTATCGGGCCTTGATCGTCCAACATCTGTTTGATTTTCATACGTGGCCAATAGACTCCTTTCGGCTCAACCACACCCTGGGTCATGCCTACGGTTATGCTGAACTGAGTAGCTCACCTGACATTACGATCAGCGGAACGCGCGATATGGCACTGGTGGGGCAGAGCGCAGCCATTCAGCATTTGCGCAGGCAAATTACCAAGGTCGCCCAGGCAGATGCCCCAGTCCTGATCTGGGGTGAGAGTGGTAGCGGCAAGGAGTTGACAGCGCATGCGATTCACAACCATTCACCAAGGGCAAGCGGGCCCTTCATCGCAGTGAATTGCGGCGCCATTCCCGCCAGCCTGATCCAGTCAGAACTGTTTGGCTATGAGCGTGGTGCATTCACGGGTGCCGCCAAGGACAAGCGGGGCTTGATTGAGTCTGCTTCCGGCGGCACGCTCTTTCTCGACGAGATCGGCGACTTGCCGCTTGAACTGCAGGCGAACCTGCTGCGTTTCCTGCAAGAACGAACCATCAACCGGATCGGCTCGTCCCAAAGTATCGAAGTGGATGTGCGGGTGATCGCGGCGTCGCACACGCGCCTGGCGGACGCGGTCAAGTCGAACCGATTCCGTGAGGACCTGTTGTACCGGCTCAACGTGCTGCCATTGACTGTGCCGGCCCTGCGGGAAAGAAAAGAAGATCTGGAGTTGTTGGTCAAACACTTTTTCAAAGTGTTCGCGCAGGACAAGAGCCCCCGACTCACCGGGTTTAGCAACCGCGCCATGCTCGCCATCAAGGCGTACGATTGGCCAGGCAACGTGCGTGAACTCATCAACCGCATCAGACGAGCCATGGTGATGTCAGAGGGACGCCTGATCACCCCGGAAGACCTTGATCTGCAAATGCCGACCGAACCGCGCAATGGTGAGGCGCTTGAGGAAGCCCGCATCCGCGCCGAGCGCGATGCCATTCACGTCTGCTTGCAAGGCAGCGGTAGCAACGTCACTCGCGCAGCGCGTGACCTAGGCGTCTCGCGCATGACGCTGTATCGACTAATGGGAAAACACGGCATCAGTCCCTGAGTTTGGTCAGCACGCCAACTTGCCAGCGCGCCGGACAAAGTGCTTGCACACCAGGCCAATGCCTGGCCTGTCTTCGTTGCCATCAAACCTCAGATGTATCACCCGTGAGACGCCCCGCTTGCATTGCCAGACCTTGGCGTGAAGTGGTCTTTGTCATTGAATTCAAAGGAGAAATTGTTGTAACTTGGCGCCAGCCAAAACATGGCGACGCCACCGGCCGGCCGGACTGTAACGCTCCTGTGACAAGTCCCCCTTCGCCTAATGACATTGAAACCGGCTTTCCTGAAAAAACCACTGCTTTCATCGGCTCAAAAAACCGGATTTTTCAAATTTATCAATTACTTAGCCTGCATGATTTTTCTCCTGGCATCGAAGTTGCTGTATTTGAACCGGATTGGTGTGTTTCATACGCCGAGCCACGTAAATCCTGATTAGCAATTTTTAAAGGAACCATCATGAATAAAACGTTATTAGCGTCGGCTATCGCTGTTGCCTTTGGTATCGCAGGCCAGGCAATGGCGAATCCGACCACCAACAATACGGCTGATACGGCTCAGAACAACACTCAGACTGCAACAGCGACTTCCGATCAGAGTACCAATGCCGGTGCTGCGGCGAATGAGTATTCCACCGCGAACCAGGACAACAGTGACAACAGTGACAATTCAAGCTGGGCGGATAGCAGCAGTAACTACAACAACGACAACAGCAGCAATCGTGACAACGGGAACAACAACTCGAGCGGCAATGCCAGGGCCACGGCTGCGGGTGCAGCGGCGGCCAATAACGGTGGCACGGCAAACGCCAATCCTCTGAATTCATACAACACGTCATCAGCCAATGCCAACAGCACGCTGAACGGCACTGTCAGTGACAACACGATTTCTAACATCGGCAATCAAGCCAACGACAGCACCACTGGCAGTGGTGGCACCGGGAACGGCGGCAACGGTGGTGTTGGTTACGGCGGAACCGCAACAGGTTATGGCGGCGCAGGGGCAACCGGAACAAGTGGTGCAGGTGCCGTCGGCGCCGATGGCGGAAATGCCACCAATGGCGGTGCTTCGAACGGTTCTGCCTCAAATGGCAATAACTCCGCCCAAGCCGGTGGAGCTGGCGGTGCTGCCTCGAACGCGACAAGTCGGACCGGTCAAGGTGGTGCAGGCGGTCAAGGTGCCGGCGGCGGTCAAGGTGGTCCAACCACAGGTGGCAATGGTGCCAATGGCGGGGCCAGTGGCGGCACGACTGCGGGCGCTAGCGGAGCAAGTGGTGGCGCGACTGGCGGCGCTGGTGGCGCCAGTGGTACCACAGCGTCCGGTGCTGGTGGCGCCAGTGGCCGCACGACTGCAGGCGCGGGTGGTGCCAGCGGCGGCGCCATCACGGGTCCTGGTGGCGCCAGTGGCACCACAGCGTCTGGCGATAGCGGAGCAAGCGGTCGCACGACAGCTGGTTCCACCGGGGCAAGTGGCGGCGCAACCGGCGGCGCAGGTGGGGCCAGTGGCGGCTCGACTGGCGGCATTGGCGGGTCAACTGCCACCACGACGAGCGGGAATGGCGGCTTAGGTGGCAATACGGTTGGTGGCATCGGCGGCGTTACCGGTGGCGTAACAACCGGTGCCGGTGGTGCTAGCGGCCAGGCAGGTCCAACATCGGGCGGCGTTGGTGCGGCTGGTGGGGCTGGTGGCAGGGGCGCCGCCAGCGGCATGACCACCGGTGGTAGCTCCGGCGTGACCTCGGCTGGCGGCCCATCGGCTGGGAATGCAGGTACTTCTGCAAGCACCGGTGGCGCACTCTCCGCAACGGGTGGATCCCAGGGCGGCTCGCAGGCCGCCACGGGTGGCACTGCCAATGGCGGTATCAGCCTACCGCCAACAGGCAATGGTGGCAATGCAAGTGCCAATAATTCCGCTGACGGAAATGCCGGGGCCGGTGGCGGTGGAACTACCAATGCCGCTGCAGGTACTGGCAGTGGCGGCGCCAGTGACACCAGTGGCACTGGCACGGCAAATGCTGGCGGCGCCAGCAATGGGGCGGGTGGTGCAGGTGGCGCTGGCGCAGCGGGTGGTGCCGGTGCAGGTGCCGCAAGCACATCGGGTGCAGGCGCAGCGAGTGGCGCGGCAACCAGTGGTACCGCGGGTGCAGGTGGTGCAGCCGGTACTAGCACCGGTGGCGCCGGTCCAGTAGCAACTGGCGCAGCAGCGGGTGCAGGTGGTGGGTCTTCCAGCGGCACAGCCGGCGCAGGGGCGTCGGCCTCCAGCGGCACAACCGGCGCAGGTGGTGGATCCTCCAGCGGCGCAACCGGCGCAGGTCCAGTGGCAACCGGTGCCGCAGGCGGCGCAGGTGGCGTATCCACTAGCGGTGCAACCGGCGCAGGTGGCGCATCCTCCAGTGGTGCAGCCGGCGCAGGTTCAGTGGCAACCGGTGCCGCAGGCGGCGCAGGTGCATCGGCCTCCAGTGGCGCGACCGGTGCAGGCGGTGGGTCCTCCAGTGGGGCCGGCGGCGCCGGCGGCTCAGGTGCCGCAGCGACCAGCACGGGCGGCGCAGGCGGCGCAGGTGCAGCTGGCGGCAATAGCGGCAGCAGTGGTACAGCGCAGAACAACGGCGGTGCCGGAGGGGCAGCTGGATCCGCCAGCAACGGCAATGCAAGCAATGGCAGTGCCACTAACGGCAGCGCAACTGCCGGCAATGGCGGCAATGGTGGCGCCAGTGGTGGTGGAAACAGCGGCGGCGCTGGTGGATCGGCTGGAACGGTCACCGGCAACGGCGGCAGCGGCGGTGTTGGCAATGGTGGCAGCGGTGGTGCCAGTGGCGCTAACTATGCGACCGCCGGCAGTTTCAACATGTCCAACGCCATGAGCAGCGTGGGTCAATCGGCGGCTGGCATCATGGTTGCGGCGCAAAACAGCGGCCTGAGTTCGCTGATACAGCAAAGCGTCAACGTTCAGGCCAACTTGACTCTGGGCGGTAACGGCAAGTAAGCGGCTAAGCCAATCACCGGGTGAAATTCGTTTCACCCGGTGATTGGCACTTACATGGAGGAGAGAAAGATGCAATCAAACATTTTCATGGCCGGCCCTGTGCTGGCCTTGGCCTTATGTTCGTCCGGTTGGTCATTGGCGAGTGAGGCCACTGCGATTGAGACGCCTCAGACGGCAGCCAACAGTGTGACCGCGGTTTCTATTGCAGTGCAGCCGGCGCCGCTTGCACCGGTTGTTGCAGTTGCAGTTTCCGGTTTTGGCGTGCCACTGGCGAGTGGCCAGTTGGACAGCTATCGCGGCGGTTTTGACCAGGTTAAAAACGACATGCAACTGAGCGGCACGGTGACCAACAATTCGGCGGTCAATGTCATGAGCGGAAACAACCTCATTGCCGAAGGCTCGTTTGCCAATGCAAGCGGATTTCCGATGGTGATTCAGAACTCCGGGGCAAATGTTCTGATCCAGAATGCCACCATCATCAACCTGCAATACCAGTAAGCCATGCGTACTTTTTTCTTTCTGATGGCGCTCGGTGTGGCTGCTGCAGGCGCAACAGCGCAAGCCGATACGCTGGAGTTGTCCGGCATTGGCGGCGGCAGATATGCGGTCAAAGTCACCAGCCTGAAGGAGGCGCGCTTCAAGGCGACTACGCGGCAACAGTACGACTTCAGTTGTGGTTCGGCCGCTGTGGCGACCTTGCTCACGCACCATTACAGCTACCCGGTGACGGAACAGTCTGTGTTTGAGGAAATGTTTGCACGCGGCGACCAGGCAAAAATTCAGCGTGAAGGATTCTCCTTGCTGGACATGAAAACTTATTTGAATGCACACCAGTTTCAGGCCGATGCATTTGAGCTGCCTCTGAGCAAATTGCTCGAATCTGGCTTGCCCGCCATCGTATTGATTGCTGAAAACGGCTATCACCATTTTGTGGTGATCAAGGGCATGCGGGATGGCCGGATCCTGATCGGCGACCCGTCAAGCGGTACGCGGGCTGTTTCACGGACCAGTTTTGAATCTACCTGGATCAACAAGCTGCTGTTTGTGATTCATGACAAACAGGCGCAGGCCAAATTTAACGATGAATCCGATTGGCAGGTGGCACCCAGAGCGCCTTTGACTGCTGGAGTCAATCTGGACAGTCTGAGCAGCGTCACGTTAACCAAATTCGGTCCCGGTGATTTTTGAGAGCTGAAACATCATGAAAATATTGCCAGGGAAGCTGATCAGCCTGTGCCTCTTGCTGACAGCTGGGAATGCCTGCTTTGGCACCGGACTGGCGTCTGAAAACAAAAGAGTCTTTCGGCCTGATGAGTGGACAGCAGTCAGCGACGAGCGTCTTGGTAACTTGCGTGGCGGGTTTGATGCCGGCTCAGGGTTGTCGGTGTCTTTCGGGATCGTCCGAACCGTCATGATCAACGGCGATCTCGTCACCCGAACCAGTTTTAATTTGCCCGATGTGACCAAAATAACAGCGGAGCAGGCCCAAATTGCCAGTGCCGCCATTGCCGAGGCTGGCATCGTGCAAAACGGCGCCGGCAACTTCGTGGATGCCGGCCTCAAATCGCAATTTTTAGCAGGAACAGCCGCCGGGACGGTGATTCAGAACAGTCTCAATGACCAGCGGATACAGGCCCTCACCGTCATCAACACAGGGGTGAACAGCATGGGGTTGCTGACGGCCATCAATACCCAGAGCGTGCTGAAAGATGCCCTCTTGGGGGCAATCGGTGTCCGTTGAAGTAGTGCACTCAGCAGGCCGCTCCGGTTCATTGGGACGCGCTGGCCTGCAGCTGCAACGTTACTCTTCTTCCAACCGTGGCGGCGACTGCCCTTCCGCAGGCTCCCCTGTTTCGGGGTCGATCCAGTCGGCAATCCCGATCTCGTCTTCGGCCTCCTGAAGTGTTTCACCGGGCTCTGGCGTCTGTTCGTCAGACGCCACCATATCCGCCAAGGCCAACTCCAGACTCTCGAATGGGCCGAACTCCTGCTTTCCGTCAGGTGCCTGCCAGTAATACCCATCCGGTCGCACCATGATCTGCTCAAAGCCACTGTCCGAGACCACAGCTTCTCGGACCACTCGGGTCACTGGCACTTTACGCATCATCACGCTCCTCCGTATCGGGTATCAAAATTCAATTGAATTTAGCGAGACTACGCCGGATGAAAAATAGTTCTTTGACAAGGGTCAAGCGTAAGCGTTCCGGCGCCCCTATTTTTGTGGCAACCCATTTCCGCGAGGTTCGCACAAATGGCAACTGAGGCGGCAAGGAATGCAGCATGGAGTACGGAATGGGAGGTCCACGACATTCAGCGGCACCGACTTGCTATCCCGTGCCACACCGGAAGCGGCATTTGGGCAGCGCCAATGACCGCAAAATAATGTAGCAGAACAAATGAAAAAATCGTTGAAAATCAATGATCTTCAACGGTTTTCCATATACTGGCGGAGTGGACGGGACTATGGGTCGGGTCAGCCAAGTACTTGATATCGTTAAACTTTTTTCAGTCGTCGGTGTAGCACAAGCATACCGTAACTGGTGTAGCAGTGCAAGCCACTGCCACTTAAGCTGTTTGTCCTACGTCTCCGGCAACTTCCCGAGCTTCCGACAGTGAAGTGAAGGCGTCACCAATTATCCCAACCCGTTCCTGGCTCAAACTTTGGGTTGGCAGGCCTTCAGGGACTCGAATCAGCGACCTGGCCATTTCCAAAGATGAAACTCAATGCTTCATGCTGAGGATGGCCCAATTGCCGATGCAGTTCTATCCGGCTGGCCAAGGCACCTCAGTAACTGTTTTCGCCTACCACATCCCCCCATATACCGCCGGTCTGATTGCACACCACTACCAGCACCCGTTGCCCTATTGCCCCCCGCTGACTACAGTGGGTGAATGATTGTTGAAAACAAATTTGAAGGCAGCGTTTGGCAAGCTGCGCCCGTGTCCGAGAAGCCACGTGTCGTTCTCGTAGGCTGGCACGTCTTTGAAGTCCAGCTACCGGGCCGCGCCAATCGTACGCGGCATTTTGCGGGCACCAAGGCCCAGGACGGCCACGGCAAGGCGAGCACCGCGATTATTGCGTTTGACCCCGTGGCTGGGCGCAGCGTGACAGAGTCCGGCCGCGTGTACCAACTGGAGGGGTCTGCCGGGCTTGAATTGAACGTTGCCGTGGCTTGGGACGCCTTTGTGCGCGTCAACCGCGCCGCTGACATCGTTGACGTCAGCGTTGAAATCATGACCCTGATGGAGCAGAAATGAGTGAAATATGGTCGATTGAGCCGAGCTATGCCCGGCCGAAGGACGTGCTGTATGCCTGGCGCGTGCTGGACATTGACGGCCTGCGTCGATTCAGCGGGCTTGCTAACCGGGCGCGGTTGCCGGTCATCACTGACCCAATCGTGCAGTTTGACCCCGACCAACGCCAGGGCACGACCAAAACCGGGCACGTCTATCTGCTTGCCGAAGAGCCTGCACCTACCGCAGTTGGCGACGTGACTGCCGAGGTCGTTTCCCTGATGGCCGCCGGGCCGACCTGGAGACAAAAATGACCTACAAAGAATTCAAGTGCACAAAATGCGGCTGGGTGCATTCGGCGATACCGCTGGCCGATGCCGAGGCGCAGGTGGCGTCAACAAACGCGTATGACGCGTCGAAAGGCCGGTCCCAGACAGCCTCACTTTCGCACTCTACCTGCGCTGCTTTCGATGCGGCGCACCGACATCTGATTTCGTACCCGCGGACCCGAATGACGTGCCGACAGGGGCAACAATCCAGGGGGTCGTGGTGCCCGGGGTCTGGGAGCTGCCATGATTGACTGGCATGAAACACGACTACGCATTAACCTCTGGCTCATGCAGTCGTGGCCTTTACGCCTACCTGCCATGCTGCTGCTCTCGAAGCACGTTCCAGAGTGCAAGGATTTCGGCGAATTTGGTGGCAACCAGGAGCCCTGTCGTTCCGTTGATGCCACCGTCTTCGCGGTCCTCCATGAGTTCAAACAAGTGCGTGTGGAGAGCAGCGACGGCCATCAATACGCTATTACTGCAAAAACATCAGGCGTCGATTTTGACGACCTCCAGGTAGGCCAGCGGCTACAGCTGACAGTCGATGGCCGAGGAAAGGTTTTGCACTCCGAACTGGCCGGTGACAAGCCCGGCCGCCCAGTGCCCACAATGACTCCTGCGCAAATCGCGTTGCACGGCGGAATAACTGCAAGCAATGGTTTCTCCGTGGAAAACGCTGAAAAACTGTACTCACGAACAAACCCGATGCTCGTAAAAGCGAAGCTGGCTGAATACGTCGACGCTTTGAAAGCAAATGAAGTGCAGCGCAAGAATCGCCTCGTCAGCATCATCACCCGGACCGGTTGGCTGGTGTTGATTGGCTCGGTGGCTATCGCCGCTGTTCGCGCAGTGCTGCTGTTCAAGAAGTAACGGCATCTGGCTTGGACAACTGGAGACAAAAATGGCAATGTCCGATGAGCGAACCAAGTCGGTGCAATGGCCGGGGCGGACGAAGAACTCCGGCACCCGGACGCACTTACCGGCGTGGCGAAAAAGGCTGGACTGGAACGCTGGGGACATGGCAATAGCGGTGCAGTATCTCGCGGACTGGTACACGCCTTTGCGAAGTGACGACGACCCATACGACAAGCTCCTTGCAATTGCACTGCGATTGCAAGCTGCAGTCGACATCAACAATAAAACTGAGCTCTGAAAATGAGGCTTCAAATTGCCAGCGACCTCCATCTCGAATTCCTGCAGGACCTATTTCCTGGAGAGCGGCTGATTTCTCCTGCCGTTGATGCCGATATCCTGGTGCTGGCCGGTGATATTGCCAACGGTACGCAGGCAATTGAGCTTTTCAAAGGTTGGCCGGTTCCTGGTAAGCGCTCAATTAACCGCGCCCTATCGGCCGGAGGTAAATTCCGTGATGCTTG
>DAITMI010000064.1:0-15599 GCA_036835225.1 Rhodoferax sp. | reverse complement strand
TTGCCACCGACATGGTCACCGTCACCGGCACGGAAAACTTCTTGATGGCCGCCTGTCTGGCCGAGGGCGAGACCATTCTGGAAAATGCCGCGCAGGAGCCCGAGATTCCCGATCTGGCCGAAATGCTGATCAAAATGGGCGCCAACATTGAAGGGCATGGCAGCAGCCGGATTCGCATTCAGGGCGTGGAAAAGCTGCACGGCTGTGCGCATCAGGTGGTGGCCGACCGCATCGAGACCGGCACCTTCTTGTGCGCGGTGGCGGCGACCGGCGGCGATGTCGTGCTGCGGCATGGCCGGGCCGAACATCTGGAAGCGGTGGTGGAAAAGCTGCGCGACGCCGGCGCCACGATCACGGCGGTGGCGGGCGGCATTCGCGTCCAGTCGCAGGGGCGGCTCAAGGCCCAGAGTTTTCGCACCACCGAGTACCCCGGCTTTCCCACCGACATGCAGGCGCAGTTCATGGCGCTCAATTGCATCTCGCAGGGTGCCGCCATGGTGACCGAGACCATTTTTGAGAACCGGTTCATGCATGTCAATGAGATGGTGCGCCTTGGCGCCAACATCCAGATTGATGGCAAGGTGTCGATGGTGGAGGGGGTGGAAAAACTCTCGGGCGCTACCGTGATGGCGACCGATCTGCGGGCGTCGGCCAGTCTGGTGATTGCCGGCCTGGTGGCCGAGGGTGAGACGGTGGTGGACCGCATTTATCACCTGGACCGCGGCTACGACCAGATGGAAACCAAGCTGCGTGGGCTGGGTGCCGACATTGAAAGGGTGAAATGATGCAGCCCCACGCGCACCTTTGTTCGCTGCTCGCTGTGGGGCCGCGTGTCTCCGTTGAGGCGGCTCGGCAGGAGACACCATGATCACGCTCGCGCTCTCCAAGGGCCGCATTTTTGAAGAAACCTTGCCGCTGCTGCGCGCCGCCGGCATTGAGGTGCTGGAAGACCCGGAAAAATCGCGCAAACTGATCCTCACCACCAACCAGCCTGACGTGCGCGTGCTGGTGGTGCGCGCCACCGATGTGCCGACCTACGTGCAATATGGCGGTGCCGATCTGGGCATCACCGGCAGGGACACACTGCTCGAGCACGCCGCGGATTGGGGCGGCAGCACGGGTGCGGCCGGCCTGTACCAGCCGCTCGATCTGAGAATCGCCAAATGCCGCATCAGCGTGGCGGTGCGCGCGGATTTTGACTACGCCTCGGCCGTCAGGCAGGGCTCGCGCCTGAAGGTGGCGACCAAATACGTGGCCATTGCGCGCGAGTTTTTCGCCGCCAAAGGCGTGCATGTGGACTTGATCAAGCTCTACGGCAGCATGGAACTGGCGCCGCTGGTGGGTTTGTCGGATGCGATTGTCGATCTGGTCTCCACCGGCAATACACTCAAGGCCAACCACCTGGTCGAGGTCGAGCACATCATGGACATCAGCTCGCGCCTGGTGGTCAATCAGGCCGCGCTCAAGCTCAAGCAGGCGCCGATCCGCAGCATCATCGATGCCTTCGCTGCGGCCATTGCCAAATAGCGCAGCCAACCTCTGTCATTCACCCTGAAACTCGCGATGACTTTTATAGCTACCCCGGTCCATCTATCAACGGCCAGCAGCAGCTTTGATGCTGAATTCAAGGCGCGCCTGCATTGGTCGGCTGCGGCCGATGCCGAAATCGAGGCGCGGGTGGCGGCCATTCTGGCGGACGTGCAACAACGCGGTGATGCGGCGGTGCTGGACTACACCCAGCGTTTTGATGGCGTGCCGGCCTCTGGCATGGCCGCGCTGGAGCTGACCCAGGCCGAACTGAAAGCCGCGTTCGAGGCCATCCCCGCCGCCCAGCGCGACGCCTTGCAAGCCGCCGCCCGGCGCGTGCGCAGCTACCACGAAGCGCAGAAAAAAGCCAACGGCGAGAGCTGGAGCTACCGCGACGAAGACGGCACCCTGTTGGGTCAAAAGGTCACGCCGCTGGACCGGGTCGGCATTTATGTGCCCGGCGGCAAAGCGGCCTATCCGTCCAGCGTGCTGATGAATGCCATCCCGGCCCACGTCGCCGGGGTCGCTGAAATCGTCATGGTGGTGCCCACGCCTAGAGGTGAAAAAAACGCACTGGTGCTGGCCGCCGCCTATGTGGCTGGTGTCAGCCGCGCTTTCACTGTCGGCGGCGCGCAGGCGGTGGCGGCGCTGGCCTATGGCACGGTCACCATCCCCAAGGTGGACAAAATCACCGGCCCCGGCAACGCCTATGTGGCCGCGGCCAAGCGCCGTGTCTTTGGCACGGTCGGCATTGACATGATTGCCGGGCCCAGCGAGATTCTGGTGCTGGCCGACGGCAGCACGCCGCCCGACTGGGTGGCGATGGATTTGTTCAGCCAGGCCGAACACGACGAGTTGGCGCAGAGCATCTTGCTGTGTCCTGATAAAGCCTACATTGCGCAGGTGCAGGACAGCATCAAGCGCTTGCTGAACCAGATGCCGCGCGCCGAGATCATCGCCAAATCGCTCACCGGCCGTGGCGCGCTGATTCATACCCGCAGCATGGAAGAAGCGTGCGCGATCAGCAACCGGATTGCGCCGGAGCACCTGGAAGTCAGCAGTCGCGACCCGCACCGCTGGGAGCCGCTGCTCAAACACGCCGGCGCCATTTTTCTGGGCGCCTACACCAGCGAATCGCTGGGTGACTACTGTGCCGGCCCGAACCATGTGCTGCCGACCAGCGGCACCGCGCGCTTCAGTTCCCCGCTGGGCGTGTACGACTTCCAGAAGCGCAGCAGCCTGATTGAAGTCAGTGAAGCCGGGGCCCAAACCCTGGGCCTGATCGCAGCGGAACTGGCCTATGGCGAAGGCTTGCAGGCCCATGCGCGCGCGGCCGAACTGCGGCTGACAGCGCCGCCGCCGATGCGGGTGGGCAAATGAACGCCCCGGACGCCCGCGTGCTGCAGCGCATTCGCCCCGACGTGCAGGCGATGCACGCCTATGCCATCCAGGACGCGGCCGGCATGGTCAAGCTCGATGCCATGGAGAACCCGCACCGCCTGCCCGCCGAACTGCAAGTCGCGCTCGGGCAGCGTCTGGGCGCGCTGGCGCTGAACCGCTATCCGGATAACCGGGTCAATGCGCTGCGCCACGCGCTCGCCCGTTACGCCGGCATGCCGGACGGTTTTGACATCATGCTGGGCAACGGCTCGGATGAATTGATCAGCCTGCTGGCGCTGGCCTGTGCCGTGCCACCGAGTGCCGCGAACGGCTTCCAGCCCGCCCGCGTGCTGGCGCCGGTGCCGGGTTTTGTGATGTACGCCCTGAGCGCGCAGTTGCAGGGCTTGGCCTTCCACGGCGTGCCCCTGACGCCGGATTTTGAGCTCGATGAAGCCGCCATGCTGGCCGCAATTCAAGAGCACCAGCCCGCCATCACCTACCTGGCCTATCCCAACAATCCCACCGCCAATCTGTGGGATGACGTCGTCATTGAGAACATCATCCTGGCGGTCGGCGCGCAGGGTGGTCTGGTCGTGATCGACGAGGCCTACCAGCCGTTTGCCAGCCAAAGCTACATCGACCGGCTGGCGCGGCATGGCCATGTGCTGCTGATGCGCACCCTGAGCAAATTTGGGCTGGCCGGTGTGCGGCTCGGTTACCTGATGGGGCCAAAAGCCCTGCTGGCCGAGATCGACAAGGTGCGCCCACCCTACAACATCAGCGTGCTGAACTGCGAGTGCGCTTTGTTTGCACTCGAACATCAAGCGGTTTTTGCGGCGCAGGCCCTTGACGTGCGCGCGCAGCGTGCTATGCTTTTAGAAGCGCTGGCGCAGTTGCCCGGCGTGCGGGTCTATCCCAGCGATGCCAACATGATCTTGCTGCGGGTGGCCGATGCGCAAAAAACCTTTGACGGCATGCGGTCGCGCAAAGTATTGGTCAAGAACGTTTCTAAAATGCACCCACTGCTGGCCAATTGCCTGCGCCTGACCGTTGGCACCGCCGATGAAAATCGCCTCATGTTGGCGGCCCTCCAAGAATCACTATGACTACCTCCATCTCCACGCCGGCCCCGCGCATCGCTGCAGTCTCGCGCAATACCGCCGAAACTAAAATCACCGTCAAAGTCAATCTGGATGGCAGCGGCCAGGCCAAGCTGCACACCGGCATCGGGTTTTTTGACCACATGCTGGACCAGATCGCCCGCCACGGCATGATCGACCTCGACATCCACGCCGAAGGCGACCTGCACATTGACGGCCACCACACGGTGGAGGATGTCGGTATTGCCTTCGGCCAGGCGGTGCACCAGGCGGTCGGCGACAAAAAAGGCATTCGCCGCTATGGCCACGCCTACGTGCCGCTGGACGAGGCGCTGTCGCGCGTCGTCATTGACCTGTCCGGCCGGCCCGGCCTGGTCATGCATGTGCCGTTCAAGAGCGGCATGATCGGCAGCTTTGACAGCCAGTTGGCGCACGAGTTTTTCCAGGGCTTCGTCAACCACGCCTTTGTCACACTGCACATCGACAACCTGCGCGGCGAGAATGCGCACCACCAGGCCGAGACCGTGTTCAAGGCCTTCGCCCGCGCCCTGCGCGCCGCGCTGGAGCTCGATCCGCGCGCCTTGGGCACCATCCCCTCGACCAAGGGTTCTTTGTAATTTTTATATGTCAAATAGGCCTCTAGCCCGCGTCTGTATTGCGTAAGTAGCTATGAATTTAATAGTAAGTGCTGGGCGTAACAAAACCGTGGCCGTGGTCGATTACGGCATGGGCAACCTGCGTTCGGTGTCGCAGGCAGTGCAGGCGGCCGCGGCCGGCACCGGTTACCAGGTGCTGATTACCGCCAACCCGGACGAAGTGCGCGCCTGTGAGCGCGTGGTGCTGCCAGGGCAGGGCGCCATGCCGGACTGCATGCGTGAATTGCGGGACTCGGGGCTGCTGGCGTCGGTGCTGGAAGCCGCAGCCAGCAAACCGCTGTTTGGCGTCTGTGTTGGCATGCAAATGCTGCTCGATCACAGCGCCGAGGGCCCGGCCGGCGTCGGCACCCCCGGTTTGGGCCTGATCCACGGCGAGGTGCTCAAGTTCGAGTTGGCCGGTCAGCTGCAGCCGGACGGCAGCCGCTACAAGGTGCCGCAAATGGGCTGGAACCAGGTCTATCGCAACAACCACGGCGGCGCGCCGCACCCAGTCTGGGGCGATATTCCCGATGGCAGCTACTTCTACTTTGTGCACAGTTTTTACGCCCGACCGTCGGATGTACGCCACAGCGTCGGCGAAACCGACTATGGCAGCCGCTTCAGTTCGGCGATTGCGCGCGATAATATTTTTGCGACCCAATTCCACCCGGAAAAAAGTGCCGAGCACGGTTTGTCTCTCTACCGGAACTTCCTGCACTGGAACCCCTGATCCTCTCACTCGTTCGGGCTGAGCCTGTCGAAGCCTTTTCCCCACTTACCTCCACCAACCTGAAGCAACATGCTTTTAATCCCTGCAATTGACTTAAAAGACGGCCACTGCGTTCGCCTCAAACAAGGCGACATGGACCAATCCACCACCTTTGGCGAAGACCCGGCGGTCATGGCCCGCAGCTGGGTGGACAAGGGCGCACGGCGTCTGCACCTGGTGGACTTGAATGGCGCGTTTGCGGGGCACCCGAAAAATGAGCTGGCCATTCGCAAGATTCTGAAGGAAGTGGGCAGCGAGGTGGACGTGCAACTCGGCGGTGGCATCCGCGATCTGGACACCATTGAGCGCTACCTGGATGCCGGTCTGCGCTACGTCATCATCGGCACGGCCGCTGTTAAAAACCCCGGTTTTCTGCAGGATGCCTGCACGGCCTTTGGCGGCCACATCATCGTCGGCCTGGATGCCCGGGACGGCAAAGTTGCCACCGATGGCTGGAGCAAGCTGACCCGCCATGACGTGGTGGACCTGGGCAAGAAGTTTGAAGACTACGGGGTCGAATCCATCATCTACACCGACATCGGTCGCGACGGCATGCTCACCGGCATCAATGTAGAGTCCACCGTCAAACTGGCGCAAGCCCTGAGCATTCCGGTGATTGCCTCCGGTGGGCTGAGCAACATGGCCGACATTGAAGCCTTGTGTGCCGTCGAAGACAAAGGCGTCGAAGGCGTCATTTGCGGCCGCGCCATCTACTCCGGCGATCTGGACTTTGCCGCCGCGCAAGAGCGGGCGGACGCGCTGAACGGCTAGGAATATGACCCCCACGCTTGCCACTTCGTGTGCTGCGCTGCCCCCCGAGGGGGCTGGCCTGCCTTGGGGCGGCCCGGCGACAGGCCGCATGCCCCCCACGCTTGTCACTTCGTGCACGACGCTGCCCCGCGAGGGGGCTGCAGTCGCCTTGGGGCGACCCGGCGTCGCCTGACCATGCTCGCCAAACGCATCATTCCCTGCCTCGACGTCACCGGTGGCCGGGTCGTCAAAGGGGTCAACTTTGTGGCGCTGCGCGACGCCGGCGACCCGGTGGAGATTGCCGCGCGCTACAACGAACAGGGCGCGGATGAGCTCACCTTTCTCGACATCACCGCCACCAGTGACGGGCGCGACCTGATCCTGCACATCATCGAGGCGGTGGCCTCGCAGGTGTTCATCCCGCTCACGGTCGGCGGCGGCGTGCGCACCGTGGACGATGTCCGGCGCTTGCTCAACGCCGGCGCCGACAAGATCAGTTTCAACTCGGCGGCGATTGCCAACCCGCAGGTGATTGACGCTGCCTCGGCCAAGTACGGCGCGCAGTGCATCGTGGTGGCGATCGATGCCAAGCGCCGACTGGCGGCGGATGTCCTGCGGCTTGATGGCCACGGCCAGGCCGTGGGCGAAGGTTGGGATGTGTACAGCCACGGCGGGCGCAAAAATACCGGGCTGGATGCGGTGGCCTGGGCCAGCGAAATGGCGCGGCGCGGCGCTGGTGAAATTTTGCTCACCAGTATGGACCGCGACGGCACCAAGGCCGGTTTCGATCTGGCGCTGACGCGCGCCGTCAGCGACGCCGTGGGCGTGCCGGTGATTGCCTCCGGCGGTGTCGGCACCCTGGACCACCTGGCCGATGGCATTCAGATCGGTGGCGCCGACGCGGTGTTGGCCGCCAGCATTTTCCACTACGGCGAATTCACGGTAGCGCAGGCCAAAGCCAGAATGGCCGAGCGCGGTATCCCGGTCAGAATTTAAGCCTTTTAGGCCTCTAGCCCCCGTCGATGCTGCGTAGGCAGCTATTAATTAAGTAGCAAATCCAAATGACGAATGATTCCCCCGTGAGCTGGTTAAAACATATTCGCTGGGACGCCAAGGGGCTGGTGCCAGTGATTGCGCAGGAGCAGGGCAGCAACGATGTGTTGATGTTCGCCTGGATGAACCGCGAGGCCTTGCAAAAGACGGCCGAACTGGGGCAGGCGGTGTATTTCAGCCGTTCGCGCAACAAACTGTGGTTCAAGGGCGAAGAATCGGGCCATGTGCAGAAGGTGCATGAAATCCGCATGGACTGCGACAATGACGTGATCTTGCTCAAAGTCACCCAGCTCGGGCATGAGCCCGGTATTGCCTGCCACACCGGCCGTCACAGCTGCTTTTTCACCGTCTATGAGAACGGTGTCTGGAAAGTCACCGAGCCGGTCTTGAAAGACCCGCAAACCATCTATAAATAGGGGTCTATGTCATCCAACCTTTCCTCCCAGGGTTCCGTCCCTGATTCACTGACCGCCTTGGCCCGGGTCATTGAAAGTCGCTTGCCGCAACAGGGTGGCAATCCGGATGCCAGTTACGTGGCGCGTCTGCTGCACAAGGGGCCCGACGCCTTCCTGAAAAAGATCGGCGAGGAAGCCACCGAAGTGGTGATGGCGGCCAAAGATGCCGACCATGGCGGCGACAAGGCCAAGATCGTCTGCGAAGTGGCGGACCTGTGGTTCCACTGCATGATTGCGCTGGCGCATTACGGCCTGACACCGGCCGATGTGGTGGCCGAGCTGGACCGGCGTGCCGGCACCAGTGGTATCGAAGAAAAGGCCTTGCGCAAGGTGCTCGCGCGCGAAGGGGCGGGCCAATGAATCAGGACACCCCGGACCTTGAAAAACTCCAATCGCTCAACACGGTTGGCACCATCAGTTACATCCTGCATTTGATCGTGGCGATCGGCGCCTTGATTCCGGGCGGGCAGTTTGGCCCGGTGCTGCTGATTGTGGCGTTGGTCATCGACCTGGTGAAACGCTCCGAGGCCGTGGGCACCTGGCATGCTTCGCACTTTCGCTGGCGCATCCGCACCGTCGTGATGGCAGCGCTGCTCTATGCGGTGACGGCACCGCTGTGGTTTCTTTTCATTTTGCCGGGCTGGATTGCCTGGTGCCTGATTTCCATCTGGTTTCTCTACCGCATCGTCAGTGGCATGGTGCGCATGAACAAGGGGCTGCCCATGGAGTTCGCCGCATGATGGAATCGATTGTTGAAAGCGACCCGGATTGCCTGTTTTGCAAAATTGTTGCTGGCAAAATTCCATCCAAGGTGGTGTTCCAGGATGAGGAAATGTTTGTATTCCACGACATCAACCCGTGGGCGCCAGTGCATTTCCTGATGATCCCCAAAATGCACATTCCCTCGATGGCGCACGTCGGCCCCGAGCACGCCGCGCTGTTGGGTCGGATGATGGCGCTGCTGCCCAAGCTGGCCTTGCAGGAGGGCTGCAACCCTTACCCGGATGGGGGTTTTCGCATTTTGAGCAACACGGGTGCAGAGGGGCGCCAGGAGGTGCATCATCTGCATATTCATGTGATGGGCGGGGCGCGGCCCTGGCTCAAGGGTTAATTTCCAGGGCTAATTTCGACGGTTCAAGCGCTGGATCTACATCGCCGAGTAAAATTGGCATTATTCGCTAGGAGAAACTCATGGGATTTTCGACAACACATTTGATTATTTTTTTGGTCATCATCATCGTGATTTTTGGTACCAAGAAGCTCCGTAACATTGGCTCGGACCTGGGTGGTGCGGTCAAGGGCTTCAAGGATGGCATGAAAGACGGTACCGACAAAGCAGCTGACGCGCCCGTGACCGGCGTGGCACAGCAGGTCGGCGCAAGCTCGGCTACCGCCAAAGAAACGATTGATGTCGAAGCCAAGACCAAGGCCTGATAGCTTAGGCTCCGGCTTGTCTGGATCAGCGGCTGAATTCGCGGGATGGGTGTAAGTGATTGATATTGGGATCACCAAGCTGGCCATTATTGGCGGGATCGCGCTCGTCGTTATTGGTCCCGAAAAGTTGCCGGGTCTGGCCAAGACCATCGGCACCCTGCTGGGGCGGGCGCGCCGCTATGTGGCCGATGTCAAAGCCGAAGTCAATCGGTCCATGGACCTTGACGAGCTCAAGAAAATGAAGGACACGGTGGAAAGCGCGGCGCGTGATGTTGAAAATTCGATCCAGACCAGCGCCGCCGATTTTGAAAAAAGCTGGGCCGACGCGACCGGACTGGCATCGAGTACGCTCTCCGGCGACTCCTATACCGGCTTTCCCGAGTACAAACACCCGCGGAAGAAATGGCGCCTCAAGCAGGGTGCCACCCCAAGCTGGTACAAAGCCCGCACGGGTACCCGCACCCGGGCCTTGTCGGGGGCTGCCCGCGTGGCCCGTTTTCGACCTTCCAAAGTTAGCTGATGACTGACCCTGTCAATAAAGAAGACGAACTGGCCGGAACCGAACAGCCCTTCGTACAGCACCTGTTTGAGTTGCGCGACCGGCTGTTGCACTCGCTGTATGGTGTCGCCGCCGTACTGGCGGTCTTGCTGTTCTACCCTGGTCCCTCAATGCTCTATGACTTGCTGGCAATGCCGCTGGTCAAGGCACTGCCGGAGGGCTCGCGGATGATTGCCGTGGGCGTGGTGTCACCATTTCTGGTGCCGATCAAGGTATCGGTGCTGGCCGCTATTGGTTTGTCCCTGCCGTGGATTCTTTATCAGGTCTGGGCCTTTGTGGCGCCGGGCCTCTACAAGCACGAGAAAAAGCTGGTGCTGCCGCTGGTGGCGGCCAGCACCATTTTGTTTTATACGGGTGCGGCGTTCTGCTATTTTTTCGTGTTCGGGCAAGCCTTTCCGGCGATTCAGAAAATGGCGCCGATATCCGTGGCGGTCAGTCCAGACATCGAGGCTTATCTTGACTTTGTTATCACCATGTTTATCGCCTTTGGCGTGGCGTTTGAAGTACCCATTGTTGTCGTTATTCTGGCTCGCATGGGTATCGTGACGATTGCGCAGCTCAAGTCATTTCGTACTTATTTTGTGGTCGGTGCGGCCGCGGTCGCTGGGCTGGTCACGCCGCCGGATCCTGTGTCCATGCTGGCTTTGTTGGTGCCGATGTACCTGTTGTACGAGGTTGGCATCCTGGCCGCACAGGTGTTCATCAAGCACACGCAGGCGCCGGAGGAAGGTGCTGAAGCAGCAAAACCTTAGAGGCAGAAATGGCGATGACAGCCCTTGATGAATGGGCGTCAGCAGCTATACAAAAAGAGCGCCTTGTCAGCGCTCTTTTTCATTTACTGCGCCACTCTGCGCGGTTTGGGCCGCACCCCGGGGGTCACATCGAGCTCGACTTTTTCATCCCGACGAAGCAGGCTGAATTTCGACGCCGTACCTGGCTTCAGGGCGGCAACGCTGGTCAGCAACTCGGAGACATTGCTGACCGGTTTTCCCGCCACATTGGTGATGACATCGCCGGGCCGGATACCCGCTTGCGCCGCCGGTCCGTTTTGCAGCACGCCGGTGATGATCACGCCCGCTTGCGCCTTGACGCCGAAGGTCTCAGCCAGTTCCGGTGATAAATCGTTCGGCTCCACGCCGATCCAGCCGCGCGTGACCTGCCCGTCCTTCACAATGCCCTCCATCACCAGTTTGGCGGTGGACACCGGAATGGCAAAGCCAATGCCCATGCTGCCGCCCGAGCGTGAATAAATAGCGGAATTGATGCCCAACAGATTGCCGTTGGTGTCCACCAGCGCGCCGCCGGAATTGCCGGGGTTGATGGCAGCGTCGGTCTGGATGAAGTTCTCAAACGTGTTGATGCCCAGCTGGTTGCGCCCCAGCGCGCTGACAATGCCACCCGTCACGGTCTGTCCGACGCCAAAGGGGTTGCCGATGGCCAATACCTGGTCCCCCACTTGCAGCGCATCGGAGTTGCCCAGCACAATGACCGGCAGTCGGTCCAGCTCAATTTTCAGGACGGCGACGTCGGTATCCGGGTCGGTCCCAATCACTTTGGCGCGCGCGTGGCGGCTGTCGTTGAGGATCACCTCAATCTCATCGGCACTCTCCACCACATGGTTGTTGGTCAGGATATAGCCGCTGGCACTCACAATGACGCCGCTGCCCAGCCCGACCTGCGGCTCATTGCCCTGCTCGCCAAAGAAGAACTTGAACCAGGGATCGTCGCTGCGCGGATTTCTTTGGGCCGCTTTGCTGGTATTGATGCTGACCACCGCCGCCGATGATTTTTGCGCCGCCAGCCGGAAGCTGCCCGGCGGCACCGCGCCGGCGTTGGTGGCGGGCGCCTCCAGCAGGGCCACTGCGCCTGAGCGGGAGGGCCGATTGCCCAGCCAATCCGGCTTGAGCGTGCCGACCACAAAATACGCCGCCAGCAGCACGGTGACCGTTTGGGAAAACAACAACCAGAAACGTTTCATGAAAATAGTGCGGGCGGTACGCCCTCTCCGTAAATGGACGAGTCAAAAGACCAATTCCAAATTGTAGGCGTCATGCAGAGCTGTGGCCTGGCGCGGGGTTTCATCGCCTGGTGTTTCGGCGCCACAGCGCCTGGGCCTGTACAGTCCATCAGTTCCATGTCCAAGATACACCAGGTCATCCTGATTCACCCCGATGCCGCGTCCAAGCCGGTGCCGGGCGCGCCCTGCAATGGTTGTGGCGTGTGCTGCCTGCTGGAGCCGTGCCCGCTGGGCATGGTTCTCTCGGGGCGCCGACATGGCGCGTGTGTCGCGGTGCGCTGGCAGGGCGAGGCGCAGCAGTATCGTTGTGGCGCCCTCAGTGCGCCGCTGGATGTATTGCACAGCGCATTGCCCCGGTTCTTTGGCCGGCTGGCACCTTGGCTGGCACCCGGCCTGGCGCAGCTGGCAAAACGATGGATCGCCGTCGGCCAGGGCTGCGACAGCACGGTAGAGTTGGACGGGCCGGTGGCTGCGTCGGAGACTTCACCGACAATGTTGCCATGACCGACCGCACACTGCTGTTGCAGACCTTTGACGCGCTGCTGCAGCCCGCGCGTTTTCGTGACTACGGCCCCAACGGTTTACAGGTGGAAGGCACCGCCAGCGTGCGCAAAATCGTCTCGGGCGTTACCGCCAGCCGGGCGCTGATTGAAGCGGCCATTGCGGCCCAGGCCGACACCATTTTTGTGCACCACGGTCTGTTCTGGCGCGGTCAGGACGGCTGTGTCACCGGCTGGCTGAAGCAGCGCCTGGCGCTGCTGCTGGCGCACGACATCAACCTGTTTGCTTACCATCTGCCGCTGGACGCGCACCCGGAGCTGGGCAATAACGCGCAACTGGGCTTGCTGCTGGGTCTGCGGGCGCAGGCCCGCTTCGGCGAGCAGGACTTGGGCTTCCTGGGCGAGCGCACGGATGCTGCCTGCTTCGAGAGTGCCGATGTGCTGGCGCAGCACGTTCAACATCAGTTAAAGCGGCCGGTAGTTCTCGTCAATGCAGCGCAGCGCGCTATAAAAAAAATAGCATGGTGCAGCGGTGGGGCGCAAAGCTATTTTGAAGCGGCGATTGCCGCCGGGGCGGATGCCTTCATCACCGGCGAAATTTCCGAGCCGCAGGCACACTATGCGCGCGAATGCGGCGTGGCCTATCTGGCCTGTGGGCACCATGCCAGCGAACGTTATGGCGCACCCGCCGTGGCCGCGCATGTGGCGGCGCAGCTCGGGCTGGCGCACGAGTTCATTGATATCGACAACCCGGCATGAAATCAGTTTCAGTCGGGGCGGAACCAGAGAGGGGCACAGCATGAACAAACCGATTGCCATCACGCTCGGCGACCCGGCCGGGATTGGCCCCGAGATCATCGCCAAGGCGTTTCGGGATGCACCCGAGGCCACACGAGGCTGCTTTGTGGTCGGCGATGTAGCGACGCTGCGGCGGGCGGTGCAGCTGATCAGCGCGGGTCAGATCCCGCTGCCGGTCGCGCTGATCGAGTCGCCCGCCGAAGCACTCGGCACGCCACCGCGTTGCCTGCCGGTGTTGCAGGTCGGGGCGTTGGCGGCACCGGTGCCGTTCGGGCGGGTGAGTGCCAGCGCTGGCAGACTGGCCGCTGAGTGCGTGGTCTGGGCCGCGCAGGCCGCTTTGCGCGGTGAGGTCGCGGCCCTGGTGACGGCACCGCTGCACAAGGAAGCGCTGGCGCTGGCGGGTGCACCGCATGCCAACTACCCGGGCCACACGGAAATGCTGCAGGCCTTGGCGGCGGCGCATGCGGGCACGGCGCTGGCCGCTATGCCGGTGCGCATGATGCTGGCCAATGACGAGCTGCGCGTGGTGCTGGTCAGCATTCATGTGTCTTTGCGTGACGCGATCGAAGCGGTGACGTTTGACAATGTATTGCAGACGCTGCGCATCACGCATGAGGCGTTGGCGGCGACTTTGGGTCATAGGCCGCGCATCGGGGTGGCGGGCCTGAATCCGCATGCCGGCGAGGGCGGCCTGTTTGGCCGTGAAGAAGTTGACATCATTGCGCCGGCGATTGCGGCGGCTCGTTCCCAGGGCCTGCAGGTCAGTGGGCCGTTCGCACCGGATACGGTGTTCATGCGGGCGCGCGCCAAAGACGGCCAGCCCGGCGCATTTGATGTCGTGGTGGCGATGTACCACGACCAAGGCCTGATCCCGGTGAAATACCTCGGCGTGGAAAAGGGCGTCAACGTGACGCTGGGCTTGCCGCTGGTGCGCACCAGTCCGGATCACGGCACGGCCTTTGACATTGCCGGCACGGGGCAGGCCGATGCGTCCAGCCTGGTCGAGGCGATCCGCGTGGCGCGGCAGCTGTGCCAGCTGTCATTATTATAGATAAATCAGCTTCTAGCCCTCGTCAATTATGCGTCTAACGCTACTATTTATATAGCAACATTACCTTTTTAGGCTGTCGCGAATCTCGCGCAACAGCAACACGTCTTCGGCCGTCACCGCAGGCGCTGGTGGCGTCGCTTTCTTCAGGCGGTTGATTTGTTTGACCATGATGAAAATGATGAACGCCAAAATTGCGAAATTGACGGCGACCGTGATGAAGTTGCCATAGGCCAATACCGGAACGCCGGCTTTTTTCAGCGCGTCGAGCGTCATCACCGTGTCCGTTGGCGGTTGCCGCAGCACGATAAACAGGCTGGAAAAATCCAGTTTCCCAAACACGGCCCCAACCAGCGGCATGATCAGGTCGCCCACCACCGACTCGACTATCTTGCCGAAAGCGCTGCCGATGATCACACCCACGGCGAGATCCATCACATTGCCTTTGACGGCAAATTCCTTGAACTCTTGCATCATGCCCATGATTGAAAGCCCTGTTTGAATGAGAGGAGCGAGTATTGCCACAAAGCGGACCGTTGCGCAATCGTCACGCGCAAGCCTCAAGTAGCAAGCGCTAAGTTCGCCTTGAACGGTCAGTTACAATCGCACCGATTTCCCCCAATAGCGATGTTTTTCATTGAGGATTCTCATGAGTGAAACCCTTGTCGACAACGGCCCGAGCGACGCCAGTAAACGGACGTGGCTGATCGCGTCCAGTTGCGCTGGTGCCGTGGGCGGTATAGCTGCTGTCATCCCCTTTGTCAGTAGTTTTCAGCCCTCTGAAAAAGCCAAAGCGGCGGGCGCGGCGGTAGAGGCGGACATCTCTGCGCTCAAGCCAGGGGAGAAAATGACGGTGGAATGGCGTGGCAAGCCGGTGTGGATCATGCGTCGCACGCCGGAAGAGTTGGCCGCTTTGCCGAAGCTGGATGCGCAATTGGCGGATCCCAAATCTGAGCGCAAGCCGGCCGAGCAGGCGCCCCCCTACGCGCGCAATGAAACGCGCTCCATCAAGCCGGAATACCTGGTGGTCGTAGGTATTTGCACGCATCTGGGATGTTCTCCCTCCGACAAGTTCACGCCGGGTCCCCAGCCCTCCTTGCCAGACGATTGGCAGGGTGGCTTCTTCTGTCCCTGCCATGGCTCCACCTTTGATTTGGCCGGGCGCGTCTATAAGAACAAGCCCGCACCGGATAACCTCGAAGTACCGCCCCACATGTATCTCTCCGATGCCAAGTTGCTCATCGGTGAAGACAGACAAGCCTAAGGACGAACGACATGGCTGAATTCCACGAGATCTCCCCGAACGCGCCTGCCGGCGAAAAGCTGCTCAACTGGGTGGACAACCGGTTTCCGGCGTCCAAGCTCTTCAAAGAGCACATGAGCGAGTACTACGCGTCGAAGAATTTCAACTTTTGGTACATTTTTGGCTCACTCTCGCTGTTGGTGCTGGTGATTCAAATTGTCACCGGTATTTTTCTGGTGATGCACTACAAGCCCGATGCTGCGCTGGCATTCGGTTCGGTTGAGTACATCATGCGCGATGTGCCGTGGGGCTGGTTGATTCGCTACATGCA